>JAILIM010000027.1 GCA_024695285.1 Bacteroidales bacterium
TTATTTTTGCGGTATGAGACTATTCACCCTGACTTCTGACCTGCATGGCGAACTCGCCAAAAATGCCCACAACGAGCAGTTTATCAAAGATATAGAGGCTGCCGTCGGACAGACCTTCGATTATCGTGAAACCGACTATTCCGATTACGGGGCGGTCGGCGATATCATCTATGTCCGGACCGGAGGCACGGAGGGCATCTTCAAGGAGGTCTTTGCCGGCCACGAAGGGGCCAGGGTGCGGCTCCTGACCAGCGGACAGAGCAATTCGCTCGCCGCTTCTATGGAAATTCTCGCCTGGCTGCGTGCCCAGGGCATGGACGGGGAGATTATCCACGGTTCTATCGAGCATATTGCCTCGGAACTGAACCGCTATTATCCCAGGCGCTCCCGCGTGGTCTCGCCGCTTATCCAACCTTTCGCCGACCTTGGTATCCTGGACGGAAAGCGCTACGGAGTGGTGGGCCGTCCTTCGGACTGGCTTATCAGCAGTGCCGTGGATTATGAGCAGGTGCGCGACATGCTCGGGGCGGAAATCGTGGACATCCCGATTGAAAAGCTGGTGGATATGGTGCGGGCCGGCGCAGGCTCTGACGACTCCGTGATTCCGCTCAAGCCTATGAATGAGCCGAAGTTCGGCAAGCCCATTTCCGGGGCGGATTTTGACGGGGCGCAGGCTATTTATCGCGCTCTGCGCCAGATAATCGAGGATTATAAACTGGATGGCCTGACCCTTCGCTGCTTCGACATGCTGACGGCTCTTGGCAACACCGGATGCCTCGCTCTTTCCATGCTGAACGCAGGGGGCTTCGTGGCCGCCTGCGAGGGCGACATACCGGCTATGCTGTCGATGGCCGTGGTGCGGCAGCGCTACGGAAAATCCGGCTTCCAGGTGAACCTGTCGCGCATTTCCGGCGGCAGTTTCCTGTTCGCGCACTGCACCGTGCCGCTGGATATGGTCTCGGATTACTGCTACGACACCCATTTTGAATCGGGCATAGGCGTCGCGATCCACGGGGAACTGCCCACCGGCAAGGCCCGTATCTACAAGATCAGCGCCGATATGCTGAACTGCATCGACGAGGAGGTGGAGCTGTATGCCAACAGCTATGAAGACAATCTCTGCCGCACGCAGGTGCTGGTGAGCCCTTCAGGGCACCCGGCGTCCGACCTAAAGCGCTACTTCCTCCGCACGCCGCTCGGCAACCACCACATCTTGGTTATTTAAACAGGGCTTTGACGAGGGCCGGGACGTCAGCGACCTTGATTATCTTGATCCCTGACGGGGCGTGGCCGTCCAGGGAACTGTAGGAACTTATGAATATCCTCTTGAACCCCAGGCGGGCGGCTTCGCTGATGCGTCGGTCGGTCTGGGCGACGGGGCGGATTTCTCCGCTCAGGCCCACTTCGCCGGCAAAGCAGCAGTCCAGCGACAGGGGATAATCGAAGTTGGACGAGAGCACGGCGCAGATGACAGCGAGGTCGCAGGCCGGGTCGCTGACCTTGAGGCCGCCGGCCATGTTGAGGAACACGTCCTTGGCGCTCAGGTGGAATCCGGCGCGCTTTTCCAGCACGGCAAGCAGCATGTTGAGACGGCGCACGTCGAAGCCTGTGGCGGAGCGCTGTGCGGTGCCGTAGGCGGCGGAAGAGACGAGCGCCTGCACCTCGAAGAGCAGGGGGCGCGTGCCGTCAAGCATGGCGGCTATGGCGGTGCCGCTCAGGCCTTCTTCGTGCATGGGAATCAGCATCTCGGAGGGGTTGGGCACCTCGCGCAGGCCGCCGCCGGTCATCTCGAATACCGCGAGCTCCGAAGTGCTGCCGAAGCGGTTCTTGATGCTGCGCAGGATGCGGTAGGAGCCCTTGTTGTCGCCTTCGAACTGCAGCACCACGTCCACGATATGCTCCAGCACCTTCGGGCCGGCGATGTAGCCGTCTTTCGTGATGTGGCCAATAAGGATCACCGGCACGCCGCTGTCCTTAGCGAAGCGCAGCAGCATCGCGGCCACCTCCTTAATCTGGCTCACGGAGCCGGGCGTGCTCTCGAGCGCGTCGGTGTACATGGTCTGCACGGAGTCCACGATCATGAGGTCGGGCTGCAGGGCGCGGGCCTGTTCGATCACGTCTTCAATCCTTGTCTCGCAGAAGATGAGGCAGTCGTCGGGGATGCCGTCCGGGGCAAGGCGCAACGCCCTCATTTTCACCTGCTTCTCGCTTTCCTCGCCAGTCACGTAGAGGGTCTTCAGCGAGGGGCACCCCAGGGGAATCTGGAGGCTGAGGGTGGACTTGCCTATGCCGGGCTCGCCGCCTATCAGTATGAGCGAGCCGCCCACGATGCCGCCGCCAAGCAGGCGGTCCAGCTCGGCTATGCCGAGGGCCCTGCGGGCTTCGGCAGAGAAGTCCACCTCGCTGAGCTTCCGGGGCTTCCTGGCTTCGGCAGAGCTCCTTGCGGCGGCTCCGGCGGCTTTTTTCGCCTCAGCCGGGGCTTCCACCATTGTGTTCCACTCTCCGCAGGCCGGGCAGCGCCCCATCCATTTCGGACTCTCGTTGCCGCAGCTGGTGCAATACCAGACGCTTTTACTTTTTGCTGCCATCTTGCTTGAAATAATATGGATCGTCCTTAAGGAACTTCACGCCGTTGCTTTCGTTGCCGAGTATACGCACGGCGCCGATAGGCTTGCGTCCGTACACGTCCAGGGTCTCAATCTTGACCTTCTTGGAAGAGTGGACTATGGTATTGTCGCCTGCATACAGGGCTACGTGCGTGACCTTGAACGGTTTGGCGCTGCCGAAGAAGAGCAGGTCACCGGGCTTCCACTGTCCGTCGGCCACCGGCTTTCCGCACTTGATCTGCTGGCTAGCGTTGCGCGGAAGGATGAGACCGTTCATGTAGTAGCAGAACTTCACCAGGCCGCTGCAGTCGAAGTGCTTGATGGAGTTGCCGCCCCACATGTAGGGGGTGCCGGCGAAGCTGCGGGCAAGCTTCAGAATGTCATCTGCATTGGGCTTTAGGGATTCAGTGCGCTTGCCGAAGTCGGCGATATCCGCTGTCGGCACCCATCCGAAACGGCCGTCGGGTAGCTGAACCTTCGTCCAGCGGCCGCAAGGGCAGGTTTCGCCCGTCTGGCGCACCAGGTTGCCCATGGTGAAGTCGCAGATGGGGTCGCTGTCTATGCCGGGCTTTTCCCGCACGCGGGAGTACTCTGCGGTGCATATCCATTTGGGCGCTGCGAGCCAAGCGTCCTTCTCTTCGTCAGTGAGTTCGTGGATAGCGAGGTCAGTGACCCAGCCGGTGTAGTCTTCCGCGCGGACCTTGACCCAGTAGCGGTCGGTCTCTCCGAGGGTCTCCACGAGGGCCCCCATGAGCATTTGGTTGTCCAGGGGCGCCTCATAATCTGGCTGCGCCCTCATGAAACTGGACGAAAGCGTCACGACCGCCCAGCCGAGCAAGGAAATAAGAGTCATAATAATCTTTTACTTAGGGACAGTGAACAGGGATGCGGGGAGGGATGATTTTTGCTCCAGGCTCACGAGAGTGGTCGTGGAACGGGGATTGTCCACGGTGTACTTGATAGGTATGCCTTTCCAGACCCAGGAGGTGACGGTGGCGGTGTGGAGGATCTGCTTGACATGCTCCTCCCATTTGGTGCACATGCGGCTGCCCACCTTTTCTTCGCCTATCACCTTGGCTTTGCGGGATTTGGCAACTTTTTCAGGCATGTCGAGATAGTTGACATCGACCCTGGGGGTCGTCTTGGCGCTCTTGCCGCTCCGGTCCAGCATGTAGGATTTGCCGTCCGGGAGGGATATCGTCACCCACTTGGCCTCGCCCATTCCGCTGCCCATATCCATCGTGACTTCGCTCCTCTCCTTGGCGCCGTAATCGTCGAACCAGAGGGTGGTGTAGGATTTCTGTCCGCCCGAATTCTCGGTCACGGTCTTGACTATTGCGCATTTAATGCCGTACTTATGTGGAGCCTGGGCAAGTACGGCCGTGGCGGCGAGCACGCAGAGGAGAATGGAAAAAGCTTTTTTCATTATCGGACAAGTTTTATGCAACAAGCAAATATAATGAATATTTCTGTTTTAGGCAGAAACTCCTATTTGTTTTGCTGCTACTTGTGGGTATCAAAAGCCGATTTTCTCCACTCGGCGGGAGTCATTCCGGCCTGGGCGCGGAAGCAGCGGAAGAAGGTCTTTTCGTTGTTGAAGCCGGACTCTTCCCAGACCTCCACGGAAGGCATTTCCGGGTTTTTGCGCATCAGCTCCTGCGCGTATTCAACCCTGTAGCGGGCAATCAGTTCCGGGAATGAAACGCCCAGCTGTCCGTTGATGCAGGCAGAGATATAGGTGGCGTTGGTGCCCAGTTCACGGGCGATATCGGAGATCTTCAGGTCTTTTACCAGGTAGAGTTTCCTGCCTTCGATCAGGGATGTGATGCGGGTGAGGAGGTCGTTCTTCCCCGGGATGTCCTCCACTGTCGGCTGCGGGGCTGCGGGACTGCGGAGAATGCGGAAAATGCCCCAGCAGCCGAAGGCGCATGCAGGCAGGATGACCAGCAGGATCCACCAGGGGAAGGCGCCTTTCGCCGGCGCGGTGGTGTGGAACAGCCAGACTTCTCCGGTGGCTTCGAAGTTATTGTCTTTTACCTTGTCTAAGTTTAATGACACGCCTCCCGCCAGCACGATACGCCCCCCGTCAAGCAGCCTGGCCGCGCTGTTGAAAAAAGATCCGCCGCCGGGTTTATCGGCCAGAAAGACCTCCAGCGTGGCTTTGTTGCCTTCGAAAATGGGGTCGTAGGCGATTCTCGCTGCGGCAAAATGTCCCTGTCCGCCACGTGCGTACATCCAGGCGCTGCGGGAGGCTCGGTCCACTTGCAGGTTGCCCTCCCATACGAGAGCTTCGCCGTCCTGAAGCGCCATTGGCAGCGGGCGGTCCGTCTCCAGCAGGCTGAAGCGCCTCTCGGAGAGGCGGAGGATGCCCACCTGCCCGTCTTCGCGGCGAACGGCTGGGAGCAGATATGAATATTCACCTATTCTGAGGTCGTCGGCAGATGTCGGATTGACGGGATGGGAAAGGATGTCCCACTCATCCAGCAGCGGTTCTGTGAATGGCTCACCATCCAGCTGGTCGATGCAGCCGCCCGCCCGCTCGCCATAAGGACCTTCTGCGCTGAGTATAAGCGCATTGTCAGGCGATACTGGCAGGATAAATGGATAGACTCGCTGAATTGCGGGCTCCTTTAAGTATGAGAAAGCTTCGCCGGGTTCATATTGCTCTATGGCGTCGTCGGCATACCAGTTGCCGGCCACGACAACCCGCCCGTCCGGGAGGGCTGAAGCTGATGCGCCGGCCCTTTTCCGGTCCATGATCCCTACCGCCTTGCAGCTGTGCGTGAACGGGCTGTACAGCTCGACGCCCCAGCTCTGGCCGATGCCGAAATTGTTCGAGCAGCCGCCTCCCAGCATCACGTTGCCGTCCGGGAGGAGGGTGGTGAAGCCGTAGTAGTGCGGGTATTTCATAGGGACTTCCTGCCAGGCGCCGTCCTTCAGATAGGCGATTGTGGGCTCCAGCACAAAGCCGTCGGTGATGCCGCCGAGGACAGTCAGCTCTTCCCCGAGAAGCATCGTGTGGTGCCCGCCCCTGGGCTTGGGCAGGTCCGGCAGCCGCTCCGCCGTCATACTGCGCAGCGGCACGCCGTCCACCTCGCCCAGCGGACGCAGCTCTGCGCTCTGATGGGCGCAGGAGCTGAGCAGCACCGCCAGCGCCGAGAGCGCCGCCAGAGTTGCCAGTGGTGCCGGCGCCGAGAGAGCCGCCGGCTTCGCCAGTGGTGCCGGCTTCGACAGCGCGTAAACTATTTCCGAACGCCTTGACATCCTGTCACAAATCATTGTTGATGTAAATATACGTAATCTACCCTCACGAACCAAATCTTTTCGGGGCAGCGCTGCTGCGTCTATAGTTTATACTCCATATAGACTTTGGCGTAGTTGCTGGATTTCTCTACATACTTGTAGACATCTCCATATTTATCCTTGTGGGTCAGTTTGACTTTCAGTTTCGATCCCTGGGCTTTCCAAAGGGCCTCGCTGCTGTTGAAAATATCCACTGAGTTTTCTTCCACGGGGAGGTTGCCTAATTTTTCTAATTTCAAAGATACCATATTGGGCCGTACGCGCACGGGACAAATCGTTTATACATTACGGACAATTCATTTAAAGTTGCTTGAAGAGGCCCGCATTGCCATATATTTGGCCGGGCATTAATGAATAATAATTATATTTGTGAAAATGTCTTATCGGCAATGAAAAGGATTATCATCACATTGCTCGCATTCGCGCTGAGCTCAATTACCCTCGCCTATGCGCAGGGCATACACGTGGGAGACACTTTCTATGACGGGGATTTAGTCTATACCGTCAAGGAGATCCGTATGGGCACTGTCGTCTATATGACGGATGTCCTCGGGGAAGAAGAACTGACACTGGAGCAATGGGGCTCGACGCCGGATGTGTTCAGGCTGCGGCCCAGCCGCAATGCCGAAGATCCGAAGTACGGCGCGGAGTTCGGCTGCCGTGTCAACTTTGTCAGCCGTCCGGACAACAGCTACCTGGAGGTCATAGGGGATAACGACATGGTTCTCAAGGTGCTGCCGCTCGTAAAGCCTATGGACGCATTTGATGATGGCAGTTTCTGGCACGGTGATGCGCTTGTCTATACAGCCCATACTTTCGAGGAGGTCAGCGTGCTTATGAAAGCTTCGGCTGAAGGCGAGGAGCACGAGTTTGTGCTTACCCCGATAACGGACGGAGGCGATCTGTACGTGGTTTCGGACGGGCCGGATGACGGGGAGAACCAATTCGGGGCTGCTGCCTATGCCCGGCGCATCAGGCAGGGAAGCCTGGATGTGCTGTGCTTTTACGGTAAAAAGGATAATCTGCTGATGTATGCGTTGGAGGCAACGAAAGTGTCTGACGCTCAGCAACTTAATGTCAGAAAGTGGATTGAGATGATTACGGGCGATTACTGCACCGAAAGCGGCTCGCAGGTCAAGATTTGGAGCGATCAAGGCTCATATAAGGGAAAGGATATGCATTTTGCGCCGGTGACCTTCAACGGTATGGTTACGGGCGTGCTCGATTTCGGCAGCGGGGGACCGTTCTTTGTGGGCAAGGTGGAAGCTGTGCCCACTCCGGGAGGCCTTCGTATGACCGAAGTCAAGATGAACGATGGGGAACCCTGGTACGAGAAGACCGTCTCCAGCTATGAGCTCGAGTGGACAGGGAGGGAAAGCCGCTTCGACTTTGCAAGCCGCTCCCTGCTCAACAGCGGCCTTCGCCGCCTGGACAAGCCCACGTTGCGTGTGATGCGCAACGCCATCCTGGCCGCCCACGGCTATGTATTCAAGGCAAAGGACCTGAAGGCGTATTTCGAGGATCAGCTGTGGTACACTCCTGCGGAAAGCAACGCTTCCGTCAAACTGACCCTGCTGGAGCAGCTCAACGTCGCCCTGATCCAGGCCGCCGAGCGGGCTCAGTAATCAGTAATTGGAATTCTCCGCATCATAACCGGAGTTTACGTGATATCCCTGCTGAGGCTCTCCTGGGTAATACCATCCTTTGTTATAGTCCCAGAAAGACATATTTCTTCTCCTCCGCGTGCCACGCTCGTCGTAATAGTATTCCCAGGTGTAATTATATCTGTGCTGATAAGACAGACTGTGGCAATTGCTCGCGGTGGATTTCAGCCCGTAAGGGGCCGGACCGGAAACATCGTGTACTGCAAAACTACCGGGTATAGTCAGCCCCGGCAGACCGGCGGCAGACAATTCAGTAATCTGGAAACCCGGATTAACCCGGATATGGATACTCTTCAGCGACGGGCAGTCGAAAATGGAGATAGAATGAACATTTCTGATTTCCAGGTCTGTCGCGTCAGACAATCCCCTTATTGAGACTCCTTGTATTCCGGTTTCTCCCTTTTCGCCTGGCAAGTAACTACCGGTAACACTTATTGCTTTACTCGAAGTCGACGGTATAATCAAGTTGCCGCTGCTTGTCCCATTAATGATTAATTTATCACTCTGGGTTCCCTGCAAGAAAGTAAGTGATTCTTCTGTCAGATTGTGCGCGGTAACGCCTACATAGTCAAAAGTCACACCCGCGGCGGAAATTGATTCCGGCAGTGTCGCGGCTTTGTCCGCGGCGCTGCTGAAGAAGTCTAAATACTTGATTTTAGGGCAGTTGTCAAGTATGAGTCTGCCTTTAAAATAATCGAGCCTTAAACGGTCAATGCTTGTTCCGGATAAATCCAATAATTCCAGAGTAGAAAAATAATCCATAGAAGAATTCTTATCAAATGCTGGACTGTGAACAACCAATTTTTCAGACACACCAGCACTTGTGCCGTTGAAGGTCCTGTCCTCAACGGTGAACGACCGAATTGTCTGCGGCTGACCGTTTATCTCATAAGGCATAGACAAAAACCACCAAAAAGGCAAATTATGATCCGAGATAGATACGACGTCGTTCACACGTCCCGGCATATCGATATGCAACAGATCGTGCTTCACTTCTTCATCATCGTAGCAGATCGATTCATAGACATCGGAGAAGCTGATTGCATCCGGATCTTTCCAATTGCAGTATATGGATTTCCCGTCTTCTGCTTCTGTCTGATAACTCTCCGGATCACAGTCATCCAGAATGTCCAGCAGCAATTCACGGGTTTTCTCAAACGGATACTCCGGCAGGGAAAAACCCGGCTGCATCCAGCGCCCGTATCCGTTGTATCCGTCATACAGGGGGATGGGATATGTTTCACCAAACAATGAAACATCTGTAAAAGGCCCTTCGATAGAATAGCTTACAGGGGACTTTTTCAGGCCGTTCAGCACAGCGGTACAGGCAACTGTCTCATCATCATTCTGGGGCGGGGTGCCCGATTCCAGCATTACTTTTGTCTTGGTTTCCGTGACTTCTGCCGGATTCTTCGGATTGGGAGTCCTCTCCACCAGATTGATAAAGATATCTTCTCCGAACAGATTCATGCCCTTGCGGTTCATTTCAATCTTCACAAGGTTGTTATCCGGCCTGCCGGACAGCTTCATGTACTCATCTCTTGCATTTACGGGGGCGAGCCTTGGAACAAGATAATATTTGCCGAATGAGTGCGACAAATCTCCGGGAAAATCAAAAGTCTTTGTCCAATTCCAACCCAGGCCGAGGTATCCGCCGAACTGCAGGCCTATAGAAGGCTCAAAATATGCGTTGCCCATGGCGTAGCTGAAATCTCCCCTGCAAATGGCTAGCAGGGTTTCGGCATTGAACGGAGTGCTGGACGACAGATATGCCTTGAGTCTCGGTTTCAGGTCAAGCATGAAATCCAGGGCTCCTCCCGCGATACGCGCACCAATGCCCATATCCGGCCCTACTTCTATGCCTCCGCTCAGGGCGCCGCTGATCTTGACCGGGGTATAGTCTGAGGGGGGATTCAGCAGGCCGCAGTCAGTATAGACGCCGCTTCCGGAAGTATACCCGCATTCTGCATAAGCGCCCAGCCTCAGGTCAAGGTCCGTGTTGATGGAGATTTCTCCCTTGGGCTCTATAACAAGGACTCCGTGGATGGCTGGCGACACCGGTATCACGCCTCCGACCATAATCGGGACTGTGGACGAGAAGAGGAATTCGCCTATCCTGAGCGGCCTGAGGCTGCCTTCGGCCTTGCAGGCAAAGGAGCACTGGAAACCGAATTCCTCCTCGATGCGGGCCTTGAATGAATTGACCGTGAACCAGTCTATGTCGCACTCCATATCCAGGGAAAAGCGGAAAGAGAACTTTGGCGTGACCGTGCAGCCGGGACCGATATTGAAGTTGGCGTCTATGCCCAGAATCTGGGGTATCTCTATGGTGAAGGCAGTGCCGGCTTTTGTGACGGGGACTTCCTGCCCTTCAAACATAATCCGGTCTATATGCTCCGTTATATCCTGGCTGGACACCTTCAGGTGAAGGGTTTCAAACACCTCATTGAGCGGAGCCAGTTCCGTGGTGACGATTGTCTTGTCTCCCGCGCTTTGGGCCCCCGTGATTCTGGCGGCATATCCTTCAGGATACTGCTCGCAGGGCGGGAAAAAGAGAATGTCGCCTTGTGCAAGGCCGCTGCCGTCGAGGCTGGGAAAATCTACGGTGAATCCCTGCGGCGAGGCCTCGCTGATGTGCTTCATCATGTCTTCTGAGACAAGAGCAGAATTGTCCGACAGCTTGTAAGAGTAGTCATCGCCCTCTGCGGTGCCGCCTTTCTGCTCTTCGGGAACCAGGGGGGCCTTGTCCTCGACTGTCACGGAGCTAGTGGCCGTGAAGGCGCCGTCGACAGTTTTGACTGAGACAACGGCTGTGCCTTCTGCTTCAGCCCTGACAAGCCCTTCTGCCACGGATGCGACCTTTTCATCCGAGCTGGACCATTCGACTGCGCGGTTGTCGGCACTTGCCGGATGAACAGTGGCAGTGAGCGTATACGTTTCCCCCGGGCAAAGCTTGATCGCGTTTTCATTCAATTCAACCCCGGTGACCGGAATCACATTTTCTTTGTGTTTTATGCATCCTGACAGCAAAAGAACAGCTGACAACAGCGCAATGGTGAGTATTCTTTTCATATAGTGTAGTTTCAATATGCAAATATATGCCATGCTGCCTCCAGGAAACGGGATAATTCCTTTAAACCATACGGACATTTCATTGAAAGTTGCCCAGATGGCGTATTATGCCGGGTACCGGTTTAGATTCAAAGAAAAATGCTATCTTTACACCGATTTAATTCAGAGAGACATGAATCTCTTTCCCACTCCGAACACGGCCCTGACCGCCAACCCGGATCTTGCCCAAACCCAGGATATTGAAAAAGATGACCAAGATGAATAGCCGTTCAAAGGGATCTGCCTCGCAGACATTCCAGGAAACAACGTATCGCGAGATCTTCCTGGCGGATCATCGGGACGAGGAACACCACGAGTATAGTAAATTAACCCTGTGCTTCTCGGATAAGGGTCCCTACCTGCTGGAGGATGTCTTTACCCCGGGCTGGTCTGCCGGCAACTACGGAGGCGGGACTGTCCGTACCGACCTGCCCGAAGGTTTCTACAGGGGGCAGACACCGGAGACCTTCGCAGAGCATTTCGGAGAACGCTTCCGGGAGCAGATCCGGCAGAATGCCGAGCTAGCCGCCTTCCTCGACGAAGCCAACGGCCGGCAGAAGCGTTGAATTAATTATCCCGAGATTCAAAGAATTGCTATCTTTGCACCGAATTAATTCAGAAAGACCTGGTTGCGGCCGTCAAGAAGCAGGCTTGAGTCCGTTAGGAAAGATACTTGTGCCACTTGTCCTGCTGGTTTCCGCAGGTGGACATTCCGCTCATCACGGACGGTGGCATTGCTCCCGCCACTGGCAGGAACCCCTCGGCTATCTGTTCTCTGACGTACTTGCGCTTCCACCAGAAGTACTGATGGGCGGGGATGCCTTTCTCTTCCAAAAGCTTCTTTATCGAGAGCCCTTTCTCGCGGCTCTCCGACTGGA
>JAILIM010000046.1 GCA_024695285.1 Bacteroidales bacterium
AGCTGCACCCTTACCAGCTGCATTAACAGCGATACCGCCACCATTACCTTCAATCCTGCCACATTTGGCAGCATGGCGTTCATCGCAGGCATAGTCGGCAACTCTCCAGCAGCAAATGAAGGCATTGTAAGCCTGAAAGGATGCAAGAATTTCGCAAACTTGACAGCTACCCACAGGAATATCGTGTCCCTCGGCGGACTTGTTGGCCTGCTTAACGGAAAGGGCAAAGTTGAAATCACAAATTGCACCAACGAAGGCAATATTGAACGCCTTGTTGACGATGCAGATGCTGCAAAGGACAACAACATCTGTATAGGCGGTATAGCGGCACTTATGGCCGGCGGCTCCGGCTCCAGCATCACGGGCTGTTCCAACACCGGAAAGGTGAGCACAAACACCAACCAGGGCAATGCCGTGGTCCGTATCGGCGGCATCGCCGCTTACCTGAAGGCCTACACGACGGTGAGCAACTGTACCAACAGTGGTCCCGTTGAATACCGTATGGGGGATGATACTGAGGGCACCGGCTCATATATTTGTATCGGTGGCATTGTCGGCCACATGTACAAGAACAGCAGCGTGGAGTCCTGCACCAACAGCGGCAACGTGTTCACCGACCGCAAACAGGTCAGTCGCGTCGGCGGAATCGTGGGTACTTTGAATTCAAGTGCCGCTCGCTCCTGCACCAACACCGGAGCCGTCACCTTGAAGGTCCAGGATGATGTTCTGGTCAAGTTCTGGCAGGCAGTCGGGGGCATAGTCGGTTTCTCCGAGGGCACAACTACAGGGTGCACCTGGGAACTCACCGGCTGCATCAACCGCGGCACCGTGTCGGCAAGGATAAATGCCCAGCCTAACTATACAGGCCGATTCGGCGTGGGCGGCATAATCGGCCAGCCCTTCAATAACCTGCCGATAAGCAACAATTACAACTATGGTGACGTCTCTGCCTTCAACACCAACCCTGACGCTCCTTATTCCTATGCCGGCGGCATCATGGGCACTGATGACGATGAAAAGGTGACTCTCAGTTCCACGCTGGCCGACAACAAGAACTACGGTACCGTCGCCAATGTCACCGGCAAAGCCAACAATGCAGCCGGCGGCCTTTACGGCAAGATCGGCAAGGCAACTTCCGCCGACGGCTCCAACTTCGGTGCTGTCGGTGGTACCTATGCCGGCGCCGTAGCCGGAGTCAACTCCATCACCCTCACCGCCACTCTCTGTGACGCAGTGACCGTGAACGGAGTGGCCAAGGCGGCAGCGGCAGATGAAGCCAAATGGCTCTGCCCGGCCAATACCGGCACCATTACTCCGACATATGTCTCCCACAGCGATGGAGAGTAGACATGGACGGCAAAGTCAAAGTGCTGAAAAATAGCTGATTATGCTTTTCAGGGGGTGTCAAAACGACACCCCCTGAATGGCTTAGTGGATTGATAATCAAGCGATTGATTTTGCGCCCGCCAATCCTTTCCTCTTATATTCTATCTCGTTTTTTCATTATCTTTGCAATATCAACAATAGCTGCACAGAATGAAACTGCATAGCCTTCTATTGATTTGTATGAGCGTCCCGGTGCTGTTCTCCTGTACCCGGGATGCTGATGTCGACGCCGCTGGCCAGCCGCACGAGCCCGGTTCAGGCTCCAGCATGGAAATCACCCTCTCCGCCTCGGGCGAGACTCCGGAGGCAAAGGCCACTCTGGAATTCCATTCGGTGCTATGGGAGGACAGTGACGAGATCGCGGTTTTCGACGGCTATGCAAAGAATATCTTCTCCATCCCCTCCGGAAGCAACAACGGCAAGTCCGCATCATTCCGGGGAGAGGTCCACTCAGGGGCGACTGAGCTCTACGCCGCCAGCCCCGCTTCGGCGGGGCTTGGCTGCGCAGGAGGGCTGATAACCGTGGAGTTACCTTCCATGCAGAGGATAGGCGCCGGCCGCTGCATAGCGCCTGAGGCTCTCGTCTGCGTGGCCAAAGCCGAAGGCGGCATGCTGCAGTTCCGCAACGTGGTCTCTCTCCTGCGTATAACCATCAGCCGCTCCGACATAACAACAATACTGCTGCGCGGAGCCAACCTCTCCGACACGGCCACGGTGGCCCCCGACGGCACGATCAGTGAAGTCACTGCCGGCAACGGCGAGGTGCAGCTGGTCCCGGAAGGGGGGACCTTCGCGCCCGGAACCTACTATGCCGCAGTGCTTCCCGGTTCCATTGCCGCCGGCGGCTTCTCCCTTTCGCTGGTGCGCTCGGATGCCCTTTCCGGCACGCGCACCGCATCCAGGCAGGCCGTCTTCGAGCGCAACAAGGGCCTTGATGCCGGAGCGCTCGAATCCTCCCTCAGCTGGGAAAAGCTCATCCTGACCAAGCAGCAGCTCTTTGCCTGGAACGCCCGCCGCAGCGCCACCGACTCATCCGACAACGTGCGCCTGGGCGCCGACATCGACATGCAGATGGATCCTTGGACACCGAAGGACTTTGCCGGCACTTTCGACGGCCAGGGCCACCGGCTCTGCGGCCTGAGCGTAAGCGGCGGGCCCGATGCCGGCTTTTTCAGCGCCCTCACCGGCTCTGCCGTGCTCCGAAACACGGTGTTCGGCAGCGCCGACGGCAGCAGCTATGACGGCAGCAGCTCGATCTGCCCCTCCGGCGCGTCCGGCAGCAGCTGCAGCTATGCCGGAGTTGTGGGAGAGGTGAACGGCAGCGCCAGGGTGGTGGACGTGGTCAATTACGCCAAAGTCGCCGTGACTGAAGCGTGCGCCTGCCAGACCATCGCCGGCGGCGTCGTGGGCAGCTGGAACAGCACCGCGGCTTGCTCGGGCCTGGTGAACTATGGCGTGGTGCGCAATGATGCAAGCACGGCAGCGCAGGAAAGCAGCTATCTTGGCGGCGTGGTCGGGACCCTCGGCTCCAGAATCACCTTGTCCGGCTGCCACAACCACGGCCCGGTGTCCACCGCCAATCCCGGCGTCTGCGCCGTCGGCGGCGTGGCCGGATACGACAGCAATGGATCCACCCTCAAGAGCTGCACCAACGACGGCACGGTCTCGCACGATGCCTCCGCGGCCCTTGCGGCCGAATCGGCAGCCGCCGGCATAATCGCTTATGCCAAAGGAACTTCCAGCGCCTACGGAAGCGTGTCCGGCTGCACCAATGAAGGACGGGTCACAGCCTCCTGCGGCGGCAAGAACTTCCGCCTCGCCGGCGTGTCCGGTTACACCCAGTACTACAACGTAACCAACTGCACCAACAAAGGCGGCGTGAGCTTCAGCGGTACCACCACTGCCAGCGGTTTCCTCGCTATCGGCGGGGTCGTCGCCCACACCTACAACGGCTGCGTAGTCAGCGGCTGCCGCAATGAAGGCGCCGTTCGTTCCAACCGCCTGCAGGTCAACCGCATAGGCGGCATTATCGGCAACATCAACAGCGGCATTGTCCGCAAATGCACCAACGCCGGTCCCGTGACCTTGGACATCTCTTCCACGGTACGCGATAATTGGGAGGGCGCGGGCGGCATCGCCGGTTTCTCCGAAGGCTCTTCGACGTCGATAGAGCTGTCGGACTGTGTCAACGAAGCCGGCGGCACCGTGACGGCGCTCGTCAACACCAACGGCCGCAGCGACTACATGCGTTGCTGCGCGGGCGGCATCCTCGGCATGCCGTTCACTTCCATGACGGTCAACGGCAACGTGAACTATGCTGAAGTGTCGCTGCGCAACACCCACTCGTCCGCCCCCTACGCCTACGTGGGCGGCATAATCGGGCAGGACACCGGAGCGCAGACGGCTTGCACGGTCACGGGCAACATCAACTACGGCTCCGTACGCTGCATCTCCGGAAAGTCCGGTTATTCGGGCGCGGGAGGCATTTTCGGCAGCGTGACCATGGCGTCATCCATCTTCGGCAACCGTAATTACGGTCCTGTTTCCGGCACTGTCGCCGGCGCCGTGGCGGGAGTTAACGCCTGCACGTTCAACGCCGTCGTGTGCGATGCGGTCGCAGTCAACGGCACGGCCTATCCTGATGCCTCCGACAAGAATGTCTGGGCCTGCCCTTCATCGACAGGCACCATCACCCTCACGGTCACGCCCCATTCCGACCCGGAGGCTGATCCCGGTTCCATCCACGGTGACCTCCCTGCTCCGCTCGATCCCGGCAACAAGGTTGTCGCCCACAGGGGCGGCAGTGTCGAGGCAGGTTCTACCAGCTATCCCGACAACTCCAGGGCCGCGCTGCGCTATGCCATGAGCCTTGGCTGCTATGGCAGCGAGTGCGACATCTACTGGACCAAGGACAACAAGGTGATCGTGGCCCATGCCAACAGCCAGGACTATGTCAACGGACTGCATCCCTGGGAGGCGACTGCTGATGAAATCATTTCCGCAAAGCGCCTGTCCAACTACGAAAAGATCCCGACCCTCGAAGAGTACATCGACATAGTGATGGAGGAGGGGAGCAAGACCAAGCTGATACTGGATATCAAGATGATAGACACTCCGTCCGTGGACTATGAGCATCCCGCCAAGGCGGCCCTCAGGGCCATCGAAATAGTGCAGGAGAAGCATGCGCAGAACTTCGTGGAGTTCATCTGCACGAGCTATGAGCAGGTCATGTCGCAGATAGCGCCTTCGATGAAGGCCGCCGGCTTGAACTGCGGATGGATGAACGGAAGCATCAGCGCCACCAGCTTCAAGAACAAGGGCTATACCAACTGGGCCAACCTCAACACGCGTGACCACTTCAAGCTGGGCAGCGGCGACGACAAGGGCACGGGCAACCGCACCATCACCGAGTTCAAGAACGCCGGCCTTCAGCTGAGCGTCTTCCACATCGACAAGCAGTCCGGCAACAGCAGCGCCGTCTACACCGACGCCACCGTCCAGGCCTACCTCGACGAATACGCCTACCTCCGCTGCATCACCACCAACTATCCCGCCTGGCTGCTCCAGAAAACCAAGGGTTTGTAGATTTTTTGTATATTTGCCAGATACGACATAATAATTAATAACATAAACGATTTAACGATATGGGAGCTTTTCACGCATATGATATCCGCGGAATCTACAATGTGGATTTCGACAAGGAGACAGCCTACAAGGTTGGTTACTTCCTTCCTGAACTTCTCAAGGCCGACAAGGTGCTGGTGGGCCGCGACTGCCGCCTCTCCGGACAGGAGATCCACGACTATCTGATCAAGGGCATCACCGATGCCGGCGCGGATGTGGACGACATTGGCTACAGCAGCACGCCCCTCGTGTATTTCGGCACCGCCAACTACGGCTACAAGGCTTCCGTGCAGATCACGGCCAGCCACAATCCCCGCGAGTACAACGGCATGAAGGTCAGCCGAGAAAACGCTCTCCCCGTGGGCTATGACACTGGCCTCGGCCAGATCAAGCAGTGGATAGAGGAAGGCAAACCGACCCCCGTGGCTGCAAAGCGCGGAACCGTCAGGGAAATCGACATCAAGCCCGATTATCTCAAATTCCTGCTCAAATATAAGGGCGATTATTCCAACCTCAAGATAGCTTTCGACCTCTCCAACGGCATGAGCACGCTATTCGCGAAGGAGGTCTACAAGGGCGAGGACGCCAGTTTTCTCTTCGACGAGATGGACGGCAGTTTCCCCAACCATGAGCCCAACCCTCTGATTCCCAAGAATGTGGAGCCGCTCAAGCAGCTCGTCGCCAAGATCGGCGCCGACATCGGTGTCATCTACGACGGCGATGCCGACCGCGTGATGTTCGTCGACGACAAGGCCCGTTTCGTGGCCCCCGACCTCATCATCGCCCTGATGGCATACTACTTCTGCGACGAGAGAGGAGAGAAGAACCCCAGGGTGCTGCAGGAAATCCGCAGTTCCAAGGCAGTGGGCGAGTTCCTTGCCGACTACGGCGCCGAGATGCACACCTGGAGGGTGGGACGCGCCTTCGCGGCTCCCAAGCTCCGCGAAATCGACGGCCTCTGGGGCGGTGAGCTCGCAGGCCACTACTATTTCAAAGATTTCTTCTACTCCGACAGCGGCATGCTGGCATCCATCATAGTGCTCCGTATAGTGTCCGCACTCAAGAAGAAGGGCCTCACACTCAGCGGCGAGATCGACAAACTTACCCGCTACCGCAATTCCGGTGAAATCAACTTCAGGGTGGAGGACAAGAAGGGCGCCATGGATGCCGTACGTGACCATTTCTTCGCACAGGCCAAGCCGGATGCATTCATGGACTTCGACGGCTACCGTGCCGAGTATCCCGACTGGTGGTTCAACATCCGTCCGTCCAACACCGAGCCCTACCTGCGCTTCATATGCGAAGCGACCACGGACGAGGTGCTTGCTAAGAAGATAGCAGAGGTGCAGGAAATTATCGAGACACGTTTCGGAGGGACGAGAGCCTGATGAAACGCAGCGCAGTACTGATAATCCTAAGCCTTTTCAGCCTGGGCGTGCGTGCTCAGGAGGATACCGTGCGCGTGGCTCCGCCCGCGGCCGGGGATTCCCTTTCCGTTCAGATTGACACCCTGGACAGGCCGGCCGACATAGGTTCCGGCCTGCCCTTCTTCGCAAAAGGCAACGGCGCCCCAGTGGACACTCTCGACGTGGGCGACGGCCGCATACAGATAGTTCTGAAGGACGACAACACCTGGTATTTCATAAAGAACGTCTCCGCGCTTGCGGAAAGCGACCTCTTCACTGAATGCTGGCGGGAACACATCGTGAACCCCTACAACAACACGCCCCTGGACAGCATCCCCTACAGGGTGACCGTGTGCCTCGTGGATTCGGTGAGCCGTTTCGTCTGCCCGCATAAGGGAAAGGTCTTTTCGAAGTTCGGCCTCCGGCGCGGCCGCAGGCACACCGGATGCGACGTGCCGTATCCCACCGGCACCCCGGTCTATTGCGCCTTCGATGGCAGGGTGCGCCTTGCCGAGCGCCACAAGGGCTATGGCAACCTCGTGATTGTGCGCCATGAAAATGGCCTGGAGACCTTCTACGGGCATCTTTCACGTATCGACGTGGCTGTGGGCCAGTGGGTCCACGCCGGCGACCTTCTGGGCCTCGGCGGTTCTACCGGGCGCTCCAGTGGCCCGCACCTCCATTTCGAGACGCGTTTCCGGGGATATGCCTTCGATCCTGAGTGGCTGGTCGATTTCGAGCACGGCGTCCTCCGCAAGAACGTGTTCGTGCTCAAGCGCAGCTACCTGTCGCCATACAGCAAGTACGTGCCCGATTCCATAGACGAGGAGGAAGAAATCTACATGACGGACGAGCAGATACGTGCCGAGGAAGAGCGCATCGCCAAGGAGCGTGCGGCAATGAAATACCACACCATCCGTTCCGGCGACACCCTGTCCGGCATTGCCGTCAGGTACGGTACCACCGTGTCGAAGATATGCAGCCTCAACAGCGGGCTGAAACCCACCACCGTGCTCAGCATAGGGCGGAAAATACGGGTGAAATAGAAATGAAGAAACTCTACATCGAGACCTACGGCTGCCAGATGAACGTGGCGGACACCGAGGTCATTTTCTCCCTGCTCGGGAAGCACGGCTACGAGCGCACCGAGGATATTGAGCAGGCGGACGTGATTATGGCGAACACCTGCTCGGTGCGGGACAACGCCGAGCAGCGCATCCTTGGCCGCATCGAAGTGTTCAACGTGCAGAAGCGCAGCCGTCCGGATGTGCTCGTGGGTATCCTGGGCTGCATGGCCGAGCGCCTGAAGGAGGAGTTGCTGAAGACCGGGAAGGTGGATATCGTGGCAGGCCCCGATGCCTACCGCTCCCTTCCCGTGCTGCTGCAGAATGCCGCTCCCGGCAGCCCCCAGATCAACGTGCAGCTGTCCAGGGAGGAGACTTATGCCGACATCGATCCGGTGCGAATCGACCGCAACGGCGTGTCGGCGTTCATTTCCATAATGCGCGGCTGCAACAATGTATGTTCCTACTGCGTGGTGCCCTACACCCGCGGGGCCGAGCGGAGCAGAGATTTCCATTCAATTGTGCGCGAGGCCTGTGACTGCTTCGAAAAAGGCTACAAGGAAATCACCCTGCTGGGCCAGAATGTCGACTCCTACAACTACGAGGGCTGCAACTTCGCCGGCCTTCTGAAGATGGTGGCCGAGAGCTGCCCCGGCCTGCGCCTTCGCTTTTCCACTTCCAATCCCCAGGACATTTCCGACGAGGTGCTGGAGGTCATGGCCTCCCACGACAATATCTGCCACCACATCCATCTTCCCGTGCAGTCCGGCTCGGACCGCATGCTGGAGAAGATGCGCCGGCGCTACACCCGCGCCTGGTATCTGGACAGGGTGGCCGCAATCCGCCGCTACATGCCGGACTGCGCCATTTCCACGGACGTGATTGCCGGTTTCTGCTCGGAGACCGAGGAAGACCATCGCGACACCCTTTCGCTTTTCAGGGAAGTTGGCTTCGATGCGGCGTTCATGTTCTACTATTCCGAGCGTCCCGGCACCCTTGCCGCCAGGAAATACCCCGACGACGTGCCCCAGGAGGTGAAGAACCGCCGCCTGGAGGAAATCATAGCCCTGCAGAACACCCTCTCGCTCGAGAGCAACCGTCGCGATGTAGGGAAGACCTTCCGGGTGCTCGTGGAGGGGCCTTCGAAGCGCAATCCTTCCGAGCTGTGCGGCCGTGCCGGCAACAACAAGATGTGTATCTGGCCCGATACTGAGCACCGGGCCGGGGATTTCGTGGATGTGGAGGTGCTTGACTGCACCCAGGCGACCCTCTTCTGCCGCCTGGTCTCAGCCTAGCTTCACTGTCATTCTGAGCGTAGCGAAGAATCTAGCGTAGCGAAGAATCTAATCAGCCGCCGGCCTTGAGTTCCCCCTTCTCTTTCCTCCTGCCGGGGGAGTCGTCGGCCGGACATCGTTGCCGCCCTGGCTGCCGTTGAAATTGTTCCTGCCGTTGCCGCCCCTGTCATATCCCTGGTTGCCGCCGCGTCCGTTGTCGTAGCCGTGGTTGTGGGGCCCGCGGTGGGTCTGGAGGGACTCTCCGGCAGATTTGAGGGAAGACAGCGTGCCGGGCAGCCTCTTGACTCCGGGTATGGAGATCTTGCGGAAAGGCCTGTCTGCCTTCACGCCCCTGAAGTCATCTGAATCCCAGCGGTTACGGGAACGCCTTTCGGTGTCGAACCTGTCGGGGGTCCTCGCGAGCAGGGCTATGCCGAGAGACTCAAACACATAGACTCCGTCGGCCGCGAAATCAAGCGCAGGAGCCACTCCGAGCGTGCGCAGGAACCTGCCGTCCTCCTCATAGAGATTCAGGGCTATTACGAAATAGGAATCGCTGTTGTAGAGGTCGTCTATCGTGCAGGCGGGATCGCGGCGCACTGATTCCAGGCTGAGCCATACTGCGCGTCCGTTGTTGGGCCCCCAGTAGATTTCCTCTATGCCCTTGATTTCATAATCCGGGTCGTCGAACTTGTCGATGACGGGGCAGACCAGGCGGTCGGAAAGTTCGATGTCGAGGCCCGCGTCGGAGACTATGGACTTGCAGTTTACCACCTGGCCCATTCCGAAGGGCTGGCGGAAGATGGGGAGGCGCATCGCATCATCGAGCACGCGCATTGAGCGCAGGTCGGGTGCAGGACGGTCCTGCCTGGCGGTGATGCCGAGATTCTCGCCCTCTATGATCTCGGTGTAGCGGTCGGCGGCGTTGAGGGGATTGTACATCCTGTCAAGTTCGTAGGAACGGAGGCCGAGGCCTGTCTGCACCTCATCTTGGTTTATGACGCGGTAGTCGGTGAGTTCGGTGGAGAAGGTGGGAACGGCGGGGCAGTTGAGCTCACGCATCGCCATCCAGAGGCCGTTGCCTTCGGCGTTGTAGATGACTCCTTCGGCGCACTCAGCTTCGAACCAGCCCCATCTGGACACGTCTCCGACGGGGGTGCCGTCGCTTTCGCAGAGCACCGCCTTGACTGTGTAGTACGTTCCTGTATTGGGTTCAAGCATAGAGCCGGGATGCTGCCCCTCGTCGACGATGGGTTCGAAGCGCACGAAGCGGTCGTAACCCCAGTCTATGCGAAGGTCGGAGCAGGTTGCGCCTTTGCTGCGCCAGTCGCTGCTTACCCGGGCCTCCTTGAGGTTGTTGCGGTGGAACCTGTGGCCGACGGGTCCGACGTGCCATGCCGCTGCGCGAACGGGGTCGCCTGCGGGATCATAAGGGAACACGTAGCCCTGGAGGGGATACTCTTCCGTTTTCTGCATCCTGGTGTCCCAGATTTCACGCACAAAATCGGCGGTCAGCACGGCATATCCGCCGTAGTGGCTGGAGATTGCCAGGTTGTTGAAGGGGAGCAGGACTTGTCCGTCGCTGCTGATGATGCCCTTGAGGCCGTTCCAGGCGGAGCGTGCGGTGCCTCTGCCGTTGTAGAACGAAGGGGACGATGTGAACTGCGGTTCGAAGATTTCGTTGCCCTGCAGGTCATACAGGCCCCACATCGGCTTCAGGCCCACGCGGGGTACCTCCACGTCGCGTTCTGCGGCTATGAGGGATTCGCTGCGGAGCACGCTGACGGCAACGCACTCAGGCGGCATGACGAGGCGGCCTGACTGGTCGGCCAGACCGCGGCGGCGCACCTTGCCGTCCTTGACCGTGACTTCGCACAGTCCGGACTTGTCATACTTGCCGATATTGTCGTACTGGGGCTGGAGCACCCAGTTGCCTGCCGGGTCAATGAGGCCCTTGAGGCCGCCTTTTTCGACGACGGCGTATCCGCTGTTGAATTTTTTGGCGGATTCGAACGACGGGGGAATTACCCAATTCTTGCTCTTGTCCTGGTATCCGTAGAGCTTGCTCTCCTTGTCCTTGACGGGCTTAAGGTCCTGCGCTCCTGCTATTGTGGCGAGGCACAGCAGGGCGGCGGTGATGGTGAGTCTGCGAAGTTTCATATTGCTGATTTATTCTTGTTTGTCGGGGAGTATGGTGACCAGAGTGCCGACGCTGACGTGGCTTTTCAGGTCCGTGATGTCTTCATTCCTGAGGCGTATGCAGCCTTCGGTAGCACGGGTGCCGATGGATTCGGGCAGGTGTGTGCCGTGGATGCCGATGTCGATGTAGCCGGGGACGTCGAGCCTTAGGAACCAGGGGCCGTAGGCATTGCGTATGGGGCCCTTGCCGTCGTGGAAGTCGTGGCTGAGGCCTCTGGCGTTGAGCACCTGGTTGATGCGGAACGTGCCTTCAGGTGTCTTGTGGTCGCCTTTGCGGGTTTTGGTGCCGTAGTTGATGCCGCAGGCGATGGGGTAGCTCTTGATCAGCGTGCTGTCCGGCGCCATCAGGCTCAGGGTCAGCGCCTGCTTGTCCACGACGATGAACGGCTTCCCGTCCTGCTCTACAGGCTGGGCTCCGGCAAGGAATGCTAATAAAAGTATTAGAACTTTCATCATTGCAAATATACATTTTTTTTGTCAACGAAAAGTGTTAAGTTTGTGGTATGGAAAAAGAATTCACAAAGTTCGCACGGATGCAGCAGGGCATCAGTTCGGCCACACTCAGCCGCTATGAGTCGGCGGTAGACGCTTATATCAACCCTTCAATAATCGAAGAACGCAAGCTGAACGTCGCCCAGATGGACGTCTTCAGCCGCTTGATGATGGACCGCATTATCTTCCTGGGCGTGCAGATCGATGACGACGTTGCCAACATCATCATAGCCCAGTTGCTTTTCCTCGCATCTGTCGACCCAAAGGCAGATATTTCCCTGTATCTCAACACCCCGGGCGGGCAGGTTTCCAGCGGCCTCGCCATTTATGACACCATGCAGTTGATCCAGCCGGACGTGGCGACCATCTGCACGGGAATGGCCGCCTCGATGGGCTCCGTATTGCTCTGCGCGGGCGAAAAAGGCAAACGCTCAGCC
>JAILIM010000084.1 GCA_024695285.1 Bacteroidales bacterium
GCCCTCTGACGGATGGTCTCCTCGTGCTGCTTCAGGGCAGCGGGGGTGCCGATGGCGGCGAAACCCTGGGGAACCAGATAATTGAGAGCGTAACCGGTCTTTACTTCCACCACCTCTCCGGCATCGCCGAGATTGGCAACATCTTTCTTAAGTATGATCTTCATAGCGCTTCAATTATTTAAGGAGGTCAGTAACGTAAGGAAGGAGAGCAAGGGAGCGGGCGCGCTTGACAGCCTGGGCGACCTTGCGCTGGAACTTGAGGGAAGTACCGGTGATGCGGCGGGGGAGAATCTTGCCCTGCTCGTTGAGGAACTTCTTGAGGAACTCGGGATCTTTGTAATCCACATACTTGATGCCTGCCTTCTTGAAACGGCAGTACTTCTTCTTGCGAACCTCTACGGTAGGAGGGTTCAGATAACGGATTTCGTTGTTTTCGATAGCTGCCATGACTTATTCCTCCACATTTTCGGGTTCTTCGACGGCCTCGGGCTCAACTGCGGGAGCCTCTTCGACCTTTGCTGCAGCCTTGCCGGCGCGCATCTGGCGACGATGCTCGGCATAGGCGATGGAATTCTTGTCCAGGGCCACGGTGAGGAAGCGGATGATGCGCTCGTCACGGTGATACTGGGTCTCAAGAGTAGCGACGAACTGAGGGTCCGCCTTGAATTCGATCAGGTAATAAAAACCTGATGTCTTGTGCTGGATTGGGTACGCGAGCTGCTTGAGCCCCCAATCCTCTTCGTACACGACCTCGCCGCCGTTGGCCTTGATGAGATCGGTGTACTTGGCAACCGCTTCCTTCATCTGGGTGTCAGACAAAACGGGAGTTGCAATGAAAACGGTTTCGTACTGTTTGATCATAATAATTTGTTAATAAATAGTTTTGCCCTTTTATAAAGGGGTGCAAAGATAGTTATTCTTTTGAAAAATACCAAATTCTTTATATTTTTGTTGTCCGTCGGTTGTGTGACGCTCTGCCCATACTGTCCTCCAGAGGCCGTAAAACATGGGAAAAAGGCCTCTGGAGGACAGTACGGGCAGAGCTGAAAAAGGGCCCCGACAGAGGCACCCAGCCGACAGAACGGAAAGGAAAATGAACATTTTTGAAGAGTTAGAAAAGGATTACCGGTTTAAGGAGGGGTTCCATACTTGTATCAATTGTGGGACTTGTACGGCAGTGTGTCCGGCGGCGGAGTTCTACCGATATGACCCACGGAAGATTGTCTCCATAGTCCAGACCAGGGACAACGACGCCATCGAAGCCCTGCTCAAGAGCGAAACCATCTGGTATTGCGGCGAATGCATGAGCTGCGTGACCCGCTGTCCCCGGAAGAACGGTCCCGGCCTGGTGATTATGGCGCTGCGCGACCTCAGCATAAGGCTCGGGTTTTTCACCGAAAGCGAAAAGGGCCGCCAGGTGCTTCCGCTGACGAGAATGCTGACCGGTAATATCCTGAAATACGGATACTGCGTCTATCCCGAGACTTTCCGCTGGGAGGACCACAAGGAATCAGGCCCTGTCTGGAAATGGCACACAGAGCATCTGGAGGCCGATATGAAACGCCTCGGCGCCAATTATAAGGGCGATGGCCCCGGCATCCTCCGCCGCATCCCCCAGGAATCCCTCGATGAACTGAAAGCCATATTCGACGTCACCGGCGGGACCGAACGAATCGAGGCCGTGGAGCGTTACTCAAAAGCCAAGGCCGATGAAATGGGCCTCACTATGGAAGAGTACGAACGCAGGGCATTCACCTATAACTCCGGCAAACACGGCAACCAATGATCTACGAAGGAAAACAGAAAATCTGGGCCGATTACCAAAAGGAAATCCCCGCTGACAACTGGTACTACGTTCGCAGCTGCATACGCCAGAACTTTTTTCCTGCATCCGAGAAAATGTTCACGGAGATCGCCCAACTGCTTGGCAAGGACGTCCATGAAACACCCCACCACACCACCTGCGGAGGCATTGCTTACCACTGCGACACCATCCCGCAGGAGACCGTGATGACCATAGTGGCCCGCCAGTTCGCCTTGATGACCGAAGCTGGATACGAGAATTACGCCGCCTCCTGCATAACATCTTTCGGCAACTACGCCGAGATACTGGAAACATGGCATGAATATCCCGAGCTGGAGACACGGATTCGTGAAAACCTTTGGAAGGCATGCAGGCGTGAATTCAAAAAGCCTAAGTATCTGGCCCACGCCAGCGACCTCGTGTACCGCTGGAGGAACGAGATAGCGGCCCGTGCCAAGTTCCGGCTCGTGGACAAGACCACCGGTGAGCCCCTGCGGATAGTGGAGCACATAGGCTGCCACTACTCCAAGATGTTCCCCAGCAAGGGCGTGGGCGGTGCCGAATATCCCTACGTTCTGTGCGGTATGATCGAGTCCTGGGGCGGCCAGGTGGTGGATTACCCTGAACGGCGCCACTGCTGCGGCTACGGCTTCCGTCAGTACCACGTCCAGGCCAACCGCGGCTACAGCGTGTCCAATACCCACAAGAAATTCGAATCAATGGAGCCGTACCATCCGGATGCCATCATCACGAACTGCCCCGGGTGCCCGTATTTCCTGGACCGCTGGCAGTATGTCATAGCGGAACAGACGGGCAAGACCTACGGGCGTGACGGTTTCGGCATCCCTGTGCTCACCTACGAGGAGCTCGCCGGCCTGGTGCTGGGCTACGATCCCTGGGACCTCGGCCTGCAGTTGCACCAGGTGGCCGTGGAGCCGTTCCTGGACAAGATAGGAATAGAGTACGACCCTTCAGCCAAATACCTGGGTATCAACAAGGAAGACCTCCTGCGGCCGCAGATGCCCACGGCCCTCAAATGCTTTTGACGTATGGACAAGATAGCAATCATCGGAGGCGGCATCGCCGGAATGGAAGCCGCGCGCAGGCTGCTGCAGCTCGGCTGCGAGCCTGTGATCGTGGAGCAGTCCGACCACCTTGGCGGCCACGTTGCCGGCTGGCACAAACTGTTCCCGGATATGATGTCCGCGCCGGAACTGGTGGAGCAGATGGCCGCCGGGCTCGACGGGGTCACGGTCTATTACCGCACGCGCGTCGCCAATATGAACCGCCTTGGCTCCGGCTACAGCGTAATGCTGTCGAACGGCATGAGTCTGCAGTGCGGCGCCGTCCTGATTTCCACCGGTTTCCGCCTGTTCGACGCTTCGAAGAAGGAGGAATACGGCTACGGCGTCTATGACCACGTGGTCACGAATTCCGACCTTGAAGCATGGTTCGGCGGCGCGCAGGACGACCGCATTCCCGACAGCCCCGCTCGTGTGGCTTTTGTCCACTGCGTCGGCTCCAGGGACCTCAAGGCGGGCAATCCGCAGTGCTCAAAGGTGTGCTGCATGACGGCGATCAAGCAGGCCATAGAGATGAAGGAGAAGTTCCCGTCGGCGGAAGTGTGGTGCTTCTACATGGACCTTCGGCTCTTCGGAAAGAAGTACGAAGATTTCTACATCGCCGCGCAGCGCGACCACGGCATCCATTTCGTGCGCGGGCGCGTCTCGGAGGTCTCGGAAGACATCCACGGCCACGTGGTGCTGAAGGCGGAGGACACCCTTGCCGGCACTCCCGTGAAGCTGAAGGCTGACCTGCTGGTGCTGATGGCGGGGATGCTGTGCAACGAAGACACGCAGGGGCTGGCACGCATGGTCCATGCCGACGTGGATTCCGACGGCTTCATGCGCAGCCGCGACAACATCTACCGCATCAATGAATCCAACCGTCCGGGCATCTTCTTCGCGGGGGCCTGCACGGGCACCAAGACCGTTCCCGAGACCGTGGCCGAGGCGCGTGCCGCCGCTCTGGACATATACAATTATCTGAATGGAAGGGATTGATTTCGGATTCGGCCTGTCGAAGAGTTCGTCGGTGCAGCTGGACAAGGTGGACCTGACGTTGTACCGCCGATTGGAGGCGCTGGAGCCGGGCGTGCGCGTGTGCATGGCCTGCGGTTCCTGCACGGCCACCTGCACTGCCGGGCCCTGGTCCGGGATGAGCGTGCGGAAAGTGATCCTGAATCTTCAGCGCGGCAAGGACGTAGGCCGTATGCTGTCCTGCTGTATGCTGTGCGGAAAATGCACTATGGTATGCCCCCGGGGCATAAACACGCGGCATCTCATACTGAGCCTCTGCCGCATCTATGAGAAGGTATGAGGGAGAGGTTTGCCACAGGATTCGACCTGTTCGTGCTGCCGTTCCTCATAGGAATGGTGTTCGTGCTCGGCTACTGCTTTTTCGGCATATTCCGCATCCTCTACCAGTTGCCTAAGGGGGACCGGCGCCGTTTCCTGGTGTCGCTGATTACTCCCCGCACGGCGCTGAAGAATGTATGGGACATTTTCTGCAACTGCCTGCTGCACGTCAAGTTATGGAAGCGTAACAAGCTTCTGGGCTTTATGCACTCTTCCATCGCTTTCGGATGGTTCATGATTATACTCCTCGGGCATCTGGAGGTCTTTATCTACTGCCCCGAGCGGGTGCATCTTTTCTATTATCCCATTTTTTTCAACTACTTTGTGGCGGAGAATGAGTCCACCATCGGGGGAGCGGTGCTCTTCTTCCTGATGGACTTTTTCCTCCTGCTGATACTGACCGGAATTGGCCTGGCGATTGTCAAGCGCGTGCGTTCCCGTTTCTTCGGCATGCGCCGCACCACGAGGCCCAGCCTCCTCGACCGCGTGGGGCTTTATTCGCTCTGGGCCATTTTCCCGCTGAGGCTGCTTGCCGAGAGCTTTACGGCCCACATCAGCGGCGGCTCCTTCCTCACCATCCCGGCCAACTGGGTGTTCCGCCAGTTCCTTGGAAACGACTTGAACCTGCTGCCGACATGGTGGGCGTATAGTATAGCACTGGGCGTCTTCATGGTGGTGCTGCCGTTCACCAGGTATATGCATATCCCGGCGGAGATGATGCTCATCCCCATGCGCAACGCCGGGCTCCGCATCAGGCATCCCCGCAAGGGCTTTGCCAAGGTGCAGGTGCTGAGTTGCCCGGGCTGCGGCGTGTGCATCGACGCCTGCCCGATGAGCGCGCAAAAGGTCAATATCAAGGACTGCACGGTCTATCTCAACCGCCAGATCAGGCGCGGCAACGAGAAACGCATCGAGGAGATCAGCGACAAATGCCTGCTTTGCGGCAAGTGCGAGGCGGTCTGCCAGGTGGGGGTCGAGGGGCCCAGGATACGGGTGGCGCAGCGTTCCGCCCGCCGCTACGGCCTGACTCCGGACTTCGCCGCCATCGACACGGCGCCGCTCTCCCGTGCCGCCTCTGCGGCTTTTTCCGGTGCTGCCGGTGCTGCCGGTGCTGCCGGTGTCGCTGCTGGTGCTGCTGGTGCTGCCGGTGCTGCCGGTGCTACCGGTGTCGCTGCTGGTGTTGCCGGTGCTGCCGGTGTTGCTGGTGCTGACGGTGCTGCCGGTGTCGCTGCTGGTGCTGCCGGTGTCGCTGCCGGTGTCGCTGGTGCTGCCGGTGTCGCTGCTTCGAAGGTGGCGTTTTTCTCGGGGTGTATGACGCGGCTCACTCCCTCGGTCGGGAAGGCGGTGTGCTCACTCCTCGACAAGGCCGGTGTCAATTATGTCTGGTTGGACAGGGAGGAGGGCCTCTGCTGCGGCCGCCCGCTTCTGACCGCAGGGCGCATCGACGCGGCTATCTCTCTGATACGCAAGAACGAGGAGGTCATTCTTGGCAGCGGCGCCGACACTCTTGTGCTGAGCTGCCCCATCTGTTATAAGATGTTCTCGGAGCGTTATGCCCTGCCGGGCGTGAGGGTGGTAAGCTATGCCGACTTTTTCGATGAACTCGTGCAGCGGGGGAGACTCAGGTTTGAGAAGAGCGACATCTGCTACGTCTACCACGACCCTTGCGAGCTGGGGCGCGGGTGCGGTATCTATGAATCGCCGCGCAGGCTCCTGGGCCAGGCCGCCGGCATTGCCGAGGCGGAAAAGAACCGTGAGGAGAGCGTCTGCTGCGGCGGGTCGCTCGGTAGCCTCACGCTCGACTTCGCCCACCGCGAAGTCATGACCCGCAAGGCCCTCGAAAACCTCTACACCAGCCGCGCCGACGCCATCGCTACCGCCTGCCCCCTCTGCCTCTCCACTCTCCGCCGCTATTCTGACCGCCCCGTCCGCGACCTCGCTGAGATCCTCGACGCCTCCTGCCGCCCCTGAGCTGCCGCCCCTGAGCTGCTGCCGCCACTGCCATTGCTCCCGCTGGCAAGGATTTCCTTCCAGGGGGAGCAATATCGCCCGTTTTCGCTCCCGCTGGCAAGGATTTTCTTCCAGCGGCAGCACTTTGATCCATATAGGGTGACATGAAGGTGGTTGTCCATCAATTCGAAAGTCAGGACGACGATGCCGGGGAACAAGACTAAGATATGATTTTATTTGATATATTTGCAGCCGCAAACGATTTCTTGTGAGTCATTTAGGAGAAATAATCTCGCTATTGGTAGCGCTGTCATGGACGGTCACTGCCTGGTTTGCCGACAAAGCAAGTCGCAGGGTGGGCGCCATGGTCACCAATGTGCTTCGGCTGGTACTCGCCACCCTGTTTCTCGGGCTGGTGCTATGGATCACGATCGGCCACCCATATCCCGTCTACGCCGACGGAAAGACCTGGCTCTGGCTGGGGCTCTCGGCTGTGGTCGGGTACCTGTTCGGCGACTGGTGCCTGTTCAACTGCTATACTTTCATCGGTCCGCGCTTCGGACAGCTTCTGATGACTCTTGCGCCCCCGATGGCGGCGGTGGCAAGCTGGGCCATGCTCGGTGAGACCCTCGGCTGGAAGTCCATATTCGCAATGGCAGTAACCCTTTCAGGTATAGCTATTTCCATACTTAGCCGCGATTCCGGCAATCACTTCCGGCTGGACCTTCCGCTGAAGGGAATCCTGCTTGGAATCGGGGCCGGAATAGGACAGGGTGTCGGGCTCGTGTTAAGCAAGATCGGTATGCAGCATTACTCCGCCGCCATCCCTGCTGACGCTCCAGCGCTCATGGAAGGGATGATGCCTTTTGCGTCCACGATGCTCAGGGCGATAATCGGCGGAGCGGGCTTCTTTGCGATGCTGGTGCTGTCGGGCGGCTTGGGGAAGCTGAAAAAAGCGATCGGCGACCCGGTGGCCATGAAATACGCATCGATCATCACCCTGTTCGGCCCGGCGCTGGGGGTCTCACTCTCGCTTATGGCCGTGCGCTACGCCAACGCCGGCATCGCCTCGACTATCATGGCGATGACTCCTGCCCTGATTATCATCCCTGAGCTCATCTTCAAGAAAAAGAAGATACGCCTCAAGGAAATCATCGGCCTGGCTGTCAGCCTCATAGGTGTGGCGCTGTTCTTCCTCCTATAGGATAAGCGGCCAGGGTTTTGCCGCCACTATGGGCCGTGCCCGTGCCGACATCGGGGGCCGGGCGACCGTCGCTACCGGCTACTGTGCCCGTGCCGACACCGGGGGCCTGCGATTCCCCTCGCTATAATGTTCTGAACTATCCCCGGGAAGGAAAATGGCAAAATCCTTCACGATTAGGAGGAAACCTTGCCAGCGGGAGCAGTGGCAGTGGCAATGGCGGGAGCAGTAAGGCATTGGCGGCGGCAGCGAGGCACTTGTGAAAACCATCCAAGGTGCTGCCGCTGGAAGAATAATGATGCCAGCGGGAGCGAATAAGGGCGATATTGCTTCTCCTGGGAGGAAATCCTTGCCAGCGGGAGCACCGGCGGCAGTTCAAGGGAGGCTACCCGAACCCTGCCACCGCCGCTGATGACAGAACTCCCCCCGGGAGAGAAATACCGGCGGCGGGTTTTCGGATAATTACAAAATTTATTAACTTTGTAGGATTCGAATTCGTTACTATGGCAGATCAAATGGCAGATCAGATCAAATACACAGACGACAACATCATCACCCTCGAGGGTGTGCAGCATATCCGTATGCGTCCCGGTATGTATATCGGAAGGCTCGGCAACGGCAACAACCCCGGCGACGGCATCTATGTCCTTCTCAAGGAAGTGGTGGATAACTGTATTGACGAATTTGCGATGGGATTCGGAAAGCAGGTCCAGATCCAGATAGAAGAGGGGGAGGTCAGCGTCCGGGACTTCGGCCGCGGCATCCCTCTCGACTCGGTTGTCAAGGCAGTGAGCATCCTGAACACTGGCGGCAAGTTCGACGACAAGGCTTTCAAGAAATCCGTCGGCCTCAACGGCGTGGGCACTAAAGCCGTCAACGCCCTGTCGGAGCGCTTCTACGTGTGCTCCCACCGCGGCGGCGAGTGCTCCTGGGCCCGTTTCGAAAGGGGCGAGCTGAAAGACAGCGGCAAGGAGCCCACGAAGGAAAAGGACGGCACCCTGGTGCGTTTCTTCCCCGACCACATGATGTTCGGCGACTTCCACTACAACATGGACTACGTCGAGACCATGGTCAAAAACTACTCCTACCTGAAGCGCGGCCTGACCCTCACCCTGAACGGAACATCCTACAAGTCCGAGAACGGCCTGCTCGACCTCGTGAATGAGAATCTCGCCGAGGAGCCGCTCTACCCGCCCATCCACCTGGAAGGCGACGACATCGAGATAGTCCTCAGCCACGGCAATGCCTACGGCGAGAACATTTCCTCCTTCGTGAACGGCCAGAACACCCGTGACGGGGGCACCCACCTCGCCGCCTACAGGGAGGCTATCGCCAAGACACTCAAGGACTTCTTCAAGAAGAACTACGAGCCCGCCGACTGCCGCCAGGGCATCGTTGGCGCCATCAGCATCCAGATCCAGGAGCCCAATTTCGAAGGCCAGACGAAGACCAAGCTGGGCAGCAACTACATGTGGGAGAAGCAGACGCGCGACGAGAAAGGCACCATCAAGACCGACATAGGCCCGACCATCCGCAGCTTCGTCAACGACTTCGTGGCCAAGAACCTGGACAATTACCTCCGCATCCACAAGGAGATCGTTCCCGTCATCGAAGAGAAGATCAAAGCGTCACAGCAAGAGCGCGAGGAAATCTCCGGCATCCAGAAAAAGACCCGCGAGCGCAACAAGAAGACCAACATCTACAACCGCAAGCTCCGCGACTGCAAGTTCCACTTCAACGACAAGGTCACCGAAAAGACCCAGGAGTTCATCGACAAGTCCAGCATATTCATCACGGAGGGCGATTCCGCTAGCGGCACCATTACCCAGGCGCGCAACGCCTCCTACCAGGCCGTCTTCAGCCTCCGCGGCAAGCCCATCAACTGCTACAAGGAGAGCCGCAAGAAGGTGGCCGAGAACGAGGAACTCAGCCTGCTCGTCAACGCCCTCGGCGTGGAGGACGAACTGGACAACCTCCGCTACAACAACATCATCGTTGCGACAGATGCCGATGACGACGGAATGCACATCCGCATGCTGGTGCTGACCTTCTTCATGAAGTATTACCCCGACCTCATCCGCCGCGGTCACGTCCACATCCTCCAGACACCCCTTTTCAGGGTCCACAACAAGAAGGAGAACCGCTACTGCTATTCCCAGGAGGAGAAGGAGAAGGCCATCAACGCTCTGAAGACCGGCGTGGAAATCACCCGCTTCAAAGGCCTCGGCGAAATCAGCCCGGACGAGTTCTCCGACTTCATCGGCGATGACATGCGCCTTGATCCCGTGACCCTCGCGGAGGAAGAGTCCATCATCGAAATAATGGACTTCTACATGGGCGACAACACCGTCGACCGCCAGAACTTCATCCGCGCCCACCTCCGCTCCGAGCAGGAACTCGAAGACGTGGATATCTAATAGGAACGGGGCTCTTTAGAGGCGCTTGACTTTGAGGACGGGTTTGAGGTTGGAGAGCTGGGAGATGACTTTGTCCAGTTCGAGGTTGGAGGGAACGAGGAGGCGGATGGTGATTTCCTGGGTGCCGTTGCGGGGGTTGTCGTTGACGGTCAGGGAGCGCACTGAGACGCGGAACTGGCCGGTGACGTCCAGGATGGCGCTCATCACCGGATTGTCGTTATAAGCCGTCACCACCAGGGTCGCCTGGAAAGTGCCGGCGGAGGCGTTGTCCTGCCATATAACCTTCTGGATACGATAGGGATAGCGCTCCAGCAGCCGGGCGGCGTTGGGACAGGAGACACGGTGGATCTTGATGCCTGCGCTCCGGGTCACGAAGCCGAACACGTCATCCCCGAACACCGGGTTGCAGCATGCGGCCATCTTGTAGTCCAGACCCTTCACGTTCTTGGCGTTGAGCACGAGGATGTCCTCACCGGTGCCGCTGTACTGCAGCGTCTTCTCCGGTACCGCCGCTTCCTGCTGCACCTCTTCGTGGTGCCCCTCCGTCTTCTCCAGTATGAAGGCCTTGATGTCGGCCACGTCGATTTCACCCTTCGCGATCGCCGCCATGAAGGACAGCACGGAGCTGTACTTGTGGGCCTTCATGTATTCGGTCAGCATCACGTCGGGGAACTCCAGCTTCCAGTTCTTTAGGCGGCGCTCAAGGGTCTCGCGGCCTTCCGCGGCCCTCTTGCGCTCGTCGGCGTCGAGCTCCAGCTTAATCTTGGAGCGGGCCTTGGAGGTGACCACCCAGTTCAGCCAGTCGCGCGAGGGCCGCTGGTCCTTGCGGGTCAGAATCTCGACGGTGTCGCCCGTCTTGAGCTTCTCCTTCAACTGGACCGCCTTGCCGTTGACGCGGCCGCCGATGCAGCGTGCGCCGAGGCCGGAGTGGATGCTGAACGCAAAATCAAGCACCGAGGCTCCTGCTGCGAGGATACGGAGCTCGCCGGTGGGAGTGAACACAAAGATTTCCTTGTCGGGAGGGGAGGGCAGGTCTTCCGGGGTGGCGTCGAGCGGGTGCCCCAGGGCGTCGCGCACGCTCTGCAGCCAGCGGTCGGTCGTGGCCTCGTGCTTGATGCCCTTGTAGGCCCAGTGGGCGGCGGGGCCGTTCTCCGCCATCTCGTCCATACGCTTGGTGCGTATCTGGACCTCGAGGTAGGAGCCCTGCTTGTTCTTGACGGTTATGTGGAGGGACTCGTAGCCGCTGGGGCGCGGAGTGGTGATCCAGTCGCGCAGGCGCTTTGTGTCCGGTTCGTATTCCTCGGTCACGTAGGAGTACACCTTCCAGCAGAGGTCCTTCTCCAGTTTCGGGTCAGGCTCGCAGTCAATGATGAAACGGATGGCGAACACGTCGTAGATGCCCTCGAACGGCACCTTCTGCACTTGCATCTTGCGGTAGATGGAGTAGGCGCTCTTAGTGCGGACCTTCAGCTTGTAGGTGATTCCGGCGTCGGAAAGCTTCTTCTTCAGCGGCTCTATGAACTCTTCGGTCAGGCGCTCGCGGTCCTTTTCGGTGGCTTTGAGCTTGAAGTTGATGGCGCGGTACTGCTGCGGCTCGGCGTGCCTTAGGTAGATGTTGCCGAGCTCGCTGTTGATGTTGTAGAGGCCCAGCTGGTGCGCCAGTGGCATGTACAGCATCAGCGTCTCCAGCAGCTTCTGGTCACGCGACATTTTTGGGAACATCTCCAGATGGCGCATGACCTCCAGGCGGTCGGCGATTTTGATCACGCTGACGCGCGGGTCGGTGGAGTACTGGACTATCAGCTTCTTGTAGTTCTCCGCCTCCAGACGCGTGTCCTTGGGCTTGATGGTGGAAATCTTGTTGAGGCCGTCCACCATCATCAGCACGTCCTGCGGGAAGGCACTGATATCTATGTCTTTATGGCAGCGGGTGGCCTCGTGGAGATAGACAGCGGCAACGCAAGGCTCCGGCAGGCCTATTTCGTCTCCGACGATATGGGCCGTGCCGTCGGCGTGCTCGATGAAAGGGGAGCCGTCGTAGCGGGTCTCGCCTTCAAGGGCTGCCAGGGCTATGTTGCGCGCTTCTTCTTTCACAGGCTGGTGTAGTTGTCGAAATAACCTTGTACGAGCACGACGGGCGTGCCTTTGTCGCCGGAGCCGGAGGTCAGGTCGCAGAGCGAGCCGATGAGGTCGGTCAGCTGGCGGGGGGTGGTGCCTTCGGAGGCCATCTTGCCTTTGAGGTTGGCGTCCTTCGCCTTGATGGAAGCGGAGATGGCCTCTTTCAGGGCCTCGCCGCTGAGGGTCGAGAAGTCGTTGTCGGCCAGGTACTTGAGCTTGAGCTCGTTGGGGGTGCCGACAAGGCCGTCGGTGAAGGCGGGGGAGACAACAGGGTCGGCGAGCTCCCATATCTTGCCCTGCGGATCTTTGAAGGCGCCGTCGCCGTAAACCATCACCTCGACGCACTTCCCGGTCGCTTCCAGGAAGCGTTTCTGGATGTCGAACACGAGGCCGCGGCAGTCGTCGGGGAAGAGCTTCACCTTGTCTTCGGTCGCCTTGTTGGAGCCCAGGAGGCCGTAGAGCCTGTTGCAACCGCTGCCGTTCACGGGCACGTTCAGGATGTCGTCCATGCCGAGCACCACCCGGGCGCCGGCGGCCGCCAGCTTGCGCTTCGTGCGCTTGCGGGTGTGGATGTCGCAGGCGATCACGGTGTCGGTGTACTGAAGTATCGTTTCGGGGCGGTTGGCGAAGATAATCTCGGCCTCGGCGCCGCTCTCCTCGATGATGCTGCGGTAGTAGGCCACGTAGTCCACGCCGGTGAACTCGTGGGGGTTGACGCCGAAGAGCTCACGGTAGCGCGCTTCGCTCAGCACGTCGGAATAGGGATTGACGCCGGCCTCGTCCAGCTGGTCCAGGCTCACGAGGGAGTTGCCCACTTCGTCGCTCGGATAGCTGAGCATGAGCACTATCTTTCTGCAGCCCATCGCCATGCCGCGCAGGCATATGGCGAAGCGGTTGCGGGAAAGGATGGGAAAGATGATACCCACTGTCCCGCCGCCGGTCTTGGCGCGCACGTCCGCAGCGATGTCGGCAACGCCGGCGTAATTGCCCTGGGAGCGGGCCACGACGGATTCAGTGATGCAGACGACGTCCCGGTCGCGGAGTTCGAAACCCTCCGCACGGGCTGCTTCAAGTACACTGTTGACTGCGATTTCGGCGAGATTGTCACCCTGGCGGATGATAGGGCAGCGGATTCCTCTGGAGACCGTGCCGACTTTGCGATCGAGCGTGTTCATAATCAAATAATCTACTACAAAAATAGTAAAAAGATTAGTATATTCGCACCCGAAATGAAATTTGTCCTTGAATCTGAATACAAGCCCGCGGGAGACCAGCCGGAGGCCATATCGCAGCTCTGCTCGGCCCTGCGCGAGGGCGTGCCGGACGTAACGCTTCTCGGCGTCACAGGCTCCGGCAAGACCTTCACGATGGCGGGCGTCATCGAGCGCCTCCAACGTCCTGCGCTGATACTGAGCCACAACAAGACGCTTGCGGCCCAGCTCTACGGCGAATTCAAGGCTTTCTTTCCCAGCAACGCTGTCGAATACTTCGTTTCCTACTACGATTACTACCAGCCGGAGGCCTACCTGCCCGTCACCGACACCTACATCGAAAAGGACCTGAGCATCAACGACCAGATCGAGAAGCTAAGGCTGTCGGCGGCATCGGCGCTGATGAGCGGAAGGCGCGACGTCATAGTGGTGTCCAGCGTCAGCTGCCTCTACGGCATAGGCAACCCGGAAGACTTCCACGCCCAGACCATCGAAGTGGCGAAAGGGGAGAGGCGCACCCTCACGGGCCTGCTCTACAAGCTCGTCGATGCGCTCTACAGCCGCACGGAGACCGATTTCAAGCGCGGCACCTTCCGTGTCCACGGCGACATAGTGGACGTGTTCCTGGGCGGAGCCGACGAGGCCGTGCGCATAGAATTCTTCGGCGACGAGGTGGACGGGCTGAGCCTGATCGACCCGGTCACCGGCGCCCATATCGAAGAACTCGACCACGTGAGCATCTGCCCGGCCACGAATTTCGTGACCACGCGCGAGCGCTCGATTGCGGCCGTGAGCGCCATCCAGGACGACCTGGTGAAGCAGGTGGAGTGGTTCGAGTCCATAGGCAAGAACCTGGAGGCCAAGCGCCTGAAGCAGCGGGTGGAGTACGACCTGGAGATGATCAAGGAGATGGGCTACTGCCCCGGCATCGAGAATTATTCCCGTTATTTCGACGGCCGCAAGGAGGGCGAGCGCCCCTTCTGCCTGCTGGACTATTTCACCAAGGATTTCATCACTTTCATCGACGAAAGCCACGTGACCATACCCCAGGTGCGCGCCATGTACGGCGGCGACCATTCACGTAAGTCGGTGCTGGTGGAGTACGGCTTCCGCCTGCCAGCCGCTTCCGACAACCGGCCCCTGAAGTTCGAGGAGTTCGAGGCGCTCACGGGGCAGACGGTCTATGTGAGCGCAACCCCTGCCGACTATGAGCTTGAGAAGTCGGAAGGGCTTGTGGTTGAGCAGGTTGTGCGCCCCACTGGCCTGCTGGATCCGCCCATCGAAGTACGCCCGACGGAGGGGCAGGTGGACGACCTGGTGGAGGAGATACGCAAGCGCGCGGAGGTGGATGAGCGCGTGCTCGTGACCACGCTGACGAAGCGTATGGCGGAGGAGCTTGACGAGTACCTGCGCCGCGTCGGGGTGCGCGTGCGTTATATCCACTCCGACGTGGATACGTCCGAGCGGGTGGAAATTATCGAGGATTTCAAGAACGGGCTCTTCGACGTGCTGGTTGGCGTGAACCTGCTGCGCGAGGGGCTGGATATTCCGTCAGTGTCGCTGGTGGCTATCCTGGATGCCGACAAGGAGGGGTTCCTGCGCACCGGAAGGGCGCTCACCCAGACCGCCGGCAGGGCCGCCCGCAACATCAACGGGCTCGTTATCATGTACGCAGATTCTATCACTCCTTCGATGGAGCAGACTATACGCGAGACGGAACGGCGCCGCTCCCGGCAGATCGCCTACAACAAGCAGCACGGAATCACCCCCCGTCAGGTGCAGACGCGCCTCAATGCGCTGGCGGCGGAACTGGGCGGCGCGAAGCCGGTGGAGGGTCGTCTTGCAGGCGGCACCACCGGGCGCGTGTCGGCGGCCAATTCCTACGACTCGCCGGTGTACATTCCGAATCCTTCGGATTACGGGAGGGGCTCCGTCAGCGTGGGCTTCGGGCACGATGCGCTGAGGGACAGCGGGGCTGCATTCGAGGATGGATTCGTGCGGGCGGACCTGGCGGCGGTGCTGCAGGATCCGGTGATCCGTTCTATGTCCAGGGCGCAGGTTGAGAAGATGATTGAGGAGGACAGGGCGCGGATGAAGAAGTCCGCGGCAGAACTTGATTTTCCGGCGGCGGCGCGTTACCGCGACGAGATGTGGGCGCTGCAGCAGTATCTTAAAGTTTGGAAGGATAAATGAATGGTTTTTGGACTGTGCTGATGCTGGTCTTTTCCAACATCTTTATGACGTTTGCCTGGTATGGGCATTTGAAGCTTAGTGAGATGAAGATTTCTACGGGGTGGCCGTTGATTTTGGTGATTTTGTTTTCGTGGGGGCTGGCGTTTTTTGAGTACTGCCTTACGGTGCCGGCGAACCGTATCGGCTTCAGCGGCAACGGCGGTCCTTTTAACTTGCTGCAGCTCAAGGTTATCCAGGAGGTTATCTCGCTGACCGTCTTTACCATCATAGTTATGATAGTATTTAAGAACCAGCCAATCCAGTGGAACCATTTGGTTGCCTTTGGACTGCTGGTCCTCGCTGTCTTTTTCGTATTTCTGAAATAGGCTACAAAGCCTCGATCATCCTGCGGAAGAGCTCGGACATGAGGTCGGCGGCGATGCCGGCCTGCTTGACGACGTCGTCGCCGTCGTTGAAGTTCTTGGGAACGTTGCGGGAATTGGCTTCGTTCGTGACGACGGACATGCCGAAGACGCGGATGCCGCAGTGGCGGGCCACGATGACTTCGGGGATGGTGGACATGCCCACGAGGTCGGCGCCGACTTCACGGAAGAAGCGGATTTCGGCGGGAGTTTCGTAGGTGGGGCCGGTGCTGCCGAAATAGACGCCCTTCTTGAGGTTGATGCCCATCTGGAGGCCGAGCTTCTCCGCAAGCTCCTGCAGCTCAAGGTCATAGGCGCAGGTCATATCCGGGAAGCGGGGGCCGAACTCGCTGAGGTTGGGACCGATGAGCGGGTTGGGCATCATGTTGATGTGGTCCTTTATTATCACCAGGTCGCCGACGTGGTAGTCTAGGTTGGTGCCGCCGGCGGCGTTGGACACGAAGAGGAACTCGATGCCGAGCAGCTTCATCACGCGCACGCCGAGAGTCACAAGTTCCATCGGGTAGCCCTCATAGAAATGGAGGCGTCCCTGCATAGCGATGATCTTCTTTCCGCCGAGGTCGCCGTAGATGAAATTGCCTTTATGGCCGATTGCGGTTGATACCGGGAATTCCGGGACATCGCGATAGGGGATCACGATGGGGTTCTTTATCTCGTCGGCCAGCTTGCCGAGGCCGCTGCCCAGCACGATGCCGATTTTGGGTAATTTTCTCCTGCCGATGACGGTTTTAAGATACCGGGCAGCGTGGTTGATTTTTTCAGCTCTTTCGTCCATAGTGTTATAACATTCGTTTGATTTGCTTCCGGGCCTCGGCCAGGATCTCGCGTTCGCCTTCGATCTCGCGGTGACGCATCACGAACTTGCCGCCACAGATGACGGAGTCGATGCAGTCGGAGTGCGCGGAATAGATGAAGTTGGCGAGGAAACTGCCGGGGGAGAGGAAGAAGGTGTTGTCGGTGTCGACGATGGAAATGTCGGCGAGGGCCCCTTCTTCGAGGCGGCCGGCATTGATTTTCAGGGCTTTGGCCCCGTTGACCGTGGCCATCGCGAGGAGCTCTTCGAGAGGCATGGACTTGGGGTCATCCCGCCAGGCCTTCTGGAAGAGGGCGGAGGTCTTCATGGCCTCGAGTATGTCGAGGTTGTTGGATGAAGCGCAGCCGTCCGTGCCTATGCAGATGTTCACTCCGGCGTCGCGAAGCTCGTTGTAGAGGAACTTGTAGCCGGAGGAGATCTTGGCGTTGGAGTTGATGTTGTGGATGCAGTGCACGCCGCGGGAGGCGAGCAGCTCGATGTCGTGCTCCGTGAGCCACAGAGTGTGGGCTGCAAGCAGGTTGGGGCCGAGAACGCCGAGCTCTTCGAGGTATTCGACCGGGGTCAGGCCGCCGTGGGCCGCCTTGCAGTCTTCCACTTCCTTGCGGGTTTCGCTCAGGTGGATGTGGAGGTTGAGGCCCCGCTCGCGGGCGAACTCCGATATCCAGCGTATCATCGGTTCGCTGACTGAGTAGATGGCGTGGAAGGCGACTTCATAGATGCTGCGCTCCTGCCATATTTCGCGTGCGTGCTCATACCAGCGTATGCACTGGTCTTTCTCCCTTTCGGCCTCGGCAGGGTCGCCCCTGTCCATCATGTCGTAGCCCAGGGAATGGCGCACGCCGAGTTCGGAGGCCGCTTTGTGGGCGGCGGGGAAGAACCAGTACTGGTCGTTGAAAGTGGTCGTGCCGGTCCTGATCATTTCCAGGCAGGCTACCTTGGTGCTCCAGTAGACGAAGTCGGAGTCGAACTTCTCCTCGATGGCCCAGATCTTCTGTATCCAGTCCTGGAAAACCATGTCCTCGCCTATGCCCCGCATCAGGGCCATGCCGGCGTGGGTGTGCATGTTGATGAAGCCGGGGACGGCCACCTTGCCGCTGCAGTCCATCATTTCCACATCACCGGCAAGCTCCCAGCCCAGGCTGCTGCCGGCGGGGGCTATCTTGGTTATGACGTCTTTTTCTATGAGGACGTCCCTGGGGCTGTCGTCGATTTGTATATTCCTGAGCAGTATCACTTTGCTACAGATCTTCGAATTCCACGGATCCTTCGTCGGGCTCCCTCTGGGGGATGGTGCCGCCGAAGCAGGTGTCCTTGATGTAGGTTATCACTTCGTCAAGACCTTCGCGGAACTTCTCGAAGTCCTCTTTGTAGAGGAAGATCTTGTGCTTGTCGTACGTGAATGTACCGTCTGGGTTGTTGCGCCTCTTGCTCTCTGTGATGGTGAGGAAAAAGTCATTGCCTCCCTTCGTCGATTTCACATCGAAGAAATAGGTGCGCTTCCCGGCCCTTACGGGTTTGGAATACACGTCCTCGGAATTGTAATCGTCTCTGACCATAACGATAAAAAAATTAATGTATAACTATGCAAAATTAGAATAATTTCTCAGATAACTATTATCTTTGCAGTAAAATTTTTTTGAAATCTATGCTGAACAGAAGAATCCTCCGGATCAAGGCCTTCAAAGTGGTCTATTCGCGTGTGGAAAATCCTGCGATGACCAAGGGCGACGCAGAGTACGAGCTCGAGAGCTCCTGCGAAGCGACGAGGGACCTCTACCTGCGCCTGCTTGCCCTGGCAGGCCCCCTGACCGACGAAGCCCTTTCCCGGATTGAGGCGGCCCGCTCCAAGTTCAATCCTTCCGAAGAGGAGCAGAACCCCAACATGAAGTTCGTGCGCAACGAAATAGCCCCCCTGCTCGCTTCAGACCCCGATTTCACCAAACTGGTCAAGAAAAAGAAGATCACCTGGGAGAACGACGACGTCTTCCTGCGCCGCCTCTATGAATCTGTGCGCGGCAAGGACTACTTCAAGGCCTACCTAGATGCGCCCGGCCATTCGCTCGCCGAAGACGCGGCCCTGTTCTCCCGCATCTACGAAGAAGAATTCTCCGGCAACGCCGACCTTGAAGACATACTCGAAGACCTCTCCATCTACTGGAACGACGAGCTTGAGTATGCCCTGCAGTGGTGCTGCCGCGCCATGGACCAGCTGGGCAAGGGCCGCCCCTGGACGCTCCCCGAGCTCTACATGAGCGAGATGCCCGGCGCCGAGGGCAAGGACAGCGACAAGGCCTTCGTCTACAACATCGTCCGCACCGCCATCCGCAACTTCGACGCCTACTACCGGCGGGTCTCCGAAGTCACCCCCAAGTGGGACACCAACCGCATCTGCGCAACCGACCTGGCCCTGATCATCTGCGGCCTGGCCGAAGCCGACGCGACCACCAACATCGACTACCGCACCACCATCAACGAATACGTTGAAATCTCCAAATACTACAGCACGCCCGAAAGCCGTGCCTTCGTGAACGGAGTGCTTGACAAATTAATCAATAAAAAATAAAGCTTTATGAATTTACTTTCTATCGTCCTCCAGGCCGCCCCCGCAGCCGGAGCAGCCGGCCAGCAAGGCGGCGGCTGGACCATGTGGATCATGCTCATCCTCATCTTCGTGGTCATGTGGCTCTTTATGATCAGGCCCCAGCGCCAGCAGCAGAAAAAAATGGAGCAGTTCCGCAGCGGCCTCAAGAAAGGCGACAAGGTCGTCACCGCCGGCGGCATCTACGGCACCATCGCCGAGGTCAACCCCGACAGCAGGACCGTTCTCCTGAAGGTCGACGGCGACGTGAAGATACGCGTCGACAAGGCCTCCCTCCAGCAGGACTTCACGGAGAGCAGCGCTCCCCAGGCCCCCTCTGAAAACAAGTAAGGCACTTGAAGCGCTGGTCGCAATTCCTCCTCTGCCTCCTGCTTTCGGCAAGCATCTGGCTGATCCACAACCTCTCGCAGGAATATGCGGGGGTTGTGAGTGTCTCCGTGCTGCCTGAAAGCAGCCTGAAGGGGCGTGCAAGCGTGGCCCGCGAATCCGTGACCGTCAGCGCCCGCTGCTCTGCCACCGGCTTCAAGCTCATACAGCTCAACCACCAGCAGAGGGACATCAAGGTGAAGATCCACGCCGAAGACCTGGTCAGCAGCGGGGACGACCGCTACACGGTGTCCGCCGTCGAGATGGCCAAGTACTCCTCCGAAATCTTCGGGGAGAGCGTGAAGCTGATCACATTCCTGAACCAGAGCTACACCTTCTCCTTCGCCGCAGAGAACTACAAGACCGTACCTATCCGCGCCGTCTTTTCTGCGACCTACAAGCCGCAGTACATGGCGGCCGGCCCCGTGGTGCTACACCCCGATTCCGTGACCGTTTATGGCAGCGAAGCCTCCCTTGCCTCGCTCGACGCCGTGCTGACCAAGGACCTGAGTTTCAGTGACTTGTCCAAGAACGTCAACGGCGCCGTCCGCCTTATCCAGGCCCCGGGCGTGCGCATGTCCGAGACCGAAGTAGCCTGGTCGCTGGACGTGGTCCGCTACGTCGAACTGCGTTCGGAAGTGAAGATAGGCGCGCGCGGAGTGCCGCTCGGAACGGGCTTCTCCGTGTACCCGTCCACGGCAACAGCAGTCTTCCGCTGCCAGTTCCCGGCCCGCAGCAATCCCGCCGAGACCTGCACCTTCTACGTCGACTACGAGGAATTCCAAAGTTCACTTACGGGCCGCTGCGTGCCGCACTGCGACAACATGCCGGCCTACGTCATCACCTGGCATCTGGAGCCCGAGGTGTTCGACTGTGTCGAAAGGGAGGAAGCGGAATGACGACCGTACTCGTCACCGGGCCCATAGGCGGCGGCAAGTCCACCGTCTGCAAGCGCCTGGCCAGTAAAGGCTTACCGGTCTATGACTGCGATTCCCGCTGCAAGGCGCTCTACGACAGCGTGCCCGGCCTCAAATCCAGGATAGAGAAGCATCTGGGCATTCCTTTCGCCGAACTGCGCCGCATCTTCGAGGATGACGCCCTGCGCGAAAAGCTGGAGGCCCTGGTCTACCCACTCCTGGTTGAAGACCTGAAGGACTGGAAGTCACAGCAGGGCGCGCAGTTCGCCTTCGTGGAGTCCGCCATAGCCCTCGGTAAGCCGGCTTTCGATGGCCTCTACGACAAGGTGCTTCTGGTCACGGCCCCTGAGGCACTGCGCATGGAGCGCAATCCGGAGGCCTCCCGCCGCGGCCGGCTGCAGCGTTTCGACGAATCGGCGGCCGACTGGATCATCCGCAACGACGGCTCCAAGGACGAGCTTATCGAACAGACAGACAATTATTTACAATCAATAAAACAAGACAGCGAAATGAAAACCGATCTGGCCAAGATCCTGTCCGTCTCCGGACAGCACGGCCTCTATCTCTATGTGGCCCAGGCCCGCAACGGCGCCATCGCCGAGTCCCTCAGCGACAAGAAGCGCACGGCCTTCGACTCCCACAGCCGTATCTCAACCCTTTCCGACATAGCAATCTACACCTCCGAGGGCGAAATGCGCCTCGCTGACGTGTTCACGGCAATGAAGAAGGCCGCCGACGAAGGCGCCGCGGTGCCCGGCTCCAAGGCCTCTTCCGATAAAATCAAGACTTTCTTCATCAAGGCCGTGCCCAACTACGACGAAGACCGTTTCTACGTGTCCCACATGAAGAAGGTCCTGGAGTGGTACGACGAGCTCTCCAAGTATGCATCTCTCGATTTCGTGACCGACGAGGAAAGGGAAGCGCAAGTTGAAGAGGCTTAAAGTCATCACCTTAGGCTGTTCCAAGAACAGCGTCGACACCGAACATCTGCTGGCGGCCCTGCCGGCAGATGATTTCACATTGTGCGAGGAGGCCCCTCTGGACTATCTGTTATACAACACCTGCGGCTTCATAGGCGACGCCAAGGAAGAGTCCATACAGGCCGTTCTGGAGGGCGTGGAAGCCAAGAAAAGGGGAGAGGTGGAGAAGGTTGTGGTATTCGGCTGCCTGTCGCAGCGCTACGCCTCCGAAATGCCTTCCCTCATCCCCGAAGTGGACGCCTGGTTCGGTGCCCGTGACATGAATCCGTTGCTCAGGTACCTGGGCGCCCCGCCGTCACGCTTCATCGCCCGCAGGCAGGAGGCCCGCAGGGGCTATGCCTACCTCAAAATATCCGAAGGCTGCGACCGCCGCTGCTCCTACTGCGCCATCCCTTTCATCCGCGGCGCGCACAAGTCCGTGCCTATGGAGGACTTGGAAGAAGAGGCGCGCGGCCTCGTGGCTGAAGGCGTCAGCGAGCTCATACTGATAGCCCAGGACACCACTTTCTACGGCCTTGACCTATACGGCCGCCGCGCCCTTGCCGAACTCCTGCAGCGGCTATCGGCAATCGAGGGCGTGGAGCGTCTCAGGATACACTATTCATACCCCACCGACTTCCCTGAAGACGTGCTTGAGCAGATGGCTCATAATCCTAAGGTCTGCAAGTACTTGGACATCCCGCTCCAGCACATCAGCGACCCCGTTCTCAGCAACATGCACCGCCACATCGACTCCGCCGGGACGCGTGCGCTCATCGCCAAACTGCGCGAGCGCGTGCCTGGCGTCGTGCTCCGCACCACGATGATAGTCGGGCACCCCGGCGAGGGCGAAAAGGAGTTCGGCGAACTGCTCGATTTCGTGCGTGAAACCCGTTTCGAGCGGCTCGGCGCTTTCTGCTATTCCGAAGAGGAAGGCACCTGGGGCGCCGGCCACCTTGAAGACAGCATTCCGGAGGAAGTGAAACGTCGCCGGCTCGACGAGCTGATGACCCTCCAGGCCGGCATCTCGCTGGAATTCAACCAGTCCCGCGTCGGCTCGACGGAGCGCGTAATAGTTGACTCCGTGGTCGGCGGCTCGCTCGTCTGCCGCAGCTTCGCCGAAAGCCCCGAAGTGGATGGGGAAATAATTGTAAAAAACGCCGGCGGGAAGCCCGTCGGCGCGTATCTTGACGTCCGTATCACGGATGCCGACGAGTATGACCTCGCCGGCGAAATCATCAACGGTTAGCGGCTGCGGTCGCCTCGAGGTCGAGGGCCTCTGCAAGTATGCTGACCGGATTCTTTACGGGCACTCCCGTTGACATCTCGATCTGCCATTTGCAGGTCTCGCACTCGCAGGCCACGAACTCCGGAGCCTGTGCGGCGATGTCGTCGAACAGCGGCTTGCCTATCAGCTGGGAGTATTTGTAGTTCTCCTTCTTGAAGCCGTAGGTGCCGGCGATGCCGCAGCAGTTGCTTTCCAGTTCGGTCAGTTCCATGCCCGGAATCATCTTCAGGAGTTCGGTCGTGAAGATGCCGAGGCCGAGACGCTCCTGGTGGCAGGGGCAATGGTAGGCGGCGTGCGCCTTATATCCCTCTTTCCATACCGGCTTGACCTCCCCGGATGCAATGGCCTTGTAGAGGAACTGCTCCACCAGGCTGATGTGATCCTTCACCTTGGCGTTGTCAACTTTCAGCAACTCAGGATATTCCTCAATCAGCGTCATCGTGCAGGTAGTGGACACGGTCACTATTTCGCGCCCTTTTCCTACCGACTTTTCGAACTCTGCGATATTTATCTTGGCGTCGCGCGTGGCGGCGGGAATCATGCCGTTGGCAATCTTCGCCACTCCGCAGCAGCGCTCGTCCATCAGGTGCACCCCGTAGCCGAAGGCGTTCATGACGGCCACGAAGTCCTTGCCCAGCTGGGGATAGTTGAAGTTGGCGTAGCAGCCGTGGAAGTAGCTGATATGCTTTTTAAATGCGTCCTGCCTGTCGGCAGCGTTCTTTTTGAACCAGTGCACGAAGGTCTCGGAGGAATACTTGGGCATCGTGCGGTGCTTGTCGATGCCGAGAGTCAGGTCCATAAGGCCCTTGACGGGCTTGAGACCGAGCGACCAGTTCACCACGGGAGCGAAGGCGCCGGCGAGCGGGCCCATCTGGTCGGTGCTGGCGAGCATCATGTCGCGCAGCTTCGGGGCCTTCCGGCCATACTCGATACGGGCCTGCTGTATCAGGTCGGCGATGCGTACCCCTGAAGGACACGCCACCTCGCAGCGCTTGCAGTTGAGGCAGTATTTCAGCGAATCGTCGAAGAAAATGCCGTTCTTGAGGCGGTAGCGCTCGCCGTCGGGGCCGGAACGCTTTGGACCGCCGTAGGCCGGGTTGTTGGCCATGACCGGACACACGGTCTCGCATATCGAACACTTCTGGCACTGTTCGAAATTCTTTGCGCTTATATTTGTTTCCTGCATAGCTATTTCCTCCTGATAATTTCGACTGCATCCAGAGCGCTCTTCTTAATGGCGGCAGTCGCGTCGCCCTGGGCGCTGGTAAGGCCTGCGAGCACTTCGCCGGCCGGCAGCAGGTTCTTGATAGGGGAGCCGTCCTTAAGGGCGCAGCCGCCTTCGGACTTCACTCCGAATTCGAGGAAGCGCTGGGGCGCGGCGAACGAGGGGTCGAACCATTTGCTGCGGTCCTCGTCATATTCCACGTCCAGGCCGAACAGGGGCTCGTAGACCTTGTCCATGTCGGCCACTATACCTTTCGAAAAATACTTGCCCGTGGCGAGAATGAACCACCCGGCTTCCAGGGTCACGTCGCCCAGTTTTTCGGTGCAGACGCTTTTCACCCGCCCGCCTTCAATCTTTCCGCCCACCACGGTGTCGCCGGCGAGCAGGGTGCCGCCTGCGGCTTTGAAATCATGGCGCGGAGCTTCGTGGAGCGAGAGTCCCGTGGCCACAACGGCGCAGCGGAGGCCGGCGCGCTGAAGTTCCGTGGCCGCCGTCATTCCGGCAAGGCCGCCTCCTATCACAACAACGTCAAACTTCATCATAGGAATAGGGTTTCTCGTATTTATAGACTCTTTGCATGAACTCCATTTCGCGGAGGGTGTCGCCCCAGCCCACGGCGCGCATGCCTTTCCAGCGCTCGTCCAGGTAGTCGGCGGCAAGTTTCGGGGCGAGCGACGGGTCGCCGAGTGCTTCGGCGAGGGCCTTGGCAGCCTTGCGTATGCAGAGCGTGCCCTGGCAGGTGCCCATACCCACGCGCGTGCGGCGGCGCAGGTCGCCGAGGTTGCGCACGCCAAGTTCGGCCACGGCATACTTTATTTCAGCGAGAGTCACGTTCTCGCACTCGCAGACCAGCTGCTTGTCGGCGTCGGTGTTGAAGCGGATCTTGCCCACAAGGTCGCCCTGACGGCCCGCGGCGCCTTTCTGGCCGGCGCTCGGCTTGCCTTCGAAGCGCTTGCTGACGGACTCGATGCGGCCGTCGGCGGAACCCGGCAGGGGAGTCTCAGCGGTCATGCAGGACTTGTTCACGCCAAGCTTGCGGCAGACCGCGTCCGTGGCGAGTTCGGCCATCAGGCGGTAGGTCATCAGCTTGCCGCCGGTGATGCTCACGAATCCCTTCACGCCGTCGCGCGTCTCGTGGTCGAGGCACACGATGCCGCGGCTGATGCTGCGTCCGGTCGGGTCGCTGTCGTCGGCCACCAGCGGGCGCACTCCTGCATAGGCACGAAGAATGCGGGTGCTCGCCAGCGACGGGCAGAGAGCGCAGCCCTCACGAAGGAGCAGCCGCACCTCGTCGGGCGTGACCTCCATGTTGTCGCACTCCTCGAAAGGCACCTTCGTGGACGTGGTTCCGATCACGGTCACGGAATCGCCCGGCACCAGGATGTCGCCGTCCGCCGACTTGCGGCAGCGGTTGATAACCACGTTGTTGACGCGGTGCCCGAAGACCAGCAGCGCGCCTTTTGCGGGGTACATGCCGATGTGCACGCCGGCTTTTTCGGCAACTCCGTGCCCCCAGATACCGGCGGCATTCACGGTCACGGGCGCCCTGTATTCGGACTCCTGTCCGCTGCGGGCGTCGCGGACGCGCACTCCCAGGATGGTGTCGCCTTCGCGTATGAAATCGAGGAACTCGGTGTAGGGAAGTATCCTGGCTCCGTGCATGGCGGCGTCGGTCACGTTGGCGGCGCAGAGGCGGAACGGGTCCACCGAGCCGTCCGGCACCACCACGGCCCCGATGAGGGACGGGTTCACGGAGGGCTCCATGGCAATGGCTTCGGCGGGGGAGATGGCGCGGGCTTCGATGCCCGCCTTGATGCATGCCTCTATGAACTTCTGCTGGTAGTCCAGCCCGAAGCCGGCGTCGGCATCCTCCGGGAGGGTAATGAAAAGGCCGCCCGTGTCTTCCACACAGTTGGCGGCTATCGATCGCAGGATTTTGTTCTCCCTTATGCATTCTTCGGCGGACTCGCTGTCCTTGACGGCGTAACGGGCGCCGGAGTGGAGCAGGCCGTGGTTGCGTCCCGTGGCTCCGGTGGCGATGTCGTGCCGTTCGATGAGCAGAACCTTGAGGCCGCGCATGGCGCAGTCGCGCGCAGTGCCCGCACCCGTGACGCCGCCTCCGATGATTATGACATCAAATTCGTTTTTGACTGGCATATTATATTTCGTGTTACTCTTCGGTTTAAAAAAGGTGGAACCGTAAGCCGGTTTCTGTTGATTCTGCCATTTATCTTCGCAACCTACCCCCCGGCATCAGGCGGGCCGCCCTCGACTGCCGGTATACTTGGTCTTGCAGACCCTGGTGCCGTACCCGCAGGGCATCGCTGCACTGCGTCGTGAGCTCTTGCCTCACGTTTTCACCCTTGCATTTTTCAGTAGCTGAAAAATGCGGTTGTTTTCTGTTACGGCGGGCGTGAGGTTACCCCCACCTGCGCTTTCCGCAGCAAGGCGCCCTGTTCTGTCCGGACTTTCCTCAGCATTTCTGCCGCGGCAGACCGTTCCACCTTTATTTGTACAAAAATAACGAAAAATGTTTAGATAACGATTTTATTTTGGTATTTTTGTGCAAATGGCCCTTTGCGGATGAAAGACAGGAGGCTAGAAACATTTCTCGTCCTTGCGGAACTCGGCTCGTTCACGGCCGCGGCCCGCCGGCTCGGCATGAGCCAGCCCACGGTGAGCCAGCAGGTGGCTGCCCTCGAAAAATGGGCGGGTGGTGACCTGCTGCTGCGGGGAAAGTCGAGTGTGTCCCTGACTCCGAAGGGTGAAGTCTTCTGCAGTTATGCCCGCCGCATCCTGTCTCTCTACGATGACCTTGCCCGCGAAATGGCCGGGAAGGCGCCCTCCGGGGCCGGCCCGACCGTCCTGGACCTTGGCGACGGACGCTCGGCTGAGGTCAGCGTCGAAGACGGGGCGGTGAAAATAGCTTTGAAATAGTCAAATAATCATTATATTTGCAGCCTGAAGTTCAACTAATATTTTTTTTTATGTTCAGAGATGAAGAAACTGCTTTTAGTCTTCGCAGCCTTGCTGCTATGCTCCCTTGCGCATTCGCAAGAGGGTGAGGGGACCGGCAGCTACGCCGAGTTCCAGGTCATTCCGCGTTTTGAGTTCAATCCATACTTCACGCCCGGACATTCCGGCGACGGATCAAGCGGCCTCACGCTCGGCAATTCATCTGTGTACACACTCCTGGAAGGGGCTCTGGGTGAGCACGTCAACTTCACTTTCTGCAACCACTGGTTCGCTCCCGACCCTGCTCCGCTCTATTCGGGCACGCTCTATTCCAACACCAACAACTGGCTCGACATTGCGACCGTCGGTTTCAACTTCGGCGGCTTCAATTTCACCATTGGCAAAGACTGCATCGCATCCGGCGGCTTCGAGTATGACGAATGGGACGTCGATGTGGACTATGTGACCGTGGGGGATATAGCGCTCATCGCATCCTACCTTTGGTACAACCTTCCCAGCTATCAGTGGGGAGCTACCATAGGCTACGATTTCGGTGAACATACCTCCCTGAAGGCCCAGATGCTGACTTCTCCGTTCGGTGAGCGTCCGTTCGTCAGTGGCCTCTACAGCTACTCCCTGTTGTGGCAGGGCAACTACGGCGACTTCTCCAACAGGTGGTCCGGCTCCGCTATCCAGCGTCCCGACGGCGGTTTCGAGTGGCTTGTGGCCCTTTCCAACAGGTATGCACTAGGAGACTTCACCCTCGGCTTCGACTGGTACAACATCGTGGACGTGGATTACGGCGATGCCTGGGACGCCCCCTGTGAGTTCGTCAAGGGCAACACCTTCCGTCCCAGCGTGAGCTATTCTCCTGTCGAGGAGTTTGACTGCTCCCTGGTGGGCAACGTCTACACCCGTATGAAGGGGCTCTACGACCTCAATGTCGGCACCGTGGTGCGCTACCGTCCCATCGAACCTGTCCAGTTCCATGCCGCACTGGCCTGGGACTACAACAGCAAGGCCTTCTCCGCCATGTTCGGCATCAAGGTTAATTTCACGGTCTTTTCTTTATAGTTGCCGATGGCAAAAGATTATATCATTGATATACAGCACCTCAGCAAGTCCTACGGAGACAAGAAGGTGCTGGACGACATCAGTTTCTACGTACGCAGGGGTGAATTCGTGACGCTGCTCGGCCCTTCCGGTTGCGGCAAGACCACCCTCCTGCGCCAGATAGCCGGATTCATAGCCCCCGACGAGGGGCAGATACTGCTGGAAGGCAAGGACATCTCCGGCATACCTCCATATGAGCGTCCGCTCAACACCGTGTTCCAGCGCTACGCCCTGTTCCCGCATCTGGATGTCTACGACAACATAGCATTCGGACTGAAGCTCCAGAAGGTCCCCCCGAAGGAGATCGAGGTGCGGGTGAAGAAGATGCTGAAGATGGTGTCCATGACCGACTATGAAGACCGTTCGGTGGACTCCCTGTCCGGCGGCCAGCAGCAGCGCGTAGCTATCGCCCGCGCCCTCGTGAACTATCCGAAGGTGCTCCTGCTGGATGAGCCCCTTGCTGCACTCGACCTTAAGATGCGCAAGGATATGCAGCTGGAGCTCAAGGAGATACACCGCAAGATGGGTATCACCTTCATATACGTCACCCATGACCAGGAGGAGGCCCTGACGCTCTCCGACACCATCGTGGTGCTGAACGAAGGCCGCATCCAGCAAATCGGCACTCCGACCGACATCTACAACGAGCCCTGCAACTCCTTCGTCGCCGACTTCATCGGCGAATCAACCATACTCAACGGCACCATGATATGCGACCGCAAGGTCGAGTTCATGGGCCACGAGTTCGAGTGTGTCGACGAGGGCTTCGGCGAGAACGTACCGGTCGACGTGGTGGTGCGTCCGGAGGATGTGTACATCATGGGCCATCTGGAAGGTTCCCAGTTCAGCGGTGTGGTCAAGTCCTGCATATTCAAGGGCGTCCACTACGAGATGTTCGTAGAGACCGACAAGGGCTACGAACTCATGGTCCAGGACTACAACGCCTTCGAACCCGGCTCCACCGTGGGCCTGCTGATCCGCCCGAGCGACATCCAGGTGATGCACAAGGAACGCACCTGCAACAGCTTCAAGGCAGTCGTTTCCGACGAAGCGCGCGTCGAGATGCTCGGCCGCCACTGGGAGTGCAAGATTCCCGAGGGCTGCGTGCCCGGCGATGAACTCATCGCGGAAGTCGACTTCGACCAGATCGACCTCCTGGACCACCAGGACGACGGCCGCCTGGCAGGGGAGGTGCATTTCCTGCTCTACAAGGGTGACCATTACCACCTCACGATACTCACCGACGACGGCGACCACATCTGGGTGGATACCAACGATATCTGGGACAAGGGCGACCTTGTGGGCATCGACATACCCTTCGGCGCCATCAAACTGAGGAAGGCCAATGATCAAGCGTAGTTACTGGAGTCTCCCGTACCTCATCTTCATGGTGGTGTTCGTGGTGCTTCCGCTCCTCCTGATAGTGCTGTATGCATTCCAGGACGGTTCGGGACATTTCACACTGTCGAACATCACGCGCTTCTTCACGGATTCGGACTCCCTTTCGACATTTGCACTGTCGATTGAGGTGGCAATAGAGAACACGCTGATATGCGTGCTGTTAGGCTATCCTGCGGCATGGATTCTGTCCAACCGTAAACTGAACCGCAGCGCCGTTACGGTGATGCTCTTCATCATGCCGATGTGGATCAACGCCCTGATGCGTACCCTGGCGACCGCGGAGCTCTTCAACGTGTTCGGGATCACGCTCGGAAAGGGCACGCTCCTGTTCGGTATGGTCTACGACTACATCCCGTTCATGATCTACCCCATCTACAACACCCTGATGAAGATGGACAACTCCTATGCGGAAGCGGCCGAAGACCTGGGGGCCAACCCCTGGACGGTGTTCTGGAAGGTCACTGTGCCTCTGTCGATGCCCGGCGTGATGAGCGGGGTGCTTATGGTCTTCATGCCCACGGTGAGCACTTTCGCCATCTCCGAGTTCCTGACCAACAACAAGATAAAGCTCTTCGGTACCATCATCCAGGAGAACATCAACTCCTCGATGTGGAACTACGGAGCCGCGCTTGCGTTCATTATGCTGCTGATCATAGGCCTGACCACACTCCTTGGCGGAGACAAGCAGGCGGAAGCTGAAGGAGGGCTGATCTGATGAAGAAGTTTATCGCTCAATGCTATATATGGCTGCTGCTGGCGATGCTCTATGCGCCGCTGGTGTTCATAGCCATATTCTCTTTCACGGAATCGCGTGTGCTGGGCAACTGGACCGGCTTTTCGACAAAGCTCTACCAGAACATCTTCTCCGGCGGCATGAACGGGGGAGCGTCCCTGCTCGCCGCAGTTGAAAACACGCTGCTGATAGCGCTGATTGCGGCTTTGGTGTCGATGATGCTCGGCACGGTGGCCGCCATCGGCATCCATAACCTGCGCGGCAGGAAGCGCCAGACCATACAGTTCCTGAACAACATCCCTATGATCAACCCGGACATCATCACGGGTGTGTCGCTGTTCCTGTTGTTCGTGTTCCTGCATTTCTCGCAGGGCTACGTGACCGTGGTGCTGGCCCATATCACTTTCTGCACTCCGTATGTGGTGCTGAGCGTGCTGCCGAAGCTTTCACAGATGAATCCGAACATCTACGAAGCGGCGCTGGACCTGGGTGCGACGCCCGCGCAGGCGTTGTGGAAGGTGCTCGTCCCCGAGCTGCGTCCGGGCATGATTTCCGGCTTCATCCTGGCTTTCACGATGTCGCTGGACGATTTCGCCGTGACTTTCTTCACCCGCGGCACCATCGGACTCGACACCCTGTCTACGTACATCTACGCGGACGCCCGCAAGGGAGGTCTTACCCCCGAGCTGCGCCCGCTTATGACACTGATTTTCGTCATTGTGCTTATCCTCCTGATTATCATTAACCTGCGTCAGGGGAGAGCAAGTAAAAAGGCTATAGATTAATGAAGAAACTTTTCGGCTTTCTTGCTGCTGCGGTGCTCGTGTGCGCATGCGGCGGCGACAGGGACCAGATCCTCAAGGTCTACAACTGGTCCGACTACATCGATGAATCCGTTATTCCGGAGTTTGAGCAGTGGTATGAGGAGCAGACGGGGGAGAGCGTGCGGGTGATCTACCAGACTTTCGACGTCAACGAGACTATGCTTTCCAAGATCGAGAAGGGAAAGGAAGACTACGACGTGGTGTGCCCTTCCGACTACATCATCGAGCGCATGCTCCGCGAAGATCTCCTTCTGCCCATCGACCGCGATTTCGGGAATACTCCCAACTACATCGACTCCAACCTGGCTCCCTACATCCGCAGCTGCTTCGACAAGATGGAAGGTTGCGGCAAGAATGCCAACGACTATTCCGTGGGCTACATGTGGGGCACCACCGGCATACTCTACAACGCCAAATACGTGACCGACGAGGAGGCCTCCACCTGGGACGTGCTGCGCAACCCCAAGTTTGCGGACAAGATTTTCATCAAGGATTCGGCGCGCGACGTGTTCTCCCAGATAATCATCTACCTGCGCAGGGACGACCTGGCGGCTGGCAAGGTGACGCTGGATGAGCTCATGCACGATTCTTCCGACGAGGCCCTCGCTGCCGTAGAGGCCTATATGAAGCAGGTAAAGGAGCTCGTGGCCGGCTGGGAAGCCGATTTCGGCAAGGACCAGATGACCCAGGAGCGCGGCTGGATCAGCCTGAACTGGAGCGGCGACGGCGTATGGGCTATTGAGGAGGCGGCCGAGATGGGCGTGGATCTTCGCTATGTTTGCCCGAAAGAGGGCTTTACGGTGTGGTTTGACGGCTGGGTGATACCGAAGTATGCCCGCAACGTTAAGGCGGCTAAATACTGGATTAATTTCATGAGCCGGCCGGATATCGTGATCCGTAACGTGGATGTGACTGGGTATGTGTCGGTGAGCGGCGCCCCGGAGGTGCTGGAGGCGTTTACTGACGAGGAGTATGATCCGATCGACCTGTCGTACTTCTTCGGGCCGGATGCTTCGTCGGTGTGCGTTAATCCTGTGCTTTATCCGGACCGTTCGGATATCGAGAGGAGTACGCAGGAGCATGACTGGGGCGACAGGACGCCGCAGCTGGTGGAGATGTGGTCGCGCGTGAAGGGCGAGAGCGCCGATGCGATGACCATGATCGTTATCTCCGTGTTCTTCGTGGTGCTCGTTGCCGTTGTTGTCTACAAGCGCTTCTTCACCAGCCGTCGCCACAATAAGTCCCACCGCAGATAGTGTGTTTTCCTGATTTTGTTTGACTCGGGTTGCCCCTCGCAACCCCCTCTGGCGGCCCGAAACCCCCATTTTCCCCACCTGTCATACAATCTCCCATAATGTTTCCCTAACTGATTAATAATCACCACGGGAAACATTATTGTTTTGCTTATTAACATTTTTGTTATAATATCGATATTCAATAAAAATATTTAATGACGGATCAGTATTCCTCTGCTCCACCTTCGCTACGCTCGTCCCTCTGCTCCGCAGAGCTAACTATTATCCCCCTGCACCCCCAAGGGACTGAGGGGCGTTCCCCTCAGACTCCCTGAGTCGGCCTACGGCCTCCATATCCTTGCTTGCGGGCCCCGTTCAAGTGGCCACGGGCGGCCACGTTACACAGAGGAACACTGACCCGTCAAACCTTTTTGATTTTTTGTATCAATTAACCTCCTCTCTGGCAGCCTCCGTGAAATGTAAATCAATGGCTGTTAGCTACTTATGAAAAACCGATTGCATCGGACGGGGCAATCGGAAATGTGGTTGTTGTTGAGTGTCAGGCAGTTGCGTCTCACGGGCTGTGCAGAGGAATACTGCCCCGTCAGGAAATAACCCGCCAGGAAATACCCCGTCAGGAAAGAATCCGTCAGGATAGAATCTCTACTTCGGGGCGAGGTGGTAGAGGACGGCGGCGATGATGATGTAGACGAAGTTCGGGAGCCAGAGGGCGAGGCCGGCGGGGAGGGTGCCGGTGAAGACAAACATCTCGCTGAACTTCAGGAAGAGGATGTAGAGGAACGCCAGGCCGATGCCGAGGGCGATGTTGAAGCCGATGCCGCCACGCTTCTTGCGGCTCGTGAGGGCCACCGCCATGATGGTCAGAATGAAGGCGGAGAACGGCAGCGTCATGCGGCGGTTCTTCTCTATCTGGGCGTACATAACGTTCGCGTCCCCTCGCATCTTCTGCGTGTTGATAAGGGCGTTCAAGTCCTTCTGCGTAAGCGTCTCCACGGTCTTCTGGTTGCGGTAGAAGTCGCTCAGTTTCAAGGCGATGACCGTGTCGATCGCGTCTCCGCAGCGGACGTGGTCCTCAAGGCCCTTCGTGTAGTCGCGTATAAAGTAGCGTCGCAGGTGCCAGCCGTCAATCGTGCTGTCCCAGGCTGCAGATTCAGCCGTCAGTTTCGAGACCAGCTTGTTGTCCTCGATGCTCTCCAGGGTGAACTTGTAGGCCGTATTGTTGTACGCGCTGAACGACTGCACGTAGACGAACTGCCCCGGGGCAATCTGGTAGTGGACGTTGTTGCGGCTGTATTTCGTGTAATGCTGGTCGATATATTTCGTCTCGAACTCCACTCTGGACGCATTGGAGCGGGGGATAATGAACAAGTTCAGCCCCAGCGAGAACAGCGCAATGAGCGCCGCGGAGACCAGGTACGGCACCATTAGGCGGTGGTAGCTGACGCCTCCGGACAGGATGGCGATGATCTCCGAGTTCGCCGCCAGACGCGAGGTGAAGAAAATCACCGTGATGAACACGAACAGCGGGGAGAACATGTTTATGAAGTACGGGATGAAATTGACGTAATAGTCGAAAATGATGGACTGTAGCGGCACCTCGTGCTCAACGAAGTTCTCGATCTTCTCGGAAATGTCGAAGATGATCACTATGCCGATAATGATGAGCAGGGCTATGAGGAAGGTCATTATGAACTTCTTCATTATATAGCGGTCCAGTATTTTCAGCTTCAGCATCATTACAGTCGTTGGGTTAAGCGTTTGACTGCCTGCTCCTTCCAAGAGGCGAAATCGCTGGCCTCGATGTGCGCCCGCGCCTGGCGGACCAGGTCGAGGTAGAAGGCCAGGTTGTGCTCGCTCGCAAGCATGGCGGCGAACATCTCGCCCGCGATGAACAGGTGGTGCAGGTAGGCTTTGGTGTAGGCGTGGTCCACAAAGGACGTGCCGCGCGGGTCGATTTCGGAGAAGTCCTCAGCCCATTTCGCGTTCCGCAGGTTCATGATGCCGTCCCAGGTGAAGAGCATCGCGTTGCGGCCGTTGCGCGTGGGCATCACGCAGTCGAACATATCCACGCCGCGCGCTATGGCCTCCAGTATGTTCGCGGGCGTGCCGACGCCCATCAGGTAGCGGGCACGGTCGGTCGGAATCACCGGATCCAGCACCTCCAGCATCTCGTACATCACTTCGGTAGGCTCACCGACGGCCAGTCCGCCGATGGCTATGCCCACCTTGGAGAACTGCAGGGCGTGCTCGGCCGCCTCGACGCGGAGGTCCGGGTAGGTGCAGCCCTGTATGATGGGGAAGAAGGTCTGTTCGTAGCCGTAGAGTGGTTCCGTCTCCTCAAAGCGCCTGGAGTAACGCTCCAGCCAGCCCTGCGTAAGACGCAGTGACTTAGTGGCATACGCGCGGTCGGCATCGCCGGGGCAGCACTCGTCGAGGGCCATCATTATGTCGGCTCCGATGATGCGCTGGGTGTCCACGTTGTTCTCCGGGGTGAACATATGCCGCGAGCCGTCGATGTGCGACTGGAACTTGCAGCCTTCCTCGGTGATCTTTCGGATCTGCGCCAGGCTGAAGACCTGGAAGCCGCCGCTGTCGGTCAGGATGGGGCGGTCCCAGTTCTCGAACTTGTGGAGCCCGCCGGCGGCGCGCAGTACGTCCAGGCCCGGGCGCAGGTACAGATGATAAGTGTTGCCCAGAATGATTTCGGCGCCTATATCCTCCTTAAGGTCACGGTGGTACACGCCCTTGACCGAGCCCACCGTGCCGACGGGCATGAAGATTGGCGTGCGGATTTCGCCGTGGTCTGTCTGGATCAGTCCGGTGCGTGCTGAAGAGCCTGGGTCGGACGCTTGCCTCACAAATCTGAACATAGTGCAAAAATACTGAATTTTTCTTATATTTGTGTGCTTATAACCATTTTGCTTATGAAAATCAAACCCATCACCATCAAGCTCATCTTGATGAATTTCCTCGAGTTCGCCGTCTGGGGTGCATATCTGACTTCCCTCGGCCGTTATCTCGGAAACATAGGTCTGGGCCCCCAGATCAAATGGTTCTTTGCGATGCAGGGCATCGTGTCCATTTTCATGCCCACCCTGATGGGTATAGTCGCCGACCGCAAGATCGAGGCGCAGAAGGTCCTGTCCCTCTGCCACGGCGTAGCTGGCGCAGCGATGATCGGCGCCGGCTTCTACTGCATGACGGCGGGCGGCGGCGTGGCATTCGCTCCGCTGTTCGTGCTCTACAGCATCAGCGTGGCCTTCTTCATGCCGACCATCGCAATCGCCAACTCAGTGGCTTATAACGCCTTGGGCCGTGAGGGCATGGATCCCGTCGTGGCGTTCCCGCCCATCCGCGTGTTCGGCACCATAGGCTTCATATGCAGTATGCTGCTGACCAACTTCCTGAAGATAGGCGGCGTGGCGATGCAGGATTCATACACTCAGTTGTTCTCCTCCGGCATCCTGTCGCTGGTTCTCTGCGGCTACGCCCTGACGATGCCTTCCTGCCCCGTCAACAAGTCCGAAGGCAAGAAGTCCCTCGCCGAAGCGTTCGGCCTCAAGGCCTTCAGCCTCTTCAAGGACAGCCAGTTCGCCATATTCTTCATATTCTCGATGCTCCTCGGCGCTTCCCTGCAGGTGACCAACGGCTACGCCAACACCTTCCTTGGTTCGTTCGCCGCCGATCCTTCGCTCGCCGACACATTTGCAGTCAAGAATTCCAACGCCCTGATAGCCATCTCCCAGGCTTCCGAAACCCTCTGTATCCTCCTGATACCGTTCTTCATGAAGAAGTTCGGCATCAAGAAGGTGATGCTTATTGCCATGTTCGCCTGGGTGTTCCGCTTCGGCTTCTTCGGCCTCGGCAACCCCGCTATGCCGGGAGTGCTCCTCTTCGTGCTCAGCTGCGTAGTCTACGGCGTAGCATTCGACTTCTTCAATATTTCCGGTTCGCTCTACGTTGACCAGAACGCTCCTGTGGATATCCGTTCTTCGGCCCAGGGCGTGTTCATGCTGATGACCAACGGCCTCGGCGCCACTATCGGCACCCTCGCCGCCGGAGCGGTCGTGGACGCCTACCACGTGGCTGACGCAGTGAGCCCGCAGGTCCAGAACTGGCCCACCGTCTGGTACATCTTCGCCGGCTATGCCTTCGTCGTCGGCTTGCTGTTCATGATACTCTTCAAGGACCCTCAGAAGAAGCAGAAGGCCCAGGCTTAACGGCATGAAAGTCAAGGTAATAAACCGCAGCACTAATCCGCTGCCGGAGTATGCGACGGAGTTTTCCGCCGGGATGGACGTGCGCGCCAATAACGCCGAGCCTATAGTGCTCAAGCCCCTCGGCCGGGCAATGGTGCCGACCGGCCTCTTCCTGGAGATTCCTCCGGGCTATGAGGTGCAGGTGCGGCCCCGCAGCGGGCTTGCCGCCAAGAAGGGCGTGACCGTGCTCAACGCCCCCGGCACCATCGACGCCGACTACCGCGGCGAGGTGTGCGTGATTCTCGTGAACCTTTCCGACCAGGATTTCATTATCGAAAGGGGAGAACGGGTGGCGCAGCTCATCCTCGCACGCCACGAACACATCGAATGGCAGGAGGCCGACTCTCTCTCCGGCACCTGCCGCGGCGCCGGCGGTTTCGGCAGCACAGGAGTGAAATGAAAGAACTATACGAAAAATATTGCGGCTGCGGGTATAAGGTGACGACCGACAGCCGTGCCATAAAGGGCGGGGAGATGTTCTTTGCCCTCCGCGGCGAGAATTTCGACGGTAATGCATTTGCTGTCAAGGCATTGGAAGACGGCGCCGCCTGGGCCGTGGTGGCCTCGGACGCCCAGCTGCCGGACGATTCCCGCCTCATCCACGTGCCGGATCCGCAGACGGCCCTGAGGGACCTTGCCATCTGGCACCGTACCCACGTCCGCGACGGCAAGCTGCCCGTCATAGGCCTCACAGGCACCAACGGCAAGACGACCACCAAAGAGCTCATAGCGGCCGTCCTGGCCCGCAAATTCAAGGTCACGGCGACCAAGGGCAACCTGAACAACGACATCGGCGTGCCGCTGAGCCTGCTCAGCACAACTCCGGACACCGAAATAGCCGTCATCGAAATGGGCGCGAACCACCCGGACGATATTGAGAAGTTGGTGCGCGTGAGCCGGCCGGACTACGGACTGATCACCAACGTGGGCCGGGCCCACCTGCTCGGCTTCGGCTCGTTCGAGGGCGTCAAGCAGGCGAAGGGGGCGCTCTACCGCTGGCTTGGCCAGACCGCCGGCAGCCTCATCTTCATCAACGAAGACGACGCAGACCTGCGCGGAATGTCCGCCGGCCTGCCCTGCCACTTTTTCGGCTACGGCCTTGATTATCAGCACGCCAGCCTCCTGCCCGCAACGCCCGAGGCCCCGTTCTTGGGCCTTCAGGTCGGCGACACACAGATACGCACCCGCCTGGTCGGCGCCTACAACGCCGCCAACGTGCTGGCTGCCCTCGCCGTGGGCGATTACTTCGGTGTGCCGAGGGCGGACGCCGTGGCTGCGATCGAGGCCTACGAGCCTTCGAACCAGCGCTCCCAGATGGTCCGCACGGAGCGGAACACCCTGATTGTCGACGCATACAACGCGAACCCTTCTTCGATGCGCGCGGCCCTCGAAAACTTCGCCTCGCTGCAGGCTCCGGAGAAGCTGGCGCTGCTCGGCGAAATGCGCGAACTGGGCGCCGAATCGGTAGCCGAACACGTGAAGATTGTACGCCTCCTCGAGGCCCTCGGAATCCCCGCGATGCTGGTCGGCGAAGAATTCGCCAAAGCGGTGAAAGAGACCGGATTAAGCCAGTTCACATGCTTTGCAACTTCACCTGACCTGGCGGCCTTCCTGAGCGGCAGTAAACCCGCAGGAAAGGCCATACTGGTCAAGGGCTCCAGAGGTACGAAAATGGAGACAGTCCTTCCTGAATTATGAGACTCCAGAAACTCGCCGCGTCATTGATTGCCGCGGCTTTTTTATTGCTGTCCTGCGGCCCGCAGAAGGCTGGCAAGACGGGCCCCGTGCGCTTCGCCTTCCTGACCGATACGCACCTCTCGGAAGGCTCGCATTCCTTCGACGACCTGAGGGCATGCATATATGACATAAACTCCCGTGACTCAATAGATTTCGTCATATTCGGAGGCGACATCACCGACTTTGGCACCGACGAGGAAATCCGGGCCGCCAAGGCGCTGCTGGACAGCCTCCGCCCGCGCTACTGGGTGGTGGCCGGCAACCACGACGCCAAGTGGTCGGAATCCGGCTGCAACACCTTCCGCAGGGTCTTCGGCTACGAGCACTTCGAGTTCGAAGCGGGCGGCTGGCGCTTCCTGGGCTGCAACTCCGGCCCCGACATGCGCATGGCCCCGGCGCTCCTCCCGAGGGAGAGCATGGAGTGGCTGGAAAGCCTCCCGGGCGGCCGCAAAAGCATCTTCATCAACCACTACCCGCAGGACACTTCGGTGCTGAACTATTTCGACGTCACGAGGGCCCTCAAGCGCGCCGGCGTGCAGTTCGAAATCGGCGGCCACTGGCACCAGAACCGCCCGATGAACTATGACGGCATACCCGCGGTGCTCGGCCGCTCCACGATGGCCGACAGGAAGCGTCCGCCGGGCTACAACGTGTTCACCCTCTGGGCCGACAGCGTGGCCGTCTGCGAGCGCCGCCTGCCCCCGGATGCGCCGGCTGAAAACCTGCCCTGGTACGGGCAGCGCCTGCGTGAGCTCACAGACACCGTCCGTTATGACGCCAACGGCATACCGGCATCCTACCCGTGGCTCAGATATGACGTGAACCAGCAGTATCCACAGGTGCGGGAAGTGTGGCGCCTGCAGGAGGACAGCAACGTCGTGGCGGGCTTCGCAAGGGAAGGGGAGAGGGCATGGTACACGACCGCTTCCGGCTTTGTCCGTTGCATTTCCGTGGCTGACGGCAAGCGCCTGTGGAGCAAGCAGTTCCCGGGCAAGATCTTCAGCACTCCTGCAGCTGGTGGCGGACTGCTGGTTTTCGGCTGCACGGACGGTTGTATCTATGCGCTTGACGCCGGAAACGGGCGCATCCGGTGGAAGGCCCGGGCTGGCAAATCGGTGCTCGCCTCGCCCGTGATTTTCGACGGGAAAGTGTTCATCGGAGCCTCCGACGGAGTGTTCCGGGCGCTGGACCTGGAGAGCGGCGTGCCGGTGTGGAGTTTCGGGGAAGTGGAGGGGTTTGTGGAGTGCCGCGCGTTCGTGGATGCGGACCAGGTGGTCTTCGGAAGCTGGTCGGGACGCCTGTATTCGCTTGATACCCAGACTGGTGAGCTTCAGTGGACTTGGCGCTGCGAACGGCCGTCGCGTATGTATTCGCCGGCGGCGACCTGGCCCGTGAAGGCTGCGGGACGTATCTTCATCGCCGTGCCTGACCGTAAGGTTTACGCGCTGGATGCACGCAGCGGGCAGGAGCTGTTCCGCGTGGACGGCGGCAGGGAAGCCATAGGACTGTCGCAGGACGGCACCACGGTGCTCGCTAAGACGATGTTCAACAGTTCGTACGCGTTCCGGACGGACGTCCGCAGGGATATGAACGGGTATGAGGCTGCGCTGGCGGGCCCTCCGGGTATCTGTGTGCCTGTCAGGGAGTTGCTGCCGGAGGAGCTGCTGTGGCGGGTGCCGAACGGGATGAAGTATGAGATCGGGCCCACGGCGCTGGTGGAAATCGGCGGCATGGTGCTGACGCCCAGCGACAAAGGTAACCTGTTCGCGCTCAGCCTGGCGGACGGTTCGCTGATGTGGATACATAAGATTTCGGTGGCGCTGGTGAACCCGCTGGAGGCGTGGGAGGAAGAGGGGACGGTGTGCATACTGGCTTCGACGATGGACGGGGTGCTGACGCTGATGAAGGTGGCGCGATAGTTGCGCGTGCCGGGGAAATTGTTTACTTTTGTGGGTATGAGAAGATTTGTGTCTTTTGTGGCCGGGCTGCTGCTCGGTTTGCCGCTTCTCGCGCAGGGGAGCGGGCCGCAGTTGTATAATATGGGCTTCGACGTGTGGTCGAAGAAGGGCGGAGTTTGGCACCTGTATTCGCAGGAAGATCCGGCTTCGAAGCGGGTGTGGGATACGGCGAATTCGGGGCTGGGGAAGCTTGGTATCAACAGCGTTACGCCTGAGTATAAGCACGTTGCAGTGGCGGGGGAGGGGAAGGCTGCATGCCGGATGGAGAGCAGGAAGGTGGCGTGGGCGTTCGTGTCGGGGAATGTGTATAACGGGCGCTTCGTGAAGGTGGTGGAGCTGAAGGGGGTGGAGACTTTGCTGGGGGCGCAGTTCTCGGGGCGGCCGAAGAGCCTGTCGGGGTATTACCACTATATTCCGAAGAAGATTAACCATGCGGAGGATCCGCTGAAGCACCTTCTTGGCAAGCAGGACGAGGCGCTTATCGAGGTTATCCTTATGGACTGGGACAAGCAGTACCGCCAGGTGAGCCACGTGGACGGCTTCATCGATTCGGATAACGATCCGCACATCATCGCCAGGGCGAATGTCGTCATCCGCAAAGGCACTTCCGCTTACGTACATTTCGACGCTCCTTTCGAGTACCGCAACGGCAAAACCCCTCGCTACGCCTGCTTCACTATCGCCTCCAGCCGCCATGGCGGCCAGGGCACCGGCGCCTCCGGCTCCGTCCTCTACGTTGACGAATTTCAATTCAATTATTGATTTCTTGAAATTTATTGTTATTTTAGCAGTTAAGTTTGCAATTACCTAAAATTTTAGCAATATGGCAACACAAAAGTTACAGGTCATCCCGACCATCAAAGAAGGCATCATCTACGGCCTCAAGAACATCCCTTCCCTCATCGGAATGGTCATCCTCTACGTCCTTACCGTGTGGATCCCCTACCTCAATGTCGGTACAACAATCGGCGTGCAGAAGGCAGTGATCAAGATCGGCCGCGGCGAAGTGTTCAATCCGCTGGACATCTTCAAGGCCGAGAACCGTAAGAACCTCGGCGACTACTTTCTCCTCATGGGCCTCATGAGCATCGGCATCGCCGGCGCCACCGCCTTCATGTTCATCCCCGGCATCGTGGTCTCCATCGCCTGGGGCTTCGCCATGTATTTCTTCCTCGACAAGGGCCTGTCTCCGACCAAGTGCCTCAAAGTAAGCTGGAAAGCCACCGAAGGTGAGAAGTGGACGATCTTCTGGGTAATCGTTCTGGCCTGCCTCCTCTTCAGCATCGTGGGCGGTATCCTGTTCGGCCTTGCTGGTATCAAGTATGTCGGCTGGCTGTTCGCTATCCTTGGCATCGCCGTGTATCTTGTCATGTTCGCAGCGCTGATTGCCATCGAAGGCGTCATGTACAAGCACTTCTCAGCAAAGGCTGACGAGATCTTCGCCGACAAGATCGCCGGCTGCGGCTGCAAGGCCGCTGAGGCACCTGCCGCACCCGCTGAGCCCGAGCCCGCTCCGGCACCCGAGGCTCCCGCACCGGAACCTCCGGCAGCTGAGTAAGCAGATTAATCAATTGGTTTATCGAGAAGTCCGCGCCGCCAGACGCGGACTTTTTCGTTCATAAAAAGTTCTTATCGGTTCAAATAAGAAAACTTGCGCTTATATTAAAAAATTATTAGTATCTTTGTATGCTTTTTGGGACAGTTCCCAGGAAGCGGGGGCTTGCGGGCACCGCTCTCGGATGGGAGCAGGACCGAGTGAAGTGGAGAAAGGCTTCAAGAGCCCGGCCTCGACCGGAGCAGTTTTAATAAGGCGCCGGACAGGGGGACTTATTCCCTTTTGTCATTCTGAGCGTAGTCGAAGAATCTAATAATGCAGTATCATATTTTCAGTCCATATCGTGTCTGCCCTCTGGGCGCGCACGTCGACCACCAGCACGGCCTGGTGACTGGTTTTGCCATAGACAAAGGCGTGGACCTCTGGTTCGACGTCCGGGACGACAGCAAGGTGGAATTGCAGAGCCAGACCTTCACCGGCGACGTCGCCTTCGACATCGCGACGCCGGCGCTGGTCAAGCAGGGCGACTGGGGCGACTATGCCCGCGGCGCCAAATTCGCCCTGCAGAAGCGCTTCAAGCTTTCGAGGGGTATCACGGGCGTGATCAAGGGATCCATCCCCGTGGGCGGCCTGAGCAGCAGCGCTGCCGTGCTGATTGCCTACGTGATGGCATTCGCCAAGGCTAACAACATCACGCTCGAAGCTTTCGAGGTGATGAAGATAGCCTCCGAGGCGGAGCGGGAATACATCGGCCTGAACAACGGCCTGCTGGACCAGGCGTGCATAGCCCTCGGCAAAAAGGACCACCTGCTGATGCTCGACTGCGAGAGCAACGAGTACCGCCTGATTCCGAAGAATCCTCAGATGCCTGATTTCGAGCTGGGGATTTTCTTCAGCGGGCTTACCCGCAGCCTTATGAGCAGCGACTACAACCTTCGCGTCGCTGAGTGCAAGACGGCGACGTGGCTGGTGCAGGCGTATGAGAACATTCCTCTGAAGGAGCAGGGGAAGACTTTCCTTCGCGACGTGAGCGAGTCGATGTTCCGCCGTCACCGCGACGAGATGCCTCCCAGGTTTGCCCGCCGTGCCGAGCACTTCTTCAGCGAGCACAAGCGTGTGCGGGAGGGTATTACGGCCTGGGAGACTGGAAATATCGAGTGGTTCGGGTCGCTGAGCAAGGCTTCGTGCGAGAGTTCGATCCACAATTATGAGTGCGGTTCGCCGGAGCTTATCGCCATCTATGAGGCGATGCTGACTACTGACGGCATCTACGGCGGCCGTTTTTCGGGCGCCGGGTTCAAGGGGGCGTGCATAGCGCTGGTGGACCCTTCGAAGAAGGAGTCAATCGAGAGGGAGATTACTGAGAAGTACCTCGCCCGCTTCCCTCAGTACAAGAATAGTTTCCGCGTTTATTTCTGCAAATCCGACGACGGTGCCCGCTTCGTCTAGTGTCATGAGGACGGTGCCCTGTTTGTATAGTTTTGTCATTTCGAGCGATGTTTGTTTTGTCATTTCGAGCGGAGCCGAAGGCGTAGTCGAGAAATCTAATGCATAAACAATATTACACCTACATCCTCTCAAACAAAAGTAACACAACCCTATACATCGGTGTTACGAACGACTTGGAAAGACGAGTCAGTGAACACAAATCAGGATTGATACCAGGGTTTACGCTGAAATATAATTGCAACAAACTTGTATACTACGAAGCTTTCTCGAATGTTGAGGAAGCAATAGCCAGAGAGAAGCAACTTAAAAAGTGGTCAAGGAGCAAAAAGGACTGGCTGATTGATACAAAGAATAAAGAAAGAGTTGATTTAGCAGGGTAAGAGATTTCTCCACGCGCTTCGCTTGGTCGAAATGACAATAATGAAATGAAAACGATTGTTATAGCTGCTGGATATGCGACGAGGTTGGGAGAGTTGACTAAAAACTTTCCGAAGCCGTTGCTGGAGATTGGGAAGAGTACGATACTTGGTCGGATGCTGGATGATATCGACACGATTCCGGAAATCGATGAACATATCATTATCACGAACCATCGTTTTTATCCGATATTCGAAAGTTGGAAGAAGCAGCTGAACTACAGCAAGCCCGTCACCATCGTCGATGATGGCACGGAGAGCAATGAAACGAGACTCGGTGCCGTGCGTGATTTGATTTTCGCTATAGAGAAACTGGGAATCGACGATGACATTCTGGTCGTGGCGGCGGACAATATTCTGGAGTTCAGTTTCAGGGGATTTGTGGAGTATGCGAAGGAGAAAGGGACTAGTTGCATCATGTGCCACGAGCAGCCCAGCATCGAGAAGTTGCAGCGCACTGGTGTGATCGAGGTGGACGGGGATATGAGGGTGCTGAGTATGGAGGAGAAGCCGCAGGTTCCCAGGAGCCATTGGGCGGTGCCGCCGTTCTATATCTACCTGAAGAAGGACCTGGACATTGTCAGGCACGCCGTCGAGAACGGATGCGGAAAGGATGCTCCCGGCAACCTGGCGCATTATATGGTGGAGCACACCGCCATCCACGCCTGGCCAATGCCCGGTGCCCGTTTCGACATCGGCAGCCTCGACACCTACGAAGAAGCAAAACTTAAGTATTCAATATGAAAATCGCAGTAGCAGGAACCGGCTATGTGGGCCTTTCGATCGCGACGCTGCTTTCGCAGCACCATGAAGTCGTGGCCGTGGACGTGATTCCGGAAAAAGTAGAGAAGATCAACAGGAAAATCAGTCCGATTGCGGACGAGTATATCGAAAAATATCTGGCCGAAAAGGACCTGAAACTGGTGGCGACGCTGGACGGCGCAGCCGCCTACAAGGACGCGGACTTCGTGGTGATTGCCGCTCCGACCAACTACGATCCGAAGAAGAATTTCTTCGACACCTCGCACGTGGAGGAGGTGATAGACCTTGTGCTGCAGGTGAATCCCGACGCCGTGATGGTGATCAAGAGCACCGTGCCGGTGGGATACACCGCCCACGTGCGGGAGAAGTTTTCCTACCGCGAGCGCCAGGCGGACGGCAGCTTCAGGGTGTTGACGCCGAAGATCCTTTTCGCCCCGGAGTTCCTTCGCGAGAGCAAGGCGCTCTACGACAACCTCTATCCCAGCCGCATCATCGTCGGGTATGACGAGGATAGTTTGGAGCCGGCCGCCCATACCTTTGCGGCAATGATCAGGGAGGGGGCGCTGAAGGAGGACGTGCCGGTGCTGTTCATGGGCACGACGGAGGCGGAGGCGGTGAAGCTTTTCGCCAACACCTACCTGGCGCTGCGCGTGAGCTACTTCAACGAGCTTGACACCTACGCCGAGATGAAGGGCCTCGACACGCAGGCGATAATCGAGGGCGTGTGCCTCGACCCGCGCATCGGCAGCCACTACAACAACCCCTCCTTCGGCTACGGCGGCTACTGCCTTCCGAAGGACACCAAGCAGCTCCTCGCCAACTTCAACGACGTGCCGGAGAACCTTATCAAGGCGATCGTAGACAGCAACCGCACCCGCAAGGACTACATCGC
>JAILIM010000090.1 GCA_024695285.1 Bacteroidales bacterium
GCGGTCACCGCGGAGGATACGCTCAGCTTGCTGTAGTCGTTCTCCGGACCGGCATAGTAGATGTCGTCGCTGCGGTAGCCGTTCAGGGAGACATTGTACTTGACGATGTTGGAACCACCGGACAAGTCGAACGAGAAGTTCTGGTTGGTCTTCTGCTTGCGGAGCATGAACGAACGGTAATCCACGGCCGGGTACTTGCGGCTGAACGGGTCGCCCTTGGCGTAGCCGGCCAGGGCCTCGCTGCCGTAAAGCTCGGTGTACCCGTCGCTGCCGCGCGCCTGGTTGTTCAGCACGGCGTATTCGTAGGCATTCACCCACTCGGGCTGGCGGTCCACGAAGTCAACGCCCGCGCGGACGTCGGCTTGGATGGTCAGGGGCTTGTTCCATTCGCCCTTGCGTGTCCTCACATAGATGGCTCCGGCGCTCGCCCGGGGGCCGTAGAGGGCCTTGGCTGTGGCGCCTATGAGCATGGTTATCGATTCGATCTGGTTGTAGTCGAACTGGTACTGGTTGAAAGGCACCAGCACGTCATCCACTATGAGCACCATGCCGCCGAATCCGTGCGTAATCATCTGGAGCGTGTTGGCGTTGATGTTGGCGCTGCCCATATTGCTGGAGGGCATGATGTCGCCGCAGTCTTCGCTGATTTCCACTCCGGGGACGAGTCCGGTGAGCTTGTTCCTGAGGTCGTAGACCGGGGATTTCTCGGCGTTCGGGAGGGAAACGGGCGTCACCAACGAAGCCGTGTTCCACCAGTCGGCGGTGGTGTTCCAGGGCAGGACAACCACGCTGTCGGCGGGCTCCTGCGTCTGAGCATGGATGATACCGGACGCCAACAGGGCGAGAGGCAGTATAATATAACGTATCTTCTTCATACCTATTGCCATTTTTGCCAGTTGACGAAATTGATCATCGTATTTGCCTGCGCATCCGGGAAGGGCAGGTAGTACATGCAGTCCTTCCAGGTCTTGAGGTTGCGGTTGGCGGGGAGAGGCCTGCGCTCATACACCCTGCCGATGGGATGCTCGGCATCCACGGGGCAGGACTCCACCCACATTCCGTAGAGGGTCTGAGTCATGGTCTCGGGAGCGATCTTCCAGCGGCGGATGTCGAAGTAGTAGTGGTTGCCTTCGTAGGCAAGTTCCACGTTCCTTTCGTTGCGCACCCTTTCGCGGAACGCTTCCTTGCTGGACGTGAACTCGCTGCGCACGTTGGCCACGGCCGCGCGGGAGCGGATCTTGTTGACCGCCTGGACGGCAGTCAGAGTGTAGCCGCCGGCGGTGCCTTCAGGGCCTGCGTACTCATTCACGGCCTCTGCGTAGTCGAGGTAGAGCTCGGCCATGCGGAAGAGAGGGTCGAGGTGGTAGTGGCTGGCATCCTTGTCGCCGCGTGCGCCACGCCAAAACTTGTTGCAGTAGTAACCGGTGTTGGTGTAGGCCTTGGTTGCGGAATCATCGCCGCCCCAGCCCTTGGTCTGGGAGAACTGCTGGCTGACGCCGGATATCTGGGTGGTCGGGAAAGTCTTTGTCGCAGGGTCGTAGTAGATGTTGATGACTCCGGTCACATAAGGAGTCGTGGAGCCGTCCCTGACTATGCAGATGTCGAGCCTGGGGTCGCGGTTGGCATACATGTTCTGCTCCTTGTAGCTGCCGGCGGCAGTTGCCTTGGCCCTGTCGGCCTCGGTGTTGAGCGGATAGCCGTCGCGGGTCTCGAACTTGTCGACGAAGTTCTGCGTCGGGCAGGTGCCGGAAGCGGTGGAGGAGTAGCACTGAGGATAGCTCAGGTAGGCCGACCAGTTGCTGATGTTGATCTTGGACTTGTGGTAGTAGCCGAAGAGCGTCTCGTTGGTGGACATCTGGCCGTAGAAGTTGTCGGTGTACTCGTCCAGCGGAAGGAGTTCGTACTGCCACTCCTCAGCGGCCTTGAGGGCGTCGGCACAGGCCTCGGCGGCGGCGCGCCAGGCCTCAGGGTCGCCCGTCTCGTTGGCGAGCGGGCTGGCCGCATAGAGCAGGGCGCGGGCGCGGAACGCCAGGCAGCAGCAGCCGCTCGGCAGGTTCAGTTCGGAGCTGGTCAGGTGCCCGCTCTGGCCGGGGAGAGCGTCGCGGCGCATCTTGCCGGCCTTCTTGAGGTATTCGTAGCCGGTGTAGAGGTCGGCTGCGGCCTTCTCATATGTGGTCCTGGCGCTTTCGCGGGGCAGGTCCCAGTCGTCCTCGCCGGTCAGGGCGTGGTCGAGGTAAGGCATGCCGCCGAACCAGTTGCAGAGCACGAAGTGGGCATAGCCGCGGACGAAATAGGCCTGGCCCGTGAGGTCGAGCTTCTCTTCCTCGGTGGCGTTGGTGAGCTTGTCCATGTTCTCAAGCGAACGGTTGGCTATGCGGATGATGTTGAACATCGCGTACGCAATGGGCTTGTCGGCGCCGGTCTTGAGGTCGACGTCGCCGCTGGACAGGTTCTTCAGCGGGCAGAAGGTGAAGCTTTCCAGCACGCCGTCCGTCATGTTGCAGGCCTTGAGCTCATACTGGCTGCGGATATAACGGCCTGCGTCGGCCGCATCGGTCACGCAGGACCAGGTGAAACGGTAGCGGTTCCAGTCGATGAAGATGGGGTAGCCGCAGTGGATGTTGCGGAAGGTGTAACTGGCTCCGTCCGAGAAGATAGTATTGAAATATGCCTTGAAGTTCTTGGTGGTGCTGAACACGTCCTCCTCCGTGAGTCCGAGTTCGGAGTCCACGTCGAGATAGTGGCATCCGGCGAGCGGAAGTGTTATTGCCAGGGCAAGGAAGAATCTTGATATCTTTTTCATAACGCGTTCCATTTTAGAAGTCCAGTTTGACACCAAGTTTGAAGGTCCTCATCAGGGGGTAGTAGCTGGCAGCCAGGGTTGTGCGCTGCGGGTCACCCTCGACGAGGTCGGAGAAGGTGAACAAGTTGTTGGCCGTGGCCGTGATTGAGAGGCCGCGAAGTCCGAGTATCTTGTTGATGGTCGGGCCGTCGAACTTGTAGGAGAGGTAGAGTTCCTTGAGGGTCAGGTAGTCCGACTTCCTCCAGGTGTGGTCGGGAAGGGCCATGTTGAAGCCGTTGGTGCCAGTGCCTCCGAAACTGGAATAGTAGGCGTCGTTGAATGCCAGGTTGCTGTGGGAGGCGTTCCGGTTGGTCGGGGTCCAGTAGTCGAGCTGGGCCTTGTGGACAGTCAGGTCGGCCTTGATGAATTCCTTTTCGTAGCCCCTGTTGAAGTCGATGTACTTGCCGGCGTTGCCGTACCAGAGCATGTTGAAGCTCAGGCCCTTGTAGCCGAGACCCAGGTTGAAGGAATAGGTCACGGGGGCGTAGGCGCTTCCCAGGATGGCGTGCAGGTCGGTGGAAGAGATAGCACCGTCGCCGTTGAAGTCGAGCAGCTTGTAGGTGCCGGTGTACATATTCGTCCAGTTCGTCAGGGTGGAAGGATAGCCGTGGATCTCGTCGATGGTGTTGTAGTAGCCGCTGTCGATGGAGGTCATACCGTTGCTCTGGGACTGGTACGCCTTGCCGGCAACCTTCTGGTATTCAGGGGTATAGGGCGGATCGTCGTAGTCCAGGATACGGTTCTCGTTGATCCCGAGCATGCCGCCGATTTCATAGAAGAACTTGCTTGCCGTGGTCTTGCGCCACTTCAGTTCGAAGTCGATGCCGTGCTTCTTCAGCTTGCCCTTGTTGACGTCCTTGTAGGCGATGCCGACGAAAGGAGTCACGTCCTTGGGGGTCACGAGCATGTCGTAGCGGTACTCGTCGTAGAAGTCGACGTTGAAGGTCAGGGCGTCCTTCAGCCAGCCCATCTCCACGCCGAGGTCCCTCTTGTGGGCGGTCTCCCAGCGGGCGCTGACGTTGGCGGACTTCATTTCTATTATGTTGCCGCTGGCCTTTATGTAGCTGGAATAGTAGAGCCAGTTGTCGGAAGCCTTGTCGCTTCCCACGTATCCGTCGGAGTATCGTAGCTTCATGGTGCTCCACCATGGCATGGCCTTCTTCCAGAATTTCTCCTTGGAAATGTAGTAACCCACTGCCAGCGAAGGGAATACGCCGTAGCGGTAGTCGGGCGCGAACTGCTCGGAACCGGTGACTCCTATGTTGCCTTCGAAGAGGTAGATGCCTTTATAATCATACGTCACGCGGCCGACGACGCCCTGCCCGCGGTGGGGGAAACTGGCCCCGGAATTGTATTCCCGCTGGTTGAACAGGGCCATGGCCGTGACATTGTGCTTCTTGTTGAACTTGCGCGCATAGTTCAGGGACGCTTCCCAGTAGAACACCATGGAGGTGCTGCGCGCCGTGCCGTTCTGGGTGATTGCGATCGGCGGCTCCACATACACGTAGCTGGATGCCTGGGAGGACACCCAGGGGTTAGCCCCGATCTCATAGGCGTCCCAGTCGATGCGGTAGGTCGGATAGGACTGCTCACCCTGCTGGGAATACTTGGAGAACGATGTCGTCAGGGACACCATCGCCCTGGCGTAGAGGCCCTTGGTGATGAAGTCCAGGTCCTGCTTCAGGATTGCGTCGGTGTTGAGCTTGGACGTTGTAGTCTGCAGGAAGTCGCCCGAAGCCAGCGTCGTGTAGGGGTTCGAGGTATATGCACCGTTGTTGTCGGACAGGCGCAAGCCCTTGGCATCGGGGTAGTCGAGGTCGGGGATGCGTTCCAGTGCAGACTCAGGGAAATATGCCGGGAACATCATCGGAGATGCGTTGTACATCTGGGTGAAGAGTCCCGCCACCGTAGTGCTGTTCGGGTTCTGGACCACTCCGGTGTTGCCGCCGACCTTGACGGAAAGCAGCGTGGAAGGGGTGAACTGGAAGTCCAGGTTTGAACGGAAGTTGATCCTGTCGAAGTTGAAGGTCGTGCCGCTCCAGTTGTTGACCTGCTTGACTATGGAACCTTCATGGGTATAGCCCACGGACACGAAATACTTGACCTTGTCGGTGCCGCCGCTGATGTTGAAATTGGCGGTCATATCCTGGCCGAAATCGTTGAGCAGGTCCCTGAACCAGTCGTTGGACGGATAGCGCAGGGGGTCGGTGCCGTTGCGCCAGGCGTCAATCTGGGCGTCGGAGAACAAGGCGCTGAACGACTGCTCGTTGCGGCGGGCCACATTGGCCATTTCGGCAATGGTGCCGGCATCGATGAAGGCGGGCAGCTTCTCCGGGTTGGACAAGCCGTAGTCGACGCTCAGCTTCATCTTCGGGGCGCCCTTGGTGCCGGTCTTGGTGGTCACCAGGATGACGCCGTTGGCACCCTTGGCACCGAAGACCGCAGTCGCCGAGGCATCCTTAAGCACAGAAATGGTATGCACTTCATTGGGGTCCAGTTCAGAGAACGAACGCTCGATGCCGTCCACCATGATGAGGGGCCCGGATCCGTTCCAGCTGCTGAGGCCGCGGATGAAGATCGTGGCGTCGTTGTTGCCCGGCTGGCCGCTGCTCTGGTAGGTCATGACGCCGGCCAGCTTGCCTGCGATGGCATTGGTGATGTTGGTGGTGCCGGAATTCACCAGGGCTTCGCTGCCTACCTGGGAGATGGAGCCCACGACACTCTCTTTCTTCTGGACGCCGTAGCCGACGGCGATGACCTCGTCCAGCATGAATGCATCTTCCTCAAGGACTACATACCAGTCACCGGCCTGCCGGAAAGCCTTTTCGGCCGTCTTGTAGCCCATGCATGAGACCTCGAGGGTCTGGCCCGGGGAGATGTTGATGACGAAGCCGCCGTTCTGGCCGGTGACCTGGCCGCCCATCTCGGGGTGCCCTTTCACCATGACCGTCGCCCCCACCACCGGGCCGGCTTCATCGACCACAGTGCCGGACACCGTGATGCGCCCGGCCTGGGCGTAGCCGGCCCAGGCGGAAAGAACGACCGCCAGGGCTGCCAGTAATAGTTTGAAAATGAATTTCATATAATGGTTTTTAATTGTCATAGTCCGGGATGTCCTGGCTTGTCGTGAATTTTTCGCAGGAGAATGTGGCGCCGAACTCGTCGGTCACTTCTACCCGTATGGCCGACTTCGGGTCCTTCACCCTGAAGAACAGCATATGACTGTTCTTGCCCACGTCGGAGTCCACGTTGTGGTAGTAGTACATGAACTGCCTGGCCCACACGTCGTATGAATAGGACTGTACGGGACTGGAAGAAGTCTCCACCCCGTTCTCCTTCAGGACCACTTTCCAGCCGGGCCTGTAGTTGAACACGTTCACGGCTATATAGTCCCCGCCGAAGTAAGGGAAGGAGAAGATATTTCCGTTGGGAGTGGTGTACGAGGGGAAATCGGTGGTGCGGAACATGCGCATCTGGAAAGGCTCCTCATACTGGATGCTCTTGTAGATTTCGCGGCGCACCGAAGGGCCGTCGAACTCATAGACCTTGTAGCCGCGCTGGCAGCCGTCGGAGAGAATGAGACCCTTCCAGGGCGCTCCGGTCGAGCCTGCGGCGCATATCGTGATCTTCTTGCCGCCGACCGTCTTGTCGTAGGTATTCTCGACCTTGTGGGTGTGGCCGCAGATCACAAGGGCCGAGCTGAACTGAGAGAGCAGGTTCAGAATCTCGCTGTCTGACAGCGGGATATGGACGGACAAAAGTATGCTCTTCGTCTTGGGCACGTAGCTCAGGTCCTTCTTCAGCCACTCCAGCTGCCAGGGTTCGTAGCCCTGGACATAGTCGCTGCTCGCCTTTGCCCCGTGGAGCACGTTGTCGAAGATGACGATGTGGACGTCGCCGCGGTTGAAGGAGAAGTTCGTGGGCCCGAAAATGGTTTCAAACTTTTTGCGGGAAGCTGCCTCGCTGTCGGTCGGGAATTCGTGGTCGTGGTTGCCTATGGTCGCATAGACTGGGACGGTCATCTCGCCGAAGACGCCCGCTATGTCGGGGAAGAATTCCCAGGCGTCGCCGACATTGTCGCCGAGCGTGATGCCGTAGGTGGGTATCTTTTCGGCATTGACCACATACTGCTTGATGTCGGCCAGGGCGGTCTGGCGATAGCGTGAGACCTGGGAGGCGCTGTGGACCTGGGGGTCGCCGAGCGCGAGGATGCGGAAGCGCTTTTCAGGCTCCTGGCGCTTCAGGGTGAAATTATATTCCTTCGAAGAGGATGTCAGCCGCTTGTAGTGGTTGTCGGGGAGCTTGTAGGTGCCGCCGGTGCTTATCATGGCCTCAGCGGGCAGGGAGCACTGCACGAAAGATGCGTAGCGGTACTTCTCGAAGCGGTAGAAGCCGTCGGCGTCGGTCTCGGTCAGGGTGTATCCGTCCGTCATCACTACGCCCGGATAGGGTACGCCCTTCTCGTCCAGCACCTTGCCGTAGACGGTGAGGTTCGTCAGGTTCTCGGGCACCTGCAAATCCCCTTCGTCGGGCGGGGTTATGGGATTGCCGCCGTTTTCGGGTTTGCAGGCGAATGATATTACGGCCAGGGCCGCTATGTACAGTAAACGTTTCATCATAATCTTTCGGGTTTGGCCCACTCGGTCTCCATTTGGTAGGGCATTCTATAAACGGTTCCGTCCTTCGTGCAGAAGTACAGGTATGAACGGGTCAGCTTGTCGGGGTTGCCGTCCGCCCAGAAGCAGTAGAAGCCGTCGGCCGCATACCAGGGACGGCGCATGTAGGTTTGGTTGTTGGTGCTGCCGGAGGTAAGTTCCGCCTCCTTCGTCCAGGTGCGGCCCTTGTCGGTGGAGCGCCAGCGCACCACTTCTCCCCCGGCGCCCCAGTACTGCGGCCCTGGGTTGGTCGGGGCTATGACCACCCAGTCGTTCCCATCAACCCAGAGGCTGCCGGAATCATAGCAGTGCGTGGAAGTGGTCAGCAGGCTTTCGTTCCAGGTGCTGCCGGTCCAGTGGATTACGTGCCACTGGCGCGTGCCGCCTTCGGGGCCGGTCGTATGGTTACGGCTTGTCACATAGAGGATTATAGGGTTGCCGGTGGCGTCGAAATTGAGGTCCTTGATGTAGCAGTTGTGGGTTTCGTCAGTTATCTGGTAGTCGCGCACGAGGCAGTTGGAGTAGCGTTCGGTCACGGGCACCTTGACCGGAGTCCCGTCGGCCGTGGTCCAGCTCTGCCCCCAGTCGGTGGACTGGAGATAGTATATGTTGGTGCGGGTGTCGACGTTGCCGTTGATGTGGCGGTTGAAGGCCGTGCAGATCTTCGTGCCGCAGATGTTGCTGATCTGGTAATGGCCGGAGTTCTTTTCCGTGCCCTCCTTTATGCTCGCCAGCTGCTTGTAGCCGGTCCAGTTGACGCCGTCGCTGCTGGTGCGCCAGAAGAGCTGGCGGGTGCCGTCGTAGCGGGTGTAGAACAGGAAGAAGCCCTTGTCGGGGTGGTACATGACCTGCGGGTAGGCCATTATGTCTTCGTTGACGTACTGGAAGGAAGTGATGTCGTAGGGCTTGCAGCTGCGGTAGCGGACCCCGTTGCGCTTGTTGGAGCGGCCGGCCACGAATACCCAGACGTAGCCGTCGCGGTCGATCTGGACGGTGGGGTCGTCGTGGGGGTCGGCCACGCCGAGGACGCCCTTGTCCATGACGATGCGTGGTTTCTGGAGCATGCCGGTGGCGTGGTCGTAGCAGCCTATCATGCAGAGAAGGTACTTCCTGTCATCCGAAGGAGTGCCGCCATACACGAAGAAGGTCTTGTTGACGACCGGGGAATAAATGGCCATCGGAATGTGCTTCATCGTGTAGGTGCCGAGGCCGCCGGAGTATTTGGAGCCGTAGTCCGAAGCCTGGCCGAGGTCGAACCAGATGCCGCGGTAGCCGTCCACGGTCTCGTTCAGCGGGAAATCCGCCTCCACCGTGCCGGAGGTAATTTCGAACGCCGGACCGTAGAAAAGGTCGTCCATCGAGGCCTCGGGCTTGAACACGGGGCGCACCGAGATGGGGGATCCGACATCGATGAGGGTCACGGAGCCGGCTTCGCTCCTGCCAACCAGCATGGACTTCGGTTCACTGTTAACTGATGTATATTCCAGCTGGTAGCCGTAATAGCTGTAATGACTTACCTCTTTCAGGCAGATGGATGCCCTGGCACCGCTGACGCTGTGGGAGACTTCCCCGCCCTCCGGGAGGGCCGATTCGTACCGGGAGCCATAGACCGTTATCGACAGGTCTTCCATGGCGACCGTCGTGCCGTCGGCGCAGATTCCGAACAACGGGCACCTGTAGGTCTTTTCGGACAGGCCGTCCAGTTTCGCCTTGCCTTCCCCGCTGCCAGCGGGAATCACCGTCGCGCCTTTTGCGGGATCGATGGTCAGGGCTATGGATGTGATTTCACCTGGAAGGCCCTTCCAGCGCACCTCCGCGCGTTCCCTGCCGCCGGCGGCGCTGACTTCAGCCCCGCTCATGTCCGGGCCGCCATGGGCCTCCGCAGGCACGTCCTCCCCGCCGCAGGAAACGGTGAGGAGACAGGCACAGAGGATCAATATGGCGGGCCCCGGAAGCATAACTTATTCTACCAGTCCGGTTCCGGGAATGACTGCCACGGGCTTTCCGTTCGCCCCGTTGAGATAGGCCCATTCGGACTTGGAAGGTCCGGGATACACGGCCGCGACCCTGACGAAATACGACTGGCCGGAGGTCAGGCCCGTGATCATTATCGCGTCGTTGGGGCTGGAACTGACGGGGATGTCCCTGGTAATCAGCGTGCCGCCGTCGCCGCTGAAGAAGAACTCGTCGGTGGCCACGTCGACGTGGAACTCCACGGATCCGTTTTCGAGCGCCTTGGTCGCGTCCCAGTAAATGGCAAGCACTGTGGCCTTCGAATTCGGGGCGTCGTAGGTGACGCTTTCGGGCGCCGACAGGCTGGCGGTGCGTTCGAGCAGCAGGTCCCGCACCGGATCCTTGGTCCCGCAGGACGCTGCAAGGAGGATTACGGCAACTATATATGCAAATCGTTTCATATTAACGTGATTAGCTCGGTTCCAGTTAACTATGTCTTACAAATATATGTAAAAAAATATATGTAAAAAAATCGAGGGCGTGGACAATTATTATTATATTTGCGAAAAGACGTTTACAAGATGAAGACAGTACTGCTTGCGGCAATCCTTTTCGCAGCCACCACCTGTTCCTCGCCGGAACCCATGTCCAAACTCACCGAACGCGTCTTCCAAAGGGCTGAAGCTCAGTTCACCGCCCTCGATGCGCGCCTGCCCGAAAACAAGATGCCCGTGACCTTCGAAAACGGGGAAATCAAGGACGGCAAGCTCAACGGCTGGACCAGCGGTTTCTTCCCCGGGAGCCTCTGGCTGGTCTACGAATACTCAGGAGACGCACGCTTCCGCGGGATGGCGGAAAAGCAGACCGCCAAGCTGGACAGCATCGTGGGCATGAAAACCCACCACGACATCGGCTTCCAGGTGAACTCCAGTTTCGGCAACGGCTACAGGCTGACCGGCAGGCCGGAGTACCTTGAGATGATGCGTGCCGCTGCGGCGAAACTCTGCACCCGCTTCAATCCGGTGGTCGGCTGCACCCGCAGCTGGGACCACGGCAAGCGCTGGGACTACCCCGTCATCATCGACAACATGATGAACCTGGAGCTGCTGATGGCCGCCTCAAGACTGACCGGCGACGAGAGTTTCGCGCAGATTGCGAAAACGCACGCCAACACCACCATGAAGAACCACTTCCGTGACGATTTCAGCACCTGGCACGTCGTAGCCTATGACGAAGAAACGGGCGCGGTGCTGAAAAAGCAGACCTCACAGGGCTTCTGCGACGATTCCGCCTGGTCCCGCGGACAGGCCTGGGGCCTCTACGGCTACACCATGATGTTCCGCGAATCCGGCGATTCCACATATCTCAAGCAGGCCCGCAACATAGCCGCCTTCATCATTCCGCTGCTCCCCGAAGACGGCGTCCCGGAGTGGGATTTCAACGCCCCCGGCACGGCCCACGCCTTCGGAATGGACGCCAAGGGCGCCCCTAAACCGGACAAATACAAATGGAAGGAAGGCGACCCGGTGCTGAGGGATTCCTCGGCCGGCGCCATCATAGCCTCCGCCCTTATCGAACTCAGCACCTACGGCGACCCGGACGGTCTCTACCTGCGCACCGCCGAGAAGATACTCCGCACCCTCGCATCCCCCGAATACCTCGCCGAAGAGGGTGAGAACGGCAATTTCCTCATCAAACACGGGGTCACGAACCTCCACAACTGGTCCGGAGTCGACATCCCCCTGACCTACGGCGACTACTACTTCCTCGAAGCACTTCTCAGATACAAGAATTTATGAAAATCAACTGCTCAGTCCGGCAGGCGTCAAGCAACGCAGACGCTAAATACTACACTACGGAACGCCTCCGCAGCGAATATCTCGTCGAGAACGTGATGGTCCCCGGCGAGATCAACATGGTCTATTCAATGTTCGACAGGATCATCACGGGCGGGGCCGTCCCCATGGCCGAAGAGCTCAGGCTCGAAGCCCCGGATATACTTCGCGCCGACTTCTTCACCCAGCGCCGCGAACTCGGAATCTTCAACGTCGGAGGCGCCGGCAGCGTGGTCGTCGGCGAGGAAGAATACCACCTCGACTACAAAGAGGCCATCTACGTGGGCCGCGGCAACCGCCACGTCACCTTCCGCAGCGACGATCCTGCAAAGCCCGCACATTTCTACTTCTGCTCCGCCACCGCCCACAAGGAGACCGGGGTTAAAAAAGTCACCAAAAAGGACGCAGTCGTGATGCATTGCGGCTCCCTCGAGGAAGCCAATGAGCGCACAATCAACCGCCTGCTGGTCAAGGAGGTAGTCCCCTGCTGCCAGCTCCAGATGGGCATGACTGAACTCGCCCCCGGCAGCACCTGGAACACCATGCCGGCCCACACCCACAACCGCCGCATGGAGGTCTACTTTTACTTCGAAGTCCCCGACGACGCGGCCGTCTGCCACTTCATGGGCGAGCCCCAGGAGACCCGCCACATCTGGATGCATAACGAGCAGAGCGTCATCAGCCCGCAGTGGAGCATCCACAGCGCCTGCGCGACCCGCAACTACACCTTCATCTGGGGCATGTGCGGCGAGAACGACGACTACAACGACATGGACTGGTGCGCAACCAAAGACCTGCGATGAGACGGCTGGCCATAGCTGCGCTGCTGACCCTGGTGGCCTGCGGCGCGCCCCGCGAGGCGAAAGTCCTGGCACGTTACGTCCCGGAACGCTCCGACGATTTCGTCTTCGAGAACGAACTCGTGGCGGGACGCATCTACGGGCAGGCGCTCGAGGGCAACCCCACTTCCCCCGGCATTGACGTCTGGGTGAAACTGCCCGGAAAACTCGTTGCAAACGAATGGTATGCAAAGGTCAGCGCAGGCGAGAGGGGCTATTACCACCGCGACCACGGCGGCAAGGACTGCTACCAGGTCGGGGTGAGCCTCGGCGGCGGCGCATCCGCCCCTTTGATTGGAGACCGGCTCTGCTACCCCGCCACCAACTACCGGAGCTGGGAAGTGCTTCAAAGCACGCCTCGCAAGGCCGTTTTCGTGCTGCATTACCCTGCCTGGGAAGTTGACGGAATCACCGTTTCCCTCGACAAGAAGATAACGGTCACTCCGGGCACCTATTTCCTTAAGTGTGAGGATACTTACGTCTTCTCCGGAGCGCCCGGGGGCACACTTCAGATAGCCGCCGGAGCGTTCCGGCATCCCAAGAAAGAGACGGTCGAAAAAGAGTTGCTGGATTGCCCCGGCAGGTATGCCCTGTGGGAGAAAGCCTCCGACACCCACGCCGAGCCCGAAGAGGGCAGGATAGGCATCGCTGTGGTCATGCCCGGCGCCGAAGACGTGCGTCTCAGCCGCAAGGGCACCCACGGCCTCTGCGTGAAGACGATTAAATCCGGGGAAACCCTGACCTACTGGTTCGGCAGCTGCTGGAGCAAGGGGGACATCAAGACCCCTGAAGCCTGGTTCAGCCTTGTCAGGGCGCAGTAGCCATTATAGTACGTAATCCCTTACGTTGGCGGAAGTTATGGTGCTGTCGCCAAGGATGAGCAGGCGCTCCACGACGTTGTGGAGTTCGCGTATGTTGCCTTTCCAGCTGCGCTCCTGCAGGAGCTTGACGGCCTCGTCGGAGAAGGTCTTGCGGGGCATTGCGGTCTCGCTGCAGATGCGGTCCACGAAATAGTCGACCAGCAGGGGGATATCGCTCTTCCTTTCGTCCAGGCTCGGCACATTGATGACTATCACGCTGATACGGTGGTAGAGGTCTTCGCGGAAGTTGCCCTTTTCGATTTCGGCGCGGAGGTCCTTGTTGGTGGCGGCAATGACGCGCACGTCCACCTTTATGTCGGTGTCGCTGCCCACGCGTGAAAGTTTGTTTTCCTGTAGCACGCGGAGCACCTTGGCCTGGGCGGCAAGGGACATGTCGCCTATTTCGTCGAGGAAGAGGGTGCCGCCGTCGGCCTGCTCGAACTTGCCCTTGTGCTGCTTGATGGCTGAGGTGAACGAGCCTTTTTCGTGGCCAAAGAGTTCGCTTTCAATCAGTTCTGAAGGGATGGCGGCACAGTTGACCTCGATGTAGGGCTGAGATGCGCGGTCGCTGAGTTCGTGCAGGCTTCTCGCCACCAGTTCCTTGCCGGAACCGTTGCCGCCGGTGATCAGCACCCTGGCGGGCGTGGGGGCCACTTTCGCAATGATTTCGCGTATATGTTCGATGGCAGGGGATTCACCCACCATGCGCACGCCGCCATAGACCTTTTTCTTCAGTATGCGGGTCTGGGAGACGAGTTTCGATTTGTCGGTGGCGTTCTTGACGGTGATAAGTATCCTGTTGAGGTCCAGGGGTTTCTGGATGTAGTCGAAAGCGCCTTTCTTTATGCATTCGATGGCGGTCTCGAGCCCGCCGTGGCCGGAAATCATCACCACGGGCGATTCGACGCCTTCCTCCACCAGCTTTTCCAGCAACTCGATGCCGTCCAGGCCGGGCATCTTGATATCGCAGAAAATGACGTCGTAGTGGCCCTTGAGAGCCATTCCAAGGCCATCGGGGCCGTTTTCGGCTGTCTCGACTATGTAGCCTTCGTCGGAGAGTACCTCCTTCATCGAATTGCGGATCGCCCGCTCATCGTCAATAATCAGAATCTTCATACCACAAATATCGGTTTTTTTTTCTACATTTGTGCTGATATGAACATTCCTGATATAATTATTGCAATAGACGGCTTTTCTTCGACCGGCAAAAGCACGCTGGCAAAGAGAATCGCAGCCAAGTTCCAGTTCCTATATCTCGACTCCGGCGCCCTCTACCGCGGCGTCACCCTGTTCGCCCAGGAGGAGTCGCTCATCAACCGCGTCAATGTGGTGAATCCCGCACTGAAGGACGCCCTGCAGGGGCTCGACCTGCATTTCGGGGCTGACGGCAAGCTCTACATGGGGCCCCGCTGCATCGAACAGCAGATACGTTCGATGGAGGTGAGCGGCCAGGTGAGCCCGATTGCCGCCGTGCCCTACGTGCGTGAGTGGGTGGACGAGATGCTCCACGAGTTCGGCCGCAAGGGCCGCATCGTGATGGACGGCCGCGATATCGGCACGGCCGTGTTCCCCGACGCCCAGCTGAAGATCTTCATGACCGCCAGCGAGCAGGTGCGGGCCCAGAGGCGCTACGACGAGCTCGTGGCAAAGGGCGAGACGCCCCTGCTGGAGGAGGTGGTGAAGAACCTGCGCGAGCGCGACTACATCGACTCCCACCGCGAGACCGCCCCGCTGCGCCGCGCCGAAGACGCCTTCGAGCTGGATAATTCCGACATGACCTTCGAAGAGGAGCTGGCCTGGGTGCAGGGGCTCATACAGGGCAAGTTCGGCATCTTATGATCCGCGTCGAGACAGACGCCCACTCCGGTTTCTGCGGAGGAGTCATCCGCGCCATTTCTACGGCCGAGAAGTTCCTCTCGGCAGGCAGTGGCATGCTTTGGTCGCTGGGCGCCATTGTCCACAACGAGGCCGAACTGGCCCGCCTCGCAGGCGAGGGGCTGGGGCTCGTGGAGCACGACGGGCTGGAAGGCCTGAGCGAAGGCGACACGGTCCTGATCCGCGCCCACGGCGAGCCGCCGCAGACATACGAAACGCTCGCAGCCAAGGGCCTGAAGGTCATCGACTGCACCTGCCCTGTGGTGCTGAAACTCCAGGCGCGGATACGCGAGGCCTCGCTACGCTCGCAGGTGCTCATCTTCGGTAAAGTCGGCCATCCGGAAGTGCTCGGGCTGGTCGGGCAGACCGGCGGCAGGGCCCTTGTCGTCGAGAGCCCGGAGCAGCTTGAGGCGCTGGTCGGCAGCGGCAGGATCGACACTGCAGCCCCCGTGGAGTTGTTCTCCCAGACCACCATGAGCCCGGAAGCTTACGGCGCCCTGGAAGCCCGCCTGCGCGAACTTGTATCCGGCCCCCTGACCGTCCACAACAGCATCTGCGCGCAGGTCGCCTCCCGCCACAGGGAGATCGCCGCCTTCGCCTCAAGCCACGACGTAATTATCTTTGTGTCAGGGCGTTCCAGTTCCAACGGCAAGGTTCTCTACCAGTGGTGCCGCGCCGTCAACCCCCGCAGCCACCATATCGGCTCGCCCGAAGAACTCCGCCCCGAATGGTTCGAGGGCGCAGCCTCCGCAGGCGTCTGCGGAGCCACCTCAACCCCCCGCTGGCTCCTCGAGCAAGTCGCCTCAGCAATCAGCCGGTTCTGATTTTGGAAGAAACGCAGCAATTTTTTATATTTGCAGATTGTAGAATCTTTATAACACATAATTTATATGGCAACAACAGCAGATTTTAAAAACGGTCTTTATCTGAAATTCAACGACAAACCCTGTATGATCGTGTGGTTCCAGCACGTGAAGCCCGGCAAGGGCCCCGCTTTCGTGAAGACCAAGCTCCGCAACCTTGAGAACGGACGCATCCTTGAAAACACCTTCACCGCCGGTGCAAAGATCGATACCATCGAGGTGGAGCGCCGTCCCTACCAGTTCCTCTATGCCGAGGAAGACGGCTTCAACTTCATGCACGAAGAGACCTACGAGCAGATCCTCCTTCCGAAAGACGTCGTCGAGAACGCCGACCTGATGAAGGAAGGACAGCACGTCGAAATGATGTTCGTCGTCGGCGAGGAGAAGTGCCTCACCTGCGAGCTTCCGACCTACGTGACCCTCGAAGTCACCTACAGCGAGCCCGCTGTCAAGGGCAATACCGCCTCCTCTTCCGCACTCAAGGAAGTCACCCTCGAGACCGGAGCCAAGATCATGGTTCCCCTCTTCATCGAGACCGGTGAGAAGATCACCGTCAACACCACCGACCGCAGTTACGGACAAAGAGTCTAAACCATTATGAAGAAATTACTTTCCGCAATCCTGGTCCTCGGCCTTTGCGCAGTCGCTTCGGCCCAGGACGTGAAGCTCTCCGACAAGGAGCTCTACAATGCAATCTGGGCGATGGGACAGATGTTCCCCGACGGATTCACCCTCGACCTCACGACTATGAGACAGCCCCAGAAGGGACTCATGGTTTCCTACATTGAAACCCAGAACAGCTTCGACAAGAAGAGCATCCCCGCCGTGGTCAAGCACGCCCGTGCGCACAACAACCTCGTCGGCGGCTGGCGCGACCCCGAGACCGGAAAGTACTACTTCGACAGCACCCGCTGCTTCCCTGAAGACAGCCTTGCCGCAGCCCTCGCCTTCGCCCGCGAAAACGCCCAGCACACCGTCTATGACGCAGGCAAGAACATCAACGTCAAGTCCAACTACGAACAGCGCGACTGCCGCATCATCTTCGACTGCGACATGGGTTCGTCCACAGACGACCTCTTCGCCCTGATGATGCTCTACCGCTACATGGACATGAAGCGCTGCACCCTCCTGGGTGTCATCGTGGACCGTATGGGCGCCGCCAACGCAGACGCAGTGGACGTCATGAACAACTTCTACGGCTACCCGCAGATTCCGATCGGCCTCGAGCGCCGCGGTATCAAGGACCCGAAGGTGTTCATCCCCTACCACAACGTGGCCTACGCCCGTGACGAGGATGCCAACCTGCTCTTCAAGCAGACCTACAAGGCTCCCGGCGAGTATCCTGAGGCCTACAAGCTCTACCGCAAGATCCTTGCGGAGCAGCCCGACAACAGCGTAACCATCGCCTCAGTCGGCTTCGTGACCTCCCTTGCCCACCTCCTGCAGTCCGTTCCGGATGAGCTTTCCCCCCTTAACGGTGTCGAGCTCGTGCGCAAGAAGGTGAAGAACATATACCTGATGGGCGGCGTGTTCGGCGAGGCCGTCGAGCCCGACTACAACTTCACCCAGGCCATCGACTTCTCCCTGAAGTTATTCGAGCTCTGGCCGAAGGAACTGGACATGATCTTCTCCCCCGGCGAAGTGGGCGATCCTCTCCGCTACCCGGACGACCAGGTCATCTCCGACATTTGGTGGACCGAGAGCCACCCCATCAAGTGGGTCTATGAATACCTGCAGTGCGACACCGGCCAGAAGATGTGGGATCCCCTCGCAGTCATCAACGCCGTGGAGGGAGACGACATCTACACCCTCTCCGAGCGCGGATGGGTGGAACTCACCCCCAGGGGCGAGACCATCTTCACCCCCGACCCGAAGGGCAATTGCCGCTACCAACTCCCCGGCGACGAGGTCTGGTGCGACACGGTGCTGAAATACATAAGGTTAATGGCTATTCAGCATTAATATGATGAATATCAAAATGTTTATGGTTGCTGCCGGACTCTGTCTGGCAGCAACGCTTTCCGCCCAGAACAAGGGCTTCGTGTCCGTGCCCCTTTCAACCGACAGCTTCTCCAACAGGCATATCACCGCCTTCGAGAAAGCCAACTATCAGGGCATGGATTGCTACAAAAACTACGTTGTCAGTCTCCGGCACACCGGCATAGCCACCGTCTGGAAATACGACGGCAAGGACGGTCTGGAGAAGCTCGGACACTTCAACCTCGCCACACATGACGAAGTGAACCATTCCAACGTCTGTTCCTTCGGCGTGGAAAAGTTCGACAAGGCCGACCCGATGCCGGTCATTTACGTGAGCCAGTGCCACAAGAAGCCTTACAACGGACGCAAGGATGTGCTTTTCGTTGAGCGCATCAATCCTGACTTCCAGAGTTCCTCGCTGGTGCAGACCATCCACTTCGACGATGTGGACGCCCTGTTCGGATACGCCCTCCAGTGGGTCGTGGACAGGAAGAACAAGTGCCTCTACGGCTTCGGCAACACCACCTTCGACAAGGATGTCGAAAACAACAGGCACCGCATCATCAAGTTCCGCCTTCCGAAGATTTCCGAGGGCGACGTGGTATTCACCAAGGACGATATCATCGAAACCTACTGCGTCGAGGACTATGGCTTGAAGTACGCCACCATCGGCCAGGGTCTCTGCATATCCAAGGGCCGCCTGATGATGCCCACCGGCCTCGGTACGCCCGAATACCCCAGCTACCTCTTCGTATGGGACCTCAAGAAACGCCGTCCCGTCGAGGTGCTTGACATGGGCCGCGGCACCACCGGCGAACTCGAAGACCTCGCCGAGTACAAGTGCGGCCGTTACCTGGTCCAGGGCCAGGACGGCTTGTTTGAAATGCGTTACCGTAAATAATCATGGATCTCCACTGCGAAGCCATACTGGACGAGTACAGGGAAAACCTTCCCCGCTTCCTTGAAGTCAAGGATGAAGTACTCTCCACTCTGAAGTCCACCTTCGACGAGGCCGGCCTCCTCCTTGCCGGCCTCGAATCGAGGGTCAAGACCGAAAAATCGCTTGCCGGCAAACTCGAGCTCAAAGGTCATAAATACAGCACCCTGGCCGACATCACCGACATCATCGGCCTGCGTATCATCACCTTCTACATCGATGACGTGGACAAGGTGGCTTCCGCCGTAGAGCGCCTTTTCACAGTGGACTGGGAGAACTCCGTGGACAAACGCAAGATCCACGAAATCGACAGCTTCGGCTACCTTTCCCTCCACTATATCTGCTCGCGCCCGGATTTCCCCTACCGTTTCGAAATCCAGATGCGCACCGTGCTGCAGCACGCCTGGGCCAACATGAACCACGACACCGGCTACAAGAGCGGCGTGGAGGTGCCCAAGCGCTACCTGCGCAACCTCAGCCGCCTCGCCGGCATGCTTGAGCTGGTGGACGAGCAGTTCAGCCTTATCCGCAGCGAGCTCACAGACTATCGCCGCAAGGTGCAGGCGCTCGTGGCGTCCGGCAACCTCGACGAAGTCCCCCTGGACGGCGACACATTCCGCAGTTTCCTCGGGCTCCGTCCCTTCGACCAGCTCAACCGCAGGATCGCTTCAGTCAACCAGGCCGAGATCCAGGAAGTTTCTCTGCTGAATTTCATACCGGTTTTCAAGGCGATGGGCTGCAACACCCTCGGCGACATTACGAAGATTATAAAAGAATACTCCGAAGGGGCATACCAGATAGCCTGCTACCAGATAGGCCTGACCGACCTGGACATCATTTCCTCGTCCATCGGCCCCCAGGACCTCTGCATAGCCTTTATACTCAAGAATGGCGGCGGCAGGGCCGGACTGAAACTGATGTTCGATGCCCTCAACGGCCCGTCCGAGAGCAACGAGTCCATAGCCGCCTTCCTTATGGAACAGGCTCAGGACCTGCCTTTTATGAATCAATAACTTATGGCCAACAAACCCCTCGATACCTCCCTTCTTGACCGGGCCATAGTGTTCGCGGTCAAGGCCCACGCCGGCACCGAGAGGCGCGGCAAGGGCTTCCCCTATATAGTCCATCCTATGGAAGCGATGGAAATAGTATCCACAATGACCGCCGACCAGGAGTTGCTCGCCGCTGCCGCGCTCCACGACGTGGTCGAAGACACCCCTTTCACTGAAGAGGACATACGTGCCGAATTCGGCGACAGGATTGCCTCCCTGGTGGCCGACGAAAGCGACACTTTCGAGGAAGGCGTCAGCGAAGAGGACAGCTGGCACAGCCGCAAGCGCGCCGCGATAGAAAGGCTCGCGAAGGCTTCCCGGGACGCCAAGATGGTCGCCTTGGGAGACAAGCTTTCCAACATGAGGGCCATAGCCCGCGACTATTCCATACTCGGCGACAAACTCTGGGACATATTCCACGCCAAAGACCCCAAAGACCACGAGTGGCACTACAGGGGCCTGGCAGACTCCCTCCGCGAACTGGAGGACACATTTGCATTCCGCGAATTCGAGCGGCTCATAAATCAGGTATTCAGTAAATAGCATGAAAGCAATCCCCATCAATATGGACGATTACGTCCTCTCCGGCGGAGGAGCCAACGGAGAAAGCTACGACCATCGCGACGACCCTTCCGTGATGCTCAAACTCTACTTCCCCGGCAAGATACAGCAGCCGCTCGACGAAATGCTGCTCGCCAGGAAGGTCTATGACCTCGGCATACCCACCCCGGAGCCCGGCGAATACGTGGTTACTCCGGACGGCCGGTACGGAATACGCTTCCACCGCATCCTGGGGAAAAAGTCCTATGCACGCGCAGTTGCGGACAATCCCGAAAAGATCCAGCAGTATGCCGGAGAATTTGCCCAGTGCTGCACCGAGCTGCACCGTATCCACGTGGATACCAATGAATTCGAAAACGTCAAGGAACGCTACTACCGCCTGCTGGAAGAGAATCCCTTCTTCACCCCCGCGCAGAAAGACAGGCTGGGCCGCTTCATCTCCGACGCCCCCGACACCGACACCGCCATCCACGGCGACCTGCAGTTCGGCAACGTGATATTCGTCGGCGACCAGCGCTACTTCATCGACCTGGGCGACTTCTGCTACGGCTACAAGCTCTTCGACACCGGAATGGTCTATCTGTGCTGCTGCCTGAGCAAGGAAGAATTCATCCAGGAAGCCTTCCACATGCCCAAGCCCACAGCCATCAAGTTCTGGCAGTGCTTTGCCCACGCCTACTTCGGAGCCGACCGGACCCTCCGCGACATCGAAGAAGAGATCCGTCCCTACGCCGGGCTCAAGACCCTGATCGTGGAGCGCGACACCAAATGCCCTATGCCCGAGTTGCGGGAGGGCCTGAGTTCACTGTTATGAAAATGAAAGAAGCACTTGGAAATTCCTCCATAAGGGATTTCGCCAGGGGCGGCCTGATGCTGATCCTCATCGCCGCGTTGACGTTGGAAGCGACCTCCATCATACAGTTTTACTTCTCCCAGAAAGGGATAAAGGAGGAAGCCAGCCTTAAGGCGGAAAGTGAAATGGAAGCCACCCAGCTGAAGATACTGGACGTTGTGGACCAGGCCGAGGCAGCGGTCCGCAACAGCATATGGATTGCCCAGTGGTGCCTGGATTTTCCGGACAGCCTTCCTTCCGTTGCACGGCGCATCGTCACCGACAATCCGGTGGTCGCCGGCTCCACCGTAGCCCTGGTGCCCGGTTACAGCAAGCGGCGCCCTCTGTTTTCCCCCTACTGCCACAAAGTGCCCGGCTTAGACACATTGTGCTTCAAGTCGCTTGCAACTCCCGAGTACGACTACCCTTCCCAGAGTTGGTTCACCGAGCCCCTGCGCCTCGGTAAAGGCTACTGGTCAGAGCCTTATATCGATGAAGGCGGCGGCGAAATGCTGATGACCACTTATTCGGTGCCCATCTTCGACCGCAAGGGACAGGCGGCGGCTGTGCTGACCGCAGACATCTCGCTCGACTGGCTGACGGAACTCGTGGGTGGCATAGAAGTGTATCCCAATGCCTTCAACCTGGTGATCAGCCGTGAAGGCCAGCTGATGGTCTGCCCCGCCGAGAGCCTCGTGATGCAGCGCACGTTCATGGATATGGCAGCAAAGGCCGAAGACACAACCACCATCAATAAACTCGGACGCTCGATGATGAGCGGAGGCTCAGGCCAGATGGTGTTCAAGCAGAAGGGCAAGAAATACCATGCCTTCTTCGCCCCGGTGGAACGCACGGGCTGGTCCATTTCCATTTTCATCCCCGATTCCGAAATCTACGGCAGCATCCGGCGCGTGGGCGCCTTCGTCAAGCTGCTCCAGATACTTGGCATCTTGATGCTCATCCTGATTCTCCGGGCAGTCGCCAAGAACCAGATGAAATACAAGGAGATAGCCGACAAGAAAGAGAGGATAGAGAACGAGCTCCAGATCGCCCGCGGCATCCAGATGTCCATGATTCCCAAGACTTTCCCTCCGTTCCCGGAAAGGCACGACCTGGATATATGCGGCATTATCGTACCGGCGAAGGAGGTCGGCGGCGACCTCTACGACTTCTTCATCCGCGACGAGAAGCTCTTCTTCTGCATCGGCGACGTGTCGGGCAAGGGAGTGCCGGCGGCGCTGGTGATGGCCGTGACCAGGAGCCTCTTCCGCAACGTGGCAGGCCACGAAGACAGCCCGCAGCGCATAGTCTCCGACATGAACGCGTCGCTCTCAGACATGAACGAAAGCAACATGTTCGTGACCTTCTTCTGCGGCGTTCTGGACCTCACCGACGGGCACCTGCGCTACTGCAACGCAGGGCACAACGCCCCCATGATACTGACTACCGACAAACGTATACTGCCGACCATGCCCAACCTGCCTCTCGGCATCATGCCCGACATGGAATACAAGGAGCAGGAGCGTTACCTGTGCTACGACGACGCCATTTTCCTCTACACGGACGGCGTGACTGAGGCCGAGAACACTGCGCACGAGCAGTTCGGCGAAGAGCGTATGTCCAACGTGCTTTCAGAGCGCAGAAGCTCCTCCGGATACCTTAAGGCGATGGAGGAGGCCGTGGCCGCCTTCGTTGGCGGCGCAGATCCTAGCGACGACATTACCATGCTATTCATCCACTACCTCAACGACAAGGCCCCGGAGAGCGACGAACGCCACCTTACTCTCCACAATGACATCAACCAGATTCCGCGCCTGGCCAGCTTCATCGACGGCATTGCCGAAAGCGCCGGACTTGACATGTCGCTCTGCATGAGCCTTAACCTGGCGATGGAGGAGGCCGTCACGAACGTGATGCTGTATGCCTACCCCAAAGGCACCGACGGCATCATCGACGTGGAAGCCTACATCCACCCGGACATGCTGGAATTCACGATTTCCGACAGCGGCGTCGAGTTCGACCCGACCGCCGCGCCTGATGCCGACACATCCCTTAAGGCTGAAGACAGGAAGATCGGAGGGCTCGGCATACACCTTGTCCGTCAAATCATGGACTCGGTGACATACACCCAAGAGAATGGGAAGAACTATTTATCGATGACAAAAAAGCTTTAGAATATGGAAGTACTTATCAACAAAGAAGAATCAGGCATCATCGTGTCATTCATCGGCCGCCTTGACACCCCGGCCTCCATCGATGCCTCCAAAGCCATCGAGCCCGTGCTCGACGAGGCAGACAAGACTATCATCCTGGAATGCAAGGACTTGAGCTATATATCCAGCTCCGGCCTCCGCATTTTCCTGACCATCCGCAAAGCAGCAGCCGGCAAGGGCGGCAAGGTCATCGTCCGCAACATCAGCGACGACATCCGCCACGTCTTCATGATGACCGGCTTCCTCAACCTCTTCGAAATCCAGTAGCCGTTCCGGCAGTCACGGGTTGTCTCCCTGCCGGCCGTAAAATGTAAGTTTCTGACAATCAATTAAAACTGAAAGTCCTGGGGGCTGAATCGGCCCCCAGGACTTTCAGTTCTTGCTGATAGCCAACGGTTTACATTTTACGCTCAGTACTTAATTCCGACGTTCTTCATTATGAAGGAGTAGATGTCGGCCTGCTCCTCCAGGGCTTTGGCCAGGGGCTTGCCACCGCCGTGGCCGGCCTTGGTGTCGATGCGGATGATGGCAGGATTCGGCCCTGCGTTGCACTCCTGAAGGGTTGCGGCGAACTTGAACGAGTGTGCCGGAACGACGCGGTCGTCGTGGTCGGCGGTGGTCACCAGCGTGGCCGGATAGGACACTCCGGGCTTCAGGTTATGCAGCGGTGAATAGCCCAGCAGGTATTCGAACATCTCCTTGCTCTCCTCGCTGGTGCCGTAGTCGGGGGCCCAGTTCCAGCCTATGGTGAACTTGTGGTAGCGGAGCATATCCATCACGCCGACCTGCGGAATCGCCACGGCATACAGGTCGGGACGCTGGGTCATGCAGGCGCCGACAAGCAGGCCGCCGTTCGAGCCGCCCACGATAGCGAGCTTCGACGGGCTTGTGTAGCCTTGGGCGATCAGCCATTCGGCCGCCGCTATGAAATCATCGAACACGTTCTGCTTCTGCATCTTAGTGCCGGCGATGTGCCAGGCTTCGCCGTACTCGCTGCCGCCGCGCAGGTTGACCTGGGCGTAAATGCCGCCGGCTTCGAGCCAAGGGATGCGTGTGCTGGAGAACGAAGGAGGCAGGGAGATGTTGAAGCCGCCGTAGCCGTAGAGGTAGACGGGATTGGTGCCGTCAAGCTGCAGGCCTTTGCGGCAGGTCAGGAACATCGGTATGCGTGTGCCGTCCTTTGAGGGGAAGAACACCTGGACGCTTTCAAATTCCGACGGGTCGAACGCTACGGCCGGCTGCTTGTAGAGCGTACTCTCAAGAGTCTGGGGATCAAATGAGTAGATGGTGCCCGGGGAGGTGAATGAAGAGAAGGACAGGTAGCACCAGGGCTCACCCTTGCGGCTGTTGAATCCGGCACTGCCGACTCCCGGAAGGGGGATTTCACAGCGGCCGGTGCCGTCGGCGGAGCAGATGTAGGCGTGGGTGGAGGCGTCCTGCGAGTAGCTCAGGATCATCTTGTCGGCCACGAAATCGACCGATTCCAGCACGCAGTCCGATTCGGGCACGATCTCTTTCCAATTGGCGAGCTGCGGTTTGCGTACGTCCGCAACCATCAGCCTGTTCATCGGGGCGCCGTAGTTGGTGAAAATGTAGATGAGGTCACCGTCGGTTTCGACCGGGTAGCACTGGCTCTTCATGTCCGGGGTCATCTGCACGAAGCCGCCGCCGCGCCTGAAGTCCATAACGTAGAGGTTGTTGCCGACGTCGGCGCCGTCTTCCGACATGAATGCCATCGTCTCATCGTCGTTTGTGCTGAGCGTGTAGAAACGCAGGGGCTCGGCGGGATTCGAGAAGAACAGTTCATCCTCGCTCTGGGGCGTGCCGATGCGGTGGTAGTAGATTTTGTGGACCTCGTTCTTGCCGGAGAATTCGGAGCTTTCGGGGGCATCGTAGGCACTGTAGTAGAAACCGTCGCCACGCCAGGCGGCGCCGGAGAACTTGGCCCATTCGATGTGGTCCGGGAGCAACGTTTTGGTCTGCATGTCAAGCACATAGAACTCCTGCCAGTCGCTGCCGCTGCGGGAAATGCTATAGGCCAGGTAGCGGCAGTCGCGGCTGAAGTAGGTGCCCTTCAGCGCCACCGTGCCGTCTTCGCTCAGGGTGTTGGGGTCCAGCAGCACGCGCGGCTCGCCGTCGGGCGTGTCCATTTCATAGAGCACGCTCTGGTTCTGCAGGCCGTCGTTCTTGTAGAAATACCATTTGCCGTTGCGGCCGCGGGTCGGCATGCCCACTTTTTCGTAGTCTGCGAGTTCGGTCAGGCGCTTCAGGATTTTGCCCCTGAAGGGAATCTTGCCGAGATAATGGGAGCTGTACTTGTTCTGGGCCTCGACCCAGGCGGCGGTTTCTTCGGACCTGTCGTCCTCGAGCCAGCGGTAGGGGTCGGCCACGGTGGTGCCGAAGTATTCGTCAGTGACGGCTTCCTTGCGGGTCTGCGGAAGCTGCGGGGCGCACGATGCGATTATTACTGCACACATTGCGAAGGGAATCAGATGTTTCATAACTTTGCAAAGGTACTGTTTTTTAACGAAATATAATTCGGGAGTCTTTCGGGGAAAATGATTATATTTGTGTCCACACACACAGATATGAAAAAGATTTTCACCATACTTCAATGCCTGATACTGGGGATTATGGCAGCAGCGCCCACGGAGGCCTCGGCTGAGACTACGCCATCCGCGTCCTCGCCAGCTGCCTCCCACGACATCAAGAGCCTCGGCGCCTGGGGCCCGTACTCGAAAGAGTACTACGGCATCTCCCACATCCAGGACCTGGGTTCCGGCATCCAGGTGGAATTCTGCCTGGTCACCGGCCAGTACCGCAGAAACTTCAAGGTGCCGTGCGCTCTCTGGGAGTCCGGGGTACACCCCTGGCGCGTATCCGCCGACATGAAGCACATAACCTACCGCCACGACATCGAGTGGAAGGACCAGGTCTATGTGGATGCCACCTGGCACGTGCTGGACGATGACCACGTATTGCTGGAATGCCACTGTGTCAACAATACCGGCCTCGTCCAGAACATAAACCTGCAGCTTGCAGTCCGCAAGGCAGGAGGCGCCAAGGAGCAGTGGACACCTGAAGTCAGGGAAGGCGAAGGCTGGTTCAGCGTCCGGTACCCCGAAGTAGATGCCAGCTACAGCATCGTCTGGGACTATCCTCTCAGCGAGGTGCGCACATGGAACTGCGCGCGCCTGGAGGAACTGATGCCAGCCAAGGCCCACGACCACGTGCGCAAGAACATGAAGGGAGATTTTAAAGGCCACTTCACCGCCAACTTCCTGCGCCCCATAGTGCTCCAGCCGCAGTCCGACACGACCCTTTGGCAACTCATCGTCCGTGGCGCCGAAGTCCCTACTCCTCAGCAACTTGCAACTTTTGCCTGCACGAAAAACAATGCGGGCAAATCCTGCAAAGCGCTGGGAGGCAGCTGGTTAGCGGGCACCGAGGGCGGGCAGGAGATCACCGGCAGGAAGGATGAGACAGTGCCCCTCGGGGTACGGCTCCTGCAAGCCACAATGCTGACCGACGTCGTGTACCCTATCGACGCCTACGGTGAGCCCATCCGTCACTTCTGCCCCGGCAAGCGTTGGGACAGCCTTTACACCTGGGACTGCGGCTTCATCGGCTGGGCCATGAGCGAGATTGATCCCGCCCGCGGCTACGAAATCATCCGACAGTACACCACCACCCCCGAAGAAAAAGCCCCTTTCGTCCACCACGGCACTCCCCTGGCAACCCAGATCTTCGCCATCGGTGACGTATGGGAAAGATGCGGCTGCAGCGTAGACCAGCTAAAGGAAATCTATCCCCGCCTCAAGCGCTTCTACGACTATATGACCGGCCCCGAGTTTCGCAGGAAAAGCGGCCTGCTGGAGACCTGGCACTTGTTTTACAACAGCGGCGGCTGGGATGACTATCCGCCCCAGTGGGAACTGCGGCCACAAAAGGAACTGCGCAGCCGCACGCTCCCGATGGTGTCCACCTCGTACTACATCCGCTGCGCAAGGATACTCCGCCTGCTTGCGACTCACCTTGCTTCCGACACCAAATGCAGGGAAAGTGCAGCCTACAAAGCCGACTTACGTCAGTTCGACGCCGACATAAAGGAGATGTCCACGGGCATTCTCGCCAACGCCTGGGATGCTGAAACCGGCTGGTTCGGCTACGTGCAGCACGACTCCGAAGAGCGCCCGACCGGCATCTACCGCACTGCAGAGGGCATCAACTTCAACATGGGGCTCGACGGCGTGACGCCTCTTGTTGCCGGAATCACCGACGAGGAGCAAACCTCCGCCCTTCTGGCACATTTATTCACGGAGGGAGACCTCTGGACCTCCTGCGGCATCACCGCAGTGAGCCGGAAAGCCCCTTACTACCGCATCGACGGCTACTGGAACGGCACGGTCTGGATGCCACACCAGATGATACTCTGGAAGACCATGCTAGACCTTGGGCTGCCGGAGAAAGCCCGTCTCATTGCGGACACCGCACTGGCAAACTGGGAGCGTGAATGCGAAGATTCATACAACTGCTACGAGCATTTCATGATTGAAACGGGACGTGGCGGCGGCTGGTACAACTTCTCCGGCCTCTCCACCCCTATAATCAACTGGTATAACGCCTACCATAAGCCCGGTACCGTTTCCACAGGCTTCGGCACCCTGGTTACCTCCGCCCGCTGGGCCGAAGACTTTTCCTCAGTAGAGCTTACCCTCGAATTCGACAAAGACCTGGCCGGCAAAGACATAGCCGTCATCGCTTGCCTGCGCGAGGGCCCGGAGACGGTCGTGCTCAAAGCAAGCAAAAAGCCGATGACTATAAGAATCTAGCGAATCCCGTAGCGGCGGAGGATGCGGAGGATGGGTTTGCGGACGGATTTGGCCCAGAGCCAGTAGCCATAGTCACCGGGGTGGACGCCGTCCACGCTGGTTTCGTGCATGGCGGAAGTAGCATCGGACTTAATGTAGTAGATATCCCTGTACCTCTTAACGGCTATCCGCATAAGGCTGTCCGCCATGGCAATCTTCTGCCCCTCTGCCTTATCATGTTCGCGGTCGAAATTGCGCCCCTCGCGCCAGATGGTACTCATGAAGATGAGAGGAACGCCCGGCCTCGCGGCCTGGATGGTCTCGATGAAATTGAACAGGTTGGCCTCAACCGTACTGGCGTTGCCGTTGGAGAAGGCGTCGAAAACATAGGCATCCACGTCGGCCTGGGCCAGAGCAGCAGCGAACTGCGGCTGCATCCGGCAGTCGCCGCTCACCCCGAGACTGCAGAACTGAAGCCCCGTGGTGCGTGTGAGGAAGCCAGGTACGGTCTGGCCGGCCCGGCCGGTAGCGACTCCATGCATAAAACTGGAACCGTGCAGGCATATCCTGTGGCGGAAAGGCACTTCCCCCGCTTCAAGCAGGCAGCCCTTCTCAACACCCACTTTCACGGACGTCAGCTTGCTCTCGGTCGGCAGATACATGATGCACTCCTTTAGCGAGTTATCCATATTTTTGACCAAATGGAGCACACGTCCGTTCTCGGTTTGGGTGTCGTATTTATAGTTACACACTCCTGCCCATAGCCACTTCCCGTCCTTCTTTATGTATAGGTCAAAGCCCCTGGAAGCCCACCCGGAATTGCGGGTACCGCTCAAATGCTTGAATTCCGGCTTCACCCAAACCGATGGCGAATCAGTCTTGAACGAAACCACTATGCCGGACGACATCTCCAGCAGGTTGATATCCTTTGCATCCCAGCCGCCGAAGCGCTCGAAATCCATACGCTGATAGGGATTCGGAGTGTCCTGGAAAACCTTCCCAAATAGGGTCAGATCGGATGCTTCAGTGAAGACGAGTTCCGGCTCCTGAGCAAAGGCCGCATAACCGGCTGCAAGAAGCAGGAGCAGGCAGATGATTCTTTTCATAATAGTTTGATATTGACGGGGGTTTCAGCCTGGATGGGCAGCCATAGCACGAGCTGCGGGCCGTCCCAGGCAGTGTGGACACCGGCCTTATATCCAGCGTACGGCTTGCCGTCCACCTCGACGCCGGACAGCTCCGAAATGCCTTTCAAGATGATGCAAATGCCGTTGGCAGGACGCTCAGAAGATGCCACCAAACGGAAGGACTGCATATGTGGCGAGGCCACATATGCTCTTTGGGTTATGTCGTATGTAACCTCGGAGCCGTTGCAGACGAGACTGGGAGCGCGGAGCCAGGACTTGGCGAGGGGAAGAAGTTCGGCGGCGTCTTTGTCGGTACAGCCGCAGAGCATCAGTTTGGTCATCTTGCCTCCCTCAACAGAGTGAGGAGCGTTGTACTGTGTAGCGGTGTAGGTGTGTGAAGGAGCGTCGGGGACGCAGGCGTAGCGGCCGATAACATAGTCCTGGGCCACCGGCCAGTGGTTGCGCCACGGAAAGTCGGAGAAGTCGGACCAGCGGCCGGCGTAACGGTCGATAGCAGGACCGCTACCGCCCTTCTCATTGACGCCGGAGCCGTCTTCCAGAATCAAGAAGGGGTTCCAGCGGCTCTTCAGGTACGTGACCTGTATGTTGGCCCCGGGCAGGGACGGCTCATCCTGACGGCGGGCGCCGTCGAAGTTCCAGCCGTATGTGGCGCTGCTGCCGTCCATGGCGGCAACTGACATTATGTGGCCGGCATCAAGCACATCCTCCGGACGCTGCGACGGGTGCAGCACCTGCAGGCTCTGGCACCATTCGTACCAGTGGTCCGGGTGATCCGTCCATACTACCATCTTGCGCACACCCACGCCGTCGGGATAGAAGATATACGTCTCCTCCGAGCAGTCGCCCCACTGTGTTTCCTCGCTCTGGTAGGGAATCTTCTGGTTCACGCCCACGGGCAGGTTGCGCCACAGCACTACAGTGCGGGCCGGCGTGTTCTCAATAATACGCACGCTGGAGAAGTCGGCATGCTTGTCGCTCATGCTTTCCGGGCAGCCCCATCCGGTCACTTTCTTGCGCTCTATGAACTCGTTGCACATCCAGTTGTCTTTCTCGGTGACGAAACAGGGCGCATAGGAAATGCCCCTCCAGAAGACCACCCGGTGCGGCTGCTCAGGCCCGAAAGAGACCACTACGTCCGGAGTCTCGCCCCGCCAGCGTTCGTCGAAGGCCTTGTAGTACTTCAGCGGTATGTACCAGGCACCGAAGGCAAGGCTGTCCGGGCCAGACGGCAGCACACGCGCCTCGAATTCCGGAGCCTCAGGACGCACGAACTTCTCCTTCAGGAGCTTGGAATATGCATCCTTGGCTTCAATGATACGCAGTTCGTCAATCGCTCCGTCTATGCTGCTGTAAATCGGAATATTCTGGTTCTCATAGAAACTGGGCGTACGAATGGGCGTGCGTCCTATCCACAGGTCATAACCCTCCTGCTCCACCCAGGGCAGTTCCAGCGGTAGTTTCGCCACCTGCTTGCCGTTCACGGCCAGATAAAGGCCGGAACCTGCACGGAACTGGGCCGTCAGCCGCGACCACTGCCTCAGTTGCAGGCCCGAAGTACTCTCCACCGACATCCACTCCCCTGCCGACGCCACCTGGAAATGCACCTTCCCCAAGGCGTCCAGCCACAGGGACCAGCCGCCGGGCACATCCGTACGCTGCCGGCACACCACCGGGCACGGGCTCTTGGGGAAAGCCACCGGACACACCCACACGTCCACAGTGAAATGCCTTGAAGGCACCGGGACCTCAGAGGACGGCACCACGATACGGGAATCGAAGCCGTCGAAAAAAGCCGCCTGCCCCTTTACTCCAGGGACCGTTCCGTCTTCAAACGCCAGCGCAAAAGAGGCCGACAGCGCAGCCAGTGCCATAAAGAGAACATTCATATCAACAAGTGGCCGGGAAATGTGTGCCCGAACACACAAATATAACAATTTTATTGCTATTTTTGCCTCTGTGAACAGAAGGGATTTCATAAAAACATCGGTGCTCGGAGGCGCTTCCATCTGCCTGACGGACTGGCAGAAAGCCTTCGCAATGGGGAGGAGCGACACTGCCGCAGGCCAGCCCTGGCAAGGCTGGAAGGAAGGCCGGTTCCAAATCCACTTCATCTACACAGGAGCGGCGGAATCCATGTTCCTGATCTTTCCGGACGGCACCACCATGCTGCTGGACTGCGGAGACTTCGATGCGGCCGCACGCGGCGAAAAGGCAGTGCCCATACTCCCCGGCCCCCAGAAGCACGCCGGCGAATGGATTGCCCGCTACGTGACCCGCGTCAATCCTGCAGTCACCGACGTGGACTATATGCTCCTCACCCACTACCACAACGACCACGCCGGCTCCGACCGTTTCTACGCTGAAAAGATCATCCGGGACGGCCAGGAATACGCCCTCAGCGGCTTCTCCCAGGCGGCGGAAACCCTCAACTTCAGCAAAGCCATCGACCGCTGCTGGCCCGACAGCCCCGACAGCCTCAAATACGCAGATCCTGACACCGTTGGCCACATGCAGCGCTTCTACAGCTACATGCAGAAGCACAGGGGGCTCTCAATCGAGACCTTCCGCCTCGGCGCCACCGACCAGATAGTCCAGCTCCGCAAACCCGCCCGCTACCCTTCATTCCAGGTGCGCAACATCTGCGGAAACGGATGCCTTGCCATGCCCGACGGCAGCATAAAAGACCTCTTCTCGGCACGCAAGGAAGCCGGCAAGGTCACAAAGAACGAGAATGCGATGAGCCTCGGGATGCTGTTCAGCTACGGCCCCTTCCGCTTCTACACCGCCGGCGACTTCTCCGCCCGTTTCAAGGATCCCGACGGCACGCCCCGATTCATCGAGGACGACATTGCCGGTATCTGCGGCCCCGTCTGCGTGGCCAAGGTAAACCACCACGGCCACAACTCAATGAGCGCCAAACTGGTCGCCGCGCTGCGCCCGAAAGTCTGGGTCAGTTGCGTATGGGACCAGCTGCACAACCTCCCGCCCTGCATGGAACTGCTATCCGACCGCAGCCTCTACCCGGGCGACCGCATCATCTGTCCCACAATCATGCCCGCCGAGCGGCGTGCCAAGGACGGCGGCACAGCCTGGATGAAGGACATCGCCCCCGCCTCCTTCGAGGGCGGCCACGTGGTCGTGGACGTAGAAAAAGGAGGCACCCGCTACAGTGTCTCCTATCTCTCTGCCGCCGACGAATCGATGACCGTCCGCAGCGTTATGCATTTCAAGGTCTAATTCTTGTCCGTGTACGAGAAATCGGTGAGGACGGGGTAATGATCTGAAATATAGAGGATTCCGTAGTCTCGCTTATCTACCGAATAGGTCAGGGCCTTCAGCGGGCCGCAGTAAAAGATGTGGTCGATCAGTGAACCGCCCTTGCCGTAGTCGTTGCATGTGCTGATGGTACGGAAGCTGGACTTGACGGCATCCTCCCTGGCGTAGCCCAGCGGAACATTCCTCAGCCTCTGGAGTTCGTCGGTTGTGCTGGCGCAGTTGAAATCCCCAAGCAGGAATACGGGATCCTTGGACGAAGGCCCGAAGGCTCCTCCCGTGATGGACGGTATCTTGCTGATGTGCAGGTTGCTTTCCATCATCCTGAGCCCGGGAGCGACCGAAGTCATGTTCTTGTTGTTCTGGTAGTGGGTGTTGAAAACCCACAACGCCCGGCCGAGGTTGTCGCCGTCGGCGAGTTTCAGCCACGAAGTGCAGAGCGGATGCGACGTATGCCATGAGCCGTAGTCGTTGGCCTTGTTCTTCGCAACTACCTCGTCAGGCGTGTCGCTGTGCCAGAACGTTCCCCTGGCGGCGAGGTCGAAGCGGGATTTCTTGTAAAGAATAGTGTTTGATGTCTCATCCCCGCTGACCTGAAGGATATCCTTTCCGCTTTCCCGGCCGATGCCGTACAGGCCGTACTCATCCTTGACTTTGGACAGTATGTATTCGGCCTGGACCTTTTCGACCTCCTGCATCCCTATGATATCAGGTTTGCGGGTAAGGATGAACTTGCACACCGCATCCCTGCGCTTGTCCCAAGTGTAGTCTCCGTCGGCAGGCTCCGGATAACGGATGTTGAAGGTGCAGACCAGGAGGTCCGCCGTATCCTGCTGCGGAGTGTCCGGAGTGTCGGGATTGTCGGGACAACCCCAGAGCAACGGAAGGACAAGCGCAAGGACAGAGCTTTTAAGGAACTTACTTGATGACATAATTGAACGATTGTGCACTCTCGTCATAGTTGATGCCCCAAAGCAGCGTAGCAGCATTCTCAGGAGTTATCGCCGTGCCGTTGCGCGATCCGGAAACCTCTACAGGATAAGAGGATGTGCCTATGGTGGCGGCAATCTTGTTGGCGGCGAAACCGCCCACCAGCATACCTACGTCAGACCCTTCAGGTGCAGTGATGTTTCCGGCGAATTTGCCACCCTCAACAGTGGCGGACTGGGATTCCTTGGATTTGTTCCCGACCCAGCCGAAGAATCCACCTACGTCAACCTTGACTGCAGACTCGATATCGGCCACAGAAGAGCAGTTCTTTATTGTCTGGGCAAAGCCCCAGTGATGACCAGCGATGCCTCCGATTTCCGCAAATTCCTCTATTCCGAGGATGGAAATCTTTCCTGTGTTGGAACAATTCTCCATATACGGGGTGACACCGACTATGCCGCCGACTCGCACCTGACCGGCACCCTTAACGGTAATGGAACCGCTGTTGCTGCAGGAAGACATGACACCCCAGTTACTGGGATTGGTATTGTCGTTCTCCGATGCCGGCCAGCCGACCACGCCGCCCAGATGCATCCAGTCCTTGGTGGTATAGACATCAACCGTGATGGCGCCGCTGTTGCTGCATCCGCTCACGCTGACGCCCCTGTTCTTGCTGGGGGCATCGTCAGAGGGATTGTTCACGCCACCGAAAACACCTCCGGCACAAAGCTGATGGTTCTGCCCGTCGAAAGTGCTCTTGTCACTTGTCAGGACATTGACTTCGAAAGGACCAGAATTGGAGCAATCGGTCACGGCACCGTAATAGCAGCCAGCCACACCGCCGGCAAACATCCTGGCCGGAGATGTATTCTGGCTTTCGACCTTGGTTTCCGTCCAAGAAACCTTGCCTGCATTCTTGCAGTTGTCGAGAGTTCCTATGGAATAAGCGACGACTCCTCCCACAGAGGCGGATATCTTCTTGTTGTAGAATTCACCCTTCTCAATATTGTCCGGGTCGGCAGGATCTCTGGCAGGACAAGCACGACCGGTATGGTAACCGCCTGTAAGGCTTACTTCGCCGAAGTTCTCGCACCCGGCAAGTGCGCTGAGCGAGTATGCCACTATACCTGCAACTCCCTGACTTGTGAAAGACTTGTCCTTTTCTGTCTCGACCGCCACCTTACCATAGTTCGTAAGACCGCTCAGGGGCGCTTCCTTGTTGACGGACATACCCACCAGTCCGGCGATGAGGTTGCTTATCTTGCTTCCGCCGGCATAGCTGAGTGTGACGCTGCCCTTATTGACGCAGTCATTGATAATGCCCTCATTGCGCGAAGTGATTGCACCGAACACGTTGGTATCGGGGGCGAAAGAGCAGGACTCATCAATGACGATATTCTTGAGCGTCCCCTTGTTCACCTTGAAAAGGGGCCAGGAAGCTTTCAGGTTCTTGATGGCATGGCCTTCCCCGTCAAGTATGCCGGAAAAGCCCTCGGCTGGCACCAGGGTAATACCGGACATATCGATGTCAGATGCAAGGCGGGCCTCGTCAAGGGACTCCGATGTCAGGCCTGCCAGCCACTCGGCGAGCGCCTGGCCAGTTTTGATGGAGACCTTGTTGTCGCCCTTCTGCTGTATGGTCAGCACGTTGGGGCCTGAACCCAGTTCGGGGGCGAAGACCACCGTGCCGATGCGGCCGTCGACATTCTCATTGTCGGTCACGCTGACCGTGACGGTCACGGTGCCGTCGCCGGTCTTGGGATCTATCGTCACCCAGTCGGGGCCTTCGCAGGTCCAGGAACCGTCGGCATAGATCTTCACGGTCTGGGCTTCGGCGCCGATGGCCTCGAAGTTAAGGGTAGAAGTACCCACGCGAACTACCGTCGCTGCGGTTTTATTCTCTCCGCCGCCACCGCCGGGATTGTCAGGATCGATGGGGTCCTTACAGGCAGCTATCGCTGCAAAAGATAGTAGTACGAGAAAAACCTTTTTCATATCATTGTCGTTTTATTAGAAATCAAGTCCGTCGTTCCAGCCGGGATTCTGCAGGAGCCGGTGGTTAAGCACCCTTTCATTGGTTGGAATGGGGAAGAGGTAGTCACGCTCCGGGTCGAAGGTGAAGGTGTAGGCGGGGCGGGGGTTCACGTAGCCCTTGCTTCCGTCGGAGAGCACGATGTCGGTGCCGATCTTATAGACGAAAGTTGCATTGCTGGATGGCTTGGATCCTGTGTAGAGGCAGATATCAGGCTTGCCGTCCTTGTCCCAGTCATATTCTCCGGTGCCGGGGAAATACATGCCCTGGATGGTCTTCGGGATTCTCTCCCCTTCCGCCCAGCGGAGCAGATCCGCATAGCGAAGGCCCTCCATGGCAAGTTCCACAACCCTCTCGCGGCGTATTTCCAGGATCACGCCCTTGTTGGCACCGGTCACTTTGGGATAGCCTGTAGTTTCCGACGTCAGGAACGGGTCGGGAGAAGCATTGGCCTTGGCCATGTCCAGGTCCGGCATGCCGGCCCGCTTGCGCAACAGGTTGACGCTCTTGTCGAGGTCGCCCTGGTTCAGCGTGCCGAGCTCGGCCTTCGCCTCGGCGTAATTGAGATAGACCTCGGCAAGGCGTATGACGGGCATGTCGTTGTAGGAATTGCTGCGTATGTTGGACATCACCAGGTTGTCCGAAGGCATCACGAATTTGGCTATGGAGTAGCCCGTGAGCGAACAGTCCATGTCGCAGAACATGGCCCTGTTAGTGGTCAGGACGGTGTATTTGTAGCCGGGAAGCCGGATAGTCTGGTGGAGCCGGGGGTCGCGTTTCGCCACCTGGTCGGCAAAGGTCTTTGTGGTCCAGCCAGTGACGGAAGAATAACGGGTGCCGTCTGCCATAAGGTAGTGGTCCACGAAATTCTTCGTCGGGCTGTTGCGGCCGCAGACGGGCAGGAGCGCCACCCCGCTGGCATCGTGGAAGCACTTCATGCTGTAGTCGTAGTCGATGGCCAGGATGAATTCTCCCGCATCTTCTTCGTAATTGGAGAAGAGGTTCTGGTAGTCGTAGTCGGGATGGCCTGTGGAATAAAGCTTGTGCGGGCCCAGGTCCATAAGTTCCTCGGCTGCGTCGGCGGCGAGCTCCAGATAGTAGGTCGCAGGCTTTGCCGTGGCAGGGAGGGTCCAGAGAGTGATGTCGCCTTCGTGGTACTTGCGGTAGGTGCCTTCGAAGAGGCAGAATCGCGATTTAAGGGCAAGCGCGGCCCATTTGGTGGCCCTGAAAGTACGGCCTGAAGCATAGGAGACAGGCAGGCCTGCGATGGCCTCGTCGATATCTTCTATCATGTGGCCCAGTATGACATCGCGATTGTCGCGGGGCTTGTAGAGCTCGTCGTCCTCTTCCGAAGAGAGTTCGTGGTCCACCCACGGCACGTCGCCGAAGCGGCGCACCTTGTCGAAATAGAACCACGCCCTGAAGAATTTGCAAAGGGCGCTGTATTCCTTCCTGGCGGCCTCATCCGGACACCTGTCGAGATTGCCCAGGCAGGTGTTTATCTTGCGCAGGACGGTCCAGGTCCAGCCGCCGCCGGAAGCGGGAACGGTGCGGAAAGAGCCGTTCAGCAGGGTGTTGCTGGGATTGTTGCCTATCATAAGGTCGCTCTGCTCGTCGTACGGCACATCCGGCAGGATGGAGGAATAGAAGGAATTGGTGAACAGTTGCAGCTGGGTGGCGTTCTCGAAATAGGATTCTTCCGTGATGTCGTCCAGGGGATATTTGTTCAGCGCATCTTCGCAGGAGATGACGAGGGAAAGCGCCGCGACGGCCAGGATTATGCTGTAAATCTTTTTCATTTCGTCTCTCTTTTAGAATTGGATGTCAATGCCGAACATGAAGGTCTTCTGCCAGGGATAGAAGGTACGGCCGCGGGCCTCATCTTCGCTGTGCATCATTGCCTCCGGATCCAGGTAAGAGCAATGGTCGAAAAGCGGCGACCAGCAGGTCAGGTTCTCGCCGGAGAAATACACCCTGACTTTCTCGAGCCCGGCAACCTTGGTGATCTTTGCCGGGAGCGTGTAACCGACGGTCAGGTTCTTCAGGCGCAGGTAGCGGCAGTTCTGGAGATACCGCGTGTTGGTGCGGTTAAGGTAGCCGCCCGAAATTTCTGCAATGTAGCCGCGGGCACGCGGGAAGTAGGCGTCGGTGTTGTTGTAATCCCAGACATCCTTCAGGAAATCACGCCTGATGAAACTCTGCATCGTATTGGAATACGGGCCCCAGAAGGGGAAGCACCAGCGCCCGGGATACCAGTAATGGTCGCCCGTGCCCTGGAAGAAAGCGCTGGCGTCGAAACCCATCCAATCGAAGGAGAAGGTAGCGCCGTAGGACAGGCTGGGCAGGCTGTTGCCGAGTATCCTGCGATCTCCCGGATCATCAGCCGTGTTGGCGCCTATTCCGATGGCCTGGTCGTCGTCGAGGTCCTCGTATTTGAGGTCACCGGCCTTCCAGCCGGATCCCATGCCGGCGGTAATGTAGCTCAGGTCCACCAGGGCTGCATATTCCTGGGCCTCGTCGTCGGTGGCGAAGAGGTCGTCGGCCCTGAAGCCCCAGATATCGCCGATACGCTGCCCGACATAATAATCGTTGAGCAACTTGGTCGGGTTGTTGTCGTATTTGGTGATGTGGGAATCGTAGTTGCTTATATTGGCGGAGATGCCGTAGCCGAAGGGCTTGCCGGCAAGCTTGAACTGGTCCCTCCAGCTAAGGGAGAATTCGTAGCCGCGCGTGCGCAGGTTGGCTGAGTTCTGCTTGGGAGCGCCGGCGCCGTAGATGGCCGGGAGGGCGTCTCCGGCAACCAGCATGCCTAAAGTGTTGCGGATGTATGCCTCCCCTGTGAACTGGAGGCGGTCCTGGAACAGGCCGGCGTCAAGGCCCACATTGTACTGCCGAACTGTCTCCCAGCTCAGGTCGCCGGCATTGGGCGCGGAAATCGATGCCGTCCTTGCCAGGGCGCCTTCCCCGAACATATAGCCTGATTCATCAATCGAAATCTTGCGGATGTAGGCATAGTTGCTGACAACCTGGTTGCCCAGGGAACTCATGGAGGCCCTAAGCTTGAGGTTGTTTACGACGTTCCTGGCAGGGGCGAAAAACGGTTCCTCGCTGATGCGCCAGCCCGCCGACACGGAGGGGAAAAAGCCCCAGCGGTGGCCGGTGGCGAAGCGGGAAGAGCCGTCGTAACGACCGGAGATTTCCAGCAGGTAGCGGCCCTTGTAGTCGTAGTTCACCCTTCCGAAGAAGCCGAGCAGGGCGTATTCGCTCTGTTCGCCGTCGATGTACTGCTTGGTCGAGCCGTCGACGTCGGTTCCTGCTAGCGACAGGTCGTTGAGCGTATCGGAGATAAGGTAGTAGGCCATGGCTTCCAGATACTGGGAATACTGGGTCTCATAGTTGCCGCCGGCGACGGCTGTGAGGTGATGGCCTCCGAAGGTGTCTTCGTAGGTGGCGAAGAGGTTGGCGGACTTGTAGTCGTAGGTCCTTGCCCTCTCGTCAAGCTGGTTTGTGCCCACGCCGGTGGTCCTGAGAACCGGCTGCTCGTCAGGGTACTGCTTGTAGGTGAAACTGGTCTGGCGGCAGGTGTCGTGGTTGCGGCGCTTGCGGAAGGTGAAGTTGCCGGTGAGCCGCAGCTGCTTGAACGGAGTAATGTTGAGTTCGGTGGTGTTGGTGAAGTCGGTCTTGCGCTCGATGTGCTTGTCTTTGTTCTCGAAGAACTTGATGTGCACGGCGTTGGCGACCGCATAGCTGCTGACGAAATACTGTGAGTAATAGACCCAGGAGCCGTCCGGGTTCTGCATCGGGAAGCACGGGATGGCGTGGGCAGTGACCATGGACATTACGCGGTCCATGTTGTTTGTTCCAATGCCTATGTAACTGTAGGACTGATCGTAGTAGGAAGTGTTGTTGGATATGGTCGCCCACTTGTTGATACGCCCCTCGAAGCGTGCGCGGAGCTGATACTTATCCACAATGTCCGGATTGACCTTTACGATACCCTGCTGCCGGTCGAACATGCCAGAAACGAAATACTTGAAGTCCTTCCCGCCACCGGTGATGGATATGCTCTGCTGCTGGGCGGGGTTGTTGTCGGAGAACAGGGTGTGGTACCAGTCGGTGTTGGCGTAGTATTTCCACTGTTTGATGCCTCCGGCCGTCTCCTCCACGACCCAGGGACGGGCGGGGTTCTCGACGACGTCGTTGACACGCTCGAGCAGCTCGTTCATGTCGTTGTCGTTGTACTTTATGTACTGCTCGCCTGGGTAGCGGGCATCCCAGAACTTGTTGAGTGTATATACGCTCCAGTAGCCGCGGGTCTCGAAATCGGTGCTGGTGGTAGGCGACTGCCATCCCCAGCGGCCGCTGTAGCGTACCGTGGCCTTGCCGCCGGAAGCAGCGCCGGACTTGGTGGTCACCAGGATGACGCCGAACGCTGCACGGGCGCCATAAACTGCAGCAGCAGCTCCGTCCTTGATGACGGATATGCTCTCCACATCCTGCGAGTTGACACGGCTCAGGTCGCCCTCGGCCCCGTCGATCAGGACCATGGGGCTGGCGCCGTTTATGGATGTATATCCTCGGATGTTGATGTCCGGGGTGTCGTTCATAAGGCCCGTGGACGTAGTGATGTTCAGGCCGGGCACAGAGCCCTGAAGCATGCTGGTCACATCGTGGGCGGTACGGTTCTGGAGTTCGTCACCCTTGACGGCCGTCACGGCACCGGTCAGGTTGACCTTCTTCTGGGTGCCGTAACCCACGACAACCGTCTCCTCAATCATCAGGTTGTCGTCGGCAAGGGTCACGTCCACGGTCGTCCTGTCGGCGGGCACGGCAACGGAAGTCGAAGTGTAGCCAAGACAGGAGACGTCAAGGGTGACAGCGCCATCCTTGACGGTAAGAGACCAGCTTCCGTCGATGTCGGAGACGGTGCCGCTGGTCGTGCCCCGGACCACGATGCCGGCCCCGGGAATGCCCTCGCCAGAGGCGTCCTTGACCTTTCCGGACAGCGTCCGCTGCGCCGTTGCCGCAAATGAGAAGGCAAGGAGCAGGACGGCCGCGGTCAGTAACTTCTTCAGGATAGGGTTCATACTCTAAAACTTTATTATTCCTTGGTTGTCTTCCGTCATTTCTTCCATTGGAGAATCAGACGCTTCAGGCATGGTTTCCGTCAGCGCGTCGATGGCCTGCTCCTGCCGGGGCTGCTTGATGCAGCCGGACAGGAGCGGCACAGAGGCCAGCAGGAGCACTATGACCCTTTTGCGATTCATCCTACTGATAGTCAAATACAAGCGTTGCCGTTATCGGCCAGTGGTCGGAGATATAGGTCCTTCCTCCATATGCCTGGAAGTCGGTGCCAAAGGTGCCGGCTTTTAGGCCATGCTTGCTGTTCTCGTAGAAATTCTTGTAGATTATGCTGTCGATGTTGGAGTTGCCGCCAGCGCAGGTGCCGCTGGAGTAGATGCTGGAGAAGCCGCTGCAGGTGGTAGTAAAGTTGTTGTAGCTGGTAGGATAGCTGGTTTTGCTGGTCTTGCCGTCCACGTTTCTGGCCCAGTAGTAGTTGCTCCAGCGGGTGTCGCCTTTTTCATCGCTGCACAGTTCGGAAGTGGTGGCATTGAAATCGCCGACCACTATGACAGGGAGATTCTCAGTGTTGATGGCGGCAATCTGGTCGTAGAGTATTCTGGCCTCAGCCTTGCGGGCGGCATAGGCAGCATCGGTGTAATGGGCTGTGAAATGGGTGTTGAAGAAGTAGAAAACATAGCCGTTTTCGTTCCAGCGGAACTTAATCCAAGCACAGTTGTGGCCGTCGTCCGAACCGACGCTGGAAGGGTTGTCGGAAAGCCAGAAGGTGCCCTGGTCAAGTACCGTGAACTTAGAGGTCTTATAGAAAATGGCGTTGGAAGAATCGGCGTTGTAGTCCTTGTATGACGGGAGCCATGAGATACCGCTGCTGCCACTGGATTCCTTGCCGTAATCGACGCCGAGGCCGTAGGCTGCATAGCCGGATGTGTTGTCGAGGATGTCCACGCGCTGGCGGTATTCGCATTCCTGGGTGCCGATGATGTCGGGGCTCTGGGCGTTGAAGAAGGCGTAGACGCCGGCTTTACGCTGGCTCCAATAGTTGCTGCTGCTCCAGCCGGAATTATCGTCGTTTTTCTGGCAGGTGACGTTGAAAGACCAGACCTGAAGTTCGGGACGGGCGCTGAGCGCCGGGGCGGGCATTGTGCCTTCGAGCGTTGCAATCTGGGAACGGGTGATGGTGAATATGCTGCTGACCGCCTTTGTGGAGCTGTTGTTGTTGGGAAGGATGGCCTTGATGCTGAGGCCGTCGTATTCAGCCGGCGGAAGCACGAAATAGAACTCCGTGAATTCGGAGTCGGAGAGCTGGACGGGGCTGGCGAAGGTCATCGCCACCTTCTTGTCGGCATCGGAGCTGCCATCCATCGTGAGGGTGTTACCGCCTCTGGCACAATGGCCTGAGCCGCTGACGTAGCTGTTGAATGTGAGCTCAAGTCTAGAAACCTCAATGGTGCCCTTCAGTTTAAGACGCATCACGCCGCAGAGGTTCTTCATTGAGAAGCTGCCGTCGAAAGCGCTCTTGGTGCCGGAGAGCATTGGGTTCGTGCCGGGCGCGAAGGTACCTCGGGTATAGGCCACTTCGGCGGGCATGGTATAGGTGAAAGTGCTGGCACCGTTATATGTGGCAGTTGCCGGATAGGCGGCGAAGTAGTTGTCTGCTGCTGCAGGCTGCTCACCGAAGAAAGTGCCACTTGTCGTTCCGGCTCCGTTGAAAAGACGGAAAACTTTGCCATCTGAAGTGCCCGAGGAGAACACCATCATACGGTCCCCGTCGCTCCAGACAACGCTGTTGCCATCGAGGGCCGTCCTCGTCGCAGCCTCGGAGGACACTTTGATTTCAACGAATTCAGGAGCCTGCTCCACATCCTTGTTGCAGGACGCGGCGAGTGCCAGCGCCCCAAGCAGGGTCAATACTATCTTGCCGTTCATGATGTGTTTTATTTTGTGTGTGCGCACACACATTTTTGCAAATTTATTGATTTTTTCTATTTCAACAAAGAAAAAAGACTAAAATTATATTATTATTTTCAAGATTCTCTTACTAGTTGATGGTAAAAAACAGGATTCAATTATTCCGTGGAGAGATTCTTCCTGCCGGGATAGAGGCGAAGGTCCTGCTCTACACGGCCGTCAGAAAGACGCACCCAGGTGCGGAAGCCTTCTTCCCCGGCGGTGAATTCGAAGACGCGGGCCCCGTTGGGCTTGAGGTCGTTATACACCGTGCTGCAGCCGCTGAAACGGCCGTAGATGAAGTAGAATCCCTGCCACAGAAGCACGAAGTCATTGTTGTGGTCGTGGCCGGCGACCATTGCCTCCACACCGCCCTCTTCGAGCATCGCCAGGAATTCGCCAGAATTGAACTTCGGCGCCGCCGGCTCTTCGCCCAGGTTGCCGACCATGAACCGCGCCTTCTTGCCGGAGTCGTAAAGTGCCTGGTTATACTCCGACACCGGAATGTGCTGAAAGACAATTGCGGGCACGGGCTTGCCTCCGTTCCGTTCCGCCAGCGCCCTGCTTGCCCTCCTGTACCATTCTATCTGATCGGAATGGACATATCCCCAGATCTTGACGCCGGCCGGATAGTCACGGTTGCCGCTGTCGATCAGATAGAACACTCGTTCTACACCGGCAGGGCCCGACAGTGTGAGGATATCATTGGAGCAGCCGCTGATGCCCAGGTCGTCGGGAGTGTTGACGTTGCCGGGCACGCTCCGCAGCACCTTGTACATTTCAGTCCGGGACAGGTCGAAATCGCTGTCGTGGTTACCCATGGCCACCGCAAAAGGGATTTTCCTGTCCACCAGGGGCTGCAGCAGTTCCCTCGCCGAAGCCTCGGCGGGAGCGCCGAAGACGACGTCCCCGGTGTGGATCACGAAGTCCGGCTTCTCTTCATCCAGCATTTTAATCACATTCGCCAAAGCCCGTTCCGAACGCGGGTCACCGGAAATGTAGTGCGTGTCGGTCAGCTGCAGGATCTTGAATTTGCCGTCCGGCCTGTACTGCAGTTCGCACGCCACACGGACTTCCTGCCCGGAAGCAGGGATACAGATTCCAAGTGAAAACACGGCCAGAAAGAGGGCTGGAATTAATAATCTACCTTTCATCTTTATATAGTTCACTATGAATACAAATATAGCAAATTATCGCGTTATCAGCTCATCTTTATGTCATTTGAGATAATCCGGAGGGGGCACTCTTGCAGGATTCGGAATTTATTCCCATCTTTGCACTACTACAAGTCTGTGTGCCGTAGTTCTAGGAGGCTACAAAGCGAGTTTGGCTATATCGTGCTGAGCTCGCTTTGTGCGTTTCAGGGAGCTCCGGCGGCTGGTAGGACTAAGCTTAAATTGTTTAAAACTAAAGGATTATGTTTAATTATCGACTCGACGACCCTCTCAATGCACGAATGTATTTCGACGATGCCCCCGTAGGGGTGCTGAACTCTCCGCAGATCCACCGCCCCCGTCGCGGCACGATCGGCCGGTATGTGAATATCCTCCTGGACGAATGGTTCAAGAAGATCCTCGGCTCGAGCAAGAACAAGGACATCCTTCTGAAGATCCTGCAGGAACTCATCCCCGAGCGTGAGATCGTGGACATTGAATACAACCGTAAGCCGGTCCGCAAGCGCAACGTGTTCAAGGACTGCCACGACGCCTTTTTCGACGTGGAGTGCGTCGACGGCGACGGGACGCGCTTCGTGGTGGAGATGCAGCGTGCGCACCAGGAGCACTTCCACGGCCGTGCGCTGTTCTATTCGACGTTTCCGCTCCAGGAGCAGGTGCTGGCGCGGGGGAAGGACGCGGATAAGGAGCCTGAGTCGCACGACCTTCACTTCGACTACCCTCCGGTATACGTGGTGAGTTTCCTGAACTTCTCGTTCCACCCATTTTCGGAGCGGATAGTGTACCGGTACGACCTTCGTGAGCGGGAGAGCGGCGAGCTGATGACGGACCGTGTGAACTTCATCTTCCTGGAGATGACGAACTACAAGCGGGGCTACAAGGAGCCCCATCCGGAAGACTCCTTCGCGGAAAAGCTCTCTTGGGCCTTCACGCACATGTCATCGCTGACGGAACGTCCCGTGGCGCTGATGGAGGAGGTCTTCGCGAAGATATTCGAAGCGTGCGAAGTGCGCGCGCTTGATACCGAAGAACGTAAAGAATATAGAAAAGACATGACAACACAGTGGGACATAGATGATATTGCCAATACCCGTTATTGGGAAGGGAAAGCGGACGGGAAAGCAGAAGGAGGGGCCTCGAGAGCGGCCAATATTGCAGCCAACTTGGTTAAAGCGCAAAAACTTACTCCTGAGGAAATTTCAGCCGCTACCGGGCTTTCCCTAGAGGAGATCGCCGATTGCGCCGAGAAACTGATCGCCGCCAGAGGATTCTGAACAAATATCGCCGGAAGTGCAGCGCGGGCACTTCCGACGGTATTCATGGATTCTGAGCCGGGGCTCCGGCCAGATGCTGGGGCTACTCGATACCTGCCTGGGCGGAGGTGACTATAACGTAGTTGAAATCAACGATGTTGGTGTTGCTGGTGCCGTTGGTGGCATCATACAGTTTGCTCGTGGAGCCCATCAGCCATTTTTTGACATTGGCGTCCGTATTCATAACGTCTCCTGAGGTGATTGTGGCAGGATTGCTGGCAGTGCCATACTCAAACTTGGAAGTGTTGACAATGAGTACAGGATCTGATGCAGTGCCGAAAACGAGTTTGTATGAGGTACTTGTCGTGCTCTTTGTCTGGCCGGCGATAATTCCGGTGTAATTGTCCTTTCCTACCGTTTGGTTGCTGAGTGTGCAATTGATGATGCAACCGGTTACATTGTCGGTCACATCTGCGGCCGGAACATTCACGTATCCGAAAAGACCGCCCTTGTAATAGTCCTTATTCTGATAGCTGACCGGTTCTCCTGCCGTATTGCCGCTGGCATTGGTATAAACGTTGGCTGTCGTAATGAGACCACTGTTGATGCAATCCCTTACCTCGGTCTTATCAGGCTGGAAAACGCCGAGTATGCCGCCTATCGAAGAACTACCGGATGAATTGTAACCGCTAACCGCGCCATTGTTCACACAACGTAGAACACTTGTGGGATACTTGTCTTTTGCTCCCACGATTCCTCCGAACCAGGCGATGAGATTGCCATCGCGTGCGATGAGGAAGCCGTTGTTGATACAGTCGCGCACAATTCCTGTACTCGCACTGCCGGCGATCCCTCCGGCATAGAAATTAATCTTGTCTGTTGTCTGGGGGTCGGAGCCTACGATTCTTCCCTCATTGGTGCAGAATTCAATGACGGACGACGCCTGCTTTTCAATCAGACCTGCAATACCTCCGATATAAAAATGATGCGCATGATTGCGACGCTGGAAGAACTGACCGGAATTGGTCGTCCTGGTGCCGTCATCGGCCTTTGTGATTGTGACGGTGCCCCTGGTATAACCGAGAATACCGCCGGCAGCGAAATATGAGTTGAAAGCGGTGTTATCTGCATACATGAATTCGGCGGTATTGGAACAACCCTTGATGATGCAACCGCTCTTGGTAGAGGCCCCGACTACTCCGCCGAAGCAGTAATCATAGTCGCCATTGGTGGCCACGCCGTTATAGAGACGTCCGCTATTGGAACACTTGTTCACGGTCGTGGTGTTGCCCATGAAACCTATGACTCCGCCTACGCTTATGTCCCAGTTGCCTTTAGTACTGCCAACGCAGGCTGCATTATTCTTGATTTGTCCCGAGTTGACGCACTCGTCCACGAGCAGACCGGTGCCGGTTGACTTTGCTACAACTCCACCAATACAGGAAACGCCGACGCATTTGTTTTCAATGGTGCCGTTGTTCGTACAGGACAGGATCTTTACGTCCGTGTTTCCGGTTTGCCCGAGAATTCCGCCTACGGCAGAGTCGTCCGTAGAGGTACAGGCCGAGTTGGATGTTACGGCAGCTTTATTGATGCATGATTCAATTATGGCATTGTCTCCGGCCGATCCGGCGATACCACCGATAGCATGTTTTGTGGTAAGTGCCGCATCTGCCGTAACGGGCATAAAGGTGGTCACGTTAAGAATGTGACTGTTCTTTTGTGCATATCCCACCAGTCCAGCATAAGACCATGAACTGGAGGAATCGATGGACAGGGAAATAGAACTGACACCGTCTGAAGTTGTGCCGTCAGATGATCCGAATACCACATTCTTCAGGACGGCAGCTTCTCCGCCTGAAGATCCGAGGGTGCGGATGAAACCAACCCTGTTATCTCCGGGATTGCTGACGGTGAAGTTGTAAATCTTATGGTTCTGTCCATCAAAAATGCCCAGGAACTGTTCCACAGGTGTCCATGCATATCCATTAAGGTCGATATCCGCTCCGAGCTTAACTTCGTCGCCTTCGGCATAAGCTCCGTGGGTAGCCAAGCGGCGCCACATCTTGAGCTGGGCAGCGGTCATGATTACCGGCGGGCAGAAAGAGGAATTATCCACGGTGGACAGGTCTTGACCCCCATTACGCACAAGGCTTTGGGAGTTGGAATTCGTCTTTATTGATTTAGCTCCGTCCTCATCTGTGAGGATGACGGAATAGCCGCCTGAAAATTCTGTAGGCCAGATAGCGATGTAATACTCCCCAGCAGGGAAAGCTGAATTTGCACTCGAAGCGGTAGCTTTATACATAAGGGTAACTTGCTTGCCTCCGGCATTGGTAAGGTCAATCCTGGGTGCACCTTCGCCACCGAAATAGAAGTGGTTAGTACCGGATATGACTTCATTATTATTACCTTTTACGGTAACCGCCATTATGTTGTTATTCTCCAGTTTAACTTTCAGCAAGGCGAATTGGTTCTCGAAGGCCAAATCAGTAGTTCCAGTAGCCACTGCAGTAGAGAGCAACGATTCGGGGTCCACACTGTGGCTGCCAATGATAGTTTGGGATCCGTGAATGGTAATGCTGAAACGCTGTTCCTCAGTCCTTATATTCGTTGCTGCAGAATAAGGTGCCACGGCAAGATACGAACTTGCCGGAGCCGCACTGCCGGAGAATTCCGCGCCCTTGCCGGAGGGCGAAAGTGCAGAGACAGAGAACTCATTCAGGGCCGTCCCGTCAAAAATCGCAATCTTGTCCGAAGACTCCCAGAGAATGAAATCGTCGGCTATGTCAGATTTGGTACCCAGATCCTCCAGGCTGGCCTTAAAGGTCATAGGGACGAGATTGGTCTGTGCTTCAGGACCATCCTGAGGCTCCACGACTTCGGTCTGGATCTCCTTATTGCAGGAGGCAAGGGCCAGAAGACTGGCCAGTAAAATAAACAAATGCTTTTTCATGACTGTTCCTCCTTTAGTCTTCTTCATCCCAGCTTCCGTTCATACTTGAAACATTCACGGGACCACGTGAATTCTGGTCACTGCCAACGCAAAGCTTGCTGCCCTGCATCAGCAAAACAACCTTGCAGGTCGGCGGGAGATACCCACCTCCATAAGTCAAATGATCTTTCATAATATATTGAATTTTAATAATTTTCAATATTGTGTGCGGACACATAAACGGGCAGAGTCAATCTAGTTGATCCCGGCCTGCGTCGGGGTCACGACTGAGAAGTTGAAATCAACGATGCCCGTGTTGCTGCTGCCGGCAGAGGCGTCGTAGAGCTTGCTCTCCGCTCCCATCAACCATTTTTTTGCGTTGGCTTCGTTGTCGATGACGTCGCCCGGAGTGATGGTGGCGGGATTGGAATTGGAGCCATATTCAACCCTGGAGGTGTTTACAATCAGCACAGGTTCAGAGGCCGTGCCGAACACCAGTTTGTACGAAGTGCTGGATGTGCTCTTGGTCTGGCCGGCAATGAGTCCGGTCCAGCCGTCCTTGCTTGCGCTCTGATTGCTCAGGACGCAGTTGACGACACAGCCTGTCACATTATCAGTCACGTCTGCCTTAGGTGCCAGGACCTCGCCGAAGAGGCCACCCTTGTAGTAATCCTTGCTCTGGTAATTCACAGGCTCCCCTGCCGTGTTGCCGGAGGCGTTTGAATAGACATTGCCTGTGGTTACGAGACAGTTGCTCACGCAGTCCCTGACTTCCGTCTGATCAGGCTGGAAAACAGCCATGAGACCGCCGACACGGGTGCTGCCGCTGGAATTGTAGCCGCTGATGGCTCCGTTGTTGACACAGCGCAGGATGCTCGTAGGATACTTATTCTTGGAGCCGGCGATACCACCGAAATATGCAATAAGATCCCCGTCACGGGCAATCATGAAGCCATTGTTGACACAGTCCCTGATTATTCCACTGGAAGTGCAGCAAATACCGCCTGCATAGAACTCCCGCTTGGTTGATGTCTGGGCATCGGATCCGATGATGCGGCCTTCATTGACGCAGAATTCAATCACGGAAGATGCCTGCTTCTCAATCAAACCGGCGATGCCGCCTATATACATGTTCTGGGCGTGGTTGCGACGCTGGAAGAACTGGCCGGAGTTGGTCGTCTGCGTGCCGTCGTCAGCCTTGGTGATGGTGATGGCACCACGGGAATAACCAAGGATGCCGCCTGCAGCAATGTATGAAGCAAATTCAACCTTGTCGGCATACATAAACTCGGCAGAATTGGAGCAGCCTTTGATCACGGAACCATTCTTGGTCGTGGCGCCGACAATGCCACCGTAGCATACGTCGTATGCACTGTTGGTCGTGCCTCGGCTGTAGAGGACAGCGGTGTTGGAGCACTTGTTGACGGTAGTGGTGTTACCCATGAGGCCGATGATGCCGCCGACACTGATGTCCCAGTTGCCTTTGGTACTGCCGACACATGCCGCGTAGTTATTAATCGTACCGGCATTCACGCACTCGTCCACAAGCAGGCCGGTGCCGCTTGACTTGGCCACGATGCCGCCGATGCAGGAAACACCTGTGCAATAATTGCTCACGACACCGTTGTTGGTGCAGTACAGCACCTTAACGTCCGTGTTGCCGGTCTGTCCAAGGATGCCTCCGACAGCGGAATCTTCAGTCGTTTCGCAGGCGGAATTGGATGAGACGTCGGCATAGTTGACACAGGACTCGAAGGTGGCGTTGTCACCGGCCGAACCGGCAATGCCGCCTATGGCGTGCTTCGTGGTCACTGATGCAGCTGCGCCGACGGGGACAAAAGTGGATACGTTCTGGATGAGGCTGTTCTTGTGGGCGTATCCGACAAGGCCTGCATATGCCCAGGAACTGGAAGAATCAATGGACAGCAAGATGGAACTGGAGCCGTCGGGGGTGGAACCGTCGGCGGAACCGAAAACCACGTTCTTCAGCACTGCAGCCTGTCCGCTCGACGAACCGAGGGTACGGATGAAGCCGACGCGGTTGTCGGAGGGATTGCTCACCGTGAAGTTGTAGATCTTATGCCCCTGGCCGTCGAAGATGCCAAGGAAGGTCGGGACGGGCGTCCAGGCATAGCCCTCGAGGTTGATATCGGCGCCGAGTTTGACCTCATCACCTTCAGCATAGACTCCTGCGCTGGCCAGCCTGCGCCACATCTTAAGTTGGGCGGCGGTCATGATTTCAGAGGGACAGAAGGTAGCGTCGTCGATGGTGGAGAGGTTCTGGCCGCCGTTGCGGGGCAGTACCTGCTCTGTGGACTTGGTCTTGATGGACCTGGAGCCATCAGAGATGGTTGTGATAATGCTGTAGCCGGAGGGGAAAGTATTGGGCCACAGAGCGATATAGTACTCACCAACGGGGAATTCGGATTCGGTGGCGTCGGCCGTAGCTTTATAGACGAGCTTGATCTGGTAACCGGCCGCGTTGGAATAATCCATACGGGGCGCGCCGTCGCCTGCATAATAGAAATGATTAGTACCATTAATACTCTCACCGGAATTGCCGGTAAGAGTCACGGACACGACATCGCTGCGGGTGATATTCACTTTCATCAGCGAGAACTGGTTTGTGAATACGAGCGTGCCCGCACCGTCATCGACAGCAGTGGAGACAAGGGCGCCCGGATCGACGCAGTGGCTGCCGACTATGGTCTGGGTTCCGGGAATCTTGACGCTCAGGCGGTTGTTCTCAATGCTGATATTGGTTGCCGCAGAATACGGAGCAACGGCATAGTATGTGGAAGCCGTTGCAGCAGAGCCCGAGAAACTGGCAGTATGGCCGTCCGAAGAAATGTCGGAAGCTTCGAATTTATTGAACTGAGTCCCGTCGAAAACGGCGATGGCATCACCTGCTTCCCAGATGACGAAGTTGCCGTCTATGTCGGCCTTGGTCTGCAGGTTCTCCGGGCAGGCCTTGAACGTCATTTGGACAAGTTTTGCCTCCGGAGCAACGTCGGGAACGGCTGAGTCAACAGAAATCTCCTTATTGCAGGAAACAACGGCAAGCAAAGCCGCAAAACAATAAAGGTACTTATTCATAACCAGTTTCATCTATTATTCAACATAATCCCAATCGCTGTAGGCATCGGTCAGGTTGTCTATTCCACGATCTGAAGACGTGTAACTCTGACAAAGCAGACTCTCTTGCCCGGCAGCAATATCCTCACAAAGAGGCGCCATATAAATGTGTCGTATCATATACCTAATCATTAGGATCCCAGTCGCCGAAAGCATCCTGCAAAGGATCAAAAGGACGCTGACCATTGAAATTGCTCTGGCATAACAGCGTAAACTGCTCGATGCCAGATACTTCACTCACAGGAGGTGAATACACGAATCGAACCATATTATAACCCGTTAACGATGTGTGTGCGCACACACCAATGCAAAGGTAAAAACTTTTTCGCAAATATCAATATGTTGGGCAGATTTTTTACTCGCTGTCCTGCAGGGAGGAAAGGTTCTCCCGGAACACGATATCTATCGGCAGGAACTGCCTCATATTCTTGTCCGGCGCGCCATACAGCAGGAAATGCAGCAGCGACTCCACTGCATTGAAGCCCTGACGGTCAGGGTGCTGGTTGATGAGGAAGTCGATGGTGCCTTCGTTGATGCAGCGGGCGTTGCCGGCAGTCACGTCGAAGCCTCCGACCACGATTCCGTCATGCCCTGAGCCCTTCAGCGCGTCAGCCACCAGGTAGCCGGCGGATATCACGACAGCGATGCCGCCGACGCTTGGATTGTCATGAAGGAAAGAAGATATTTCTCTATCCACGTCTGAGGCGTTCTCAGTGGAGAAGAAACCCTCTTTAAGCGTACGCCCGGGCGTGCGCCCTTCGAAATAGGAGCGGAATGCCTCCAGACGGGATGCGGAGTTGTTGGATATCTGGGTACCGATACGTTTCGGCAGGAGGATCGCCAGCGCCTTGCCTCCGGGGGTGAGGCCATCCATGAGCCTTGCCAGCAGGCGGCCGCAGATGTTCTGGTCCACCATGAACGAGGAGATGGGATGCGTCCCGGAAACCATACCGTCCACGAAAATATACGGTATCCCGCGCTCATCGAGCTGCCCGCAGAGTTCACGGGTCTCCTCGGTGAAGGTGGTGCCCAGAATGACAGCAGAACATGTTTTCGAAGCGATGGACCGGAACACTTCCCGGCAGGACAGGGAGTTGAACTGGTCGAAGAAGCAATACTCGCTCTTGATCGATATGTCTCCGTACTCCCGGAAAGCCTTGTCAAGTCCGGACTTTATGAGGTCCCAGTACTCCCCTTCCGCTGAGTATGGAATTGAAATGACGATATGCAGTGACTTGCGTGTTTTCTTGAAGGCCACCGCGGAAGTGTGGAGATTGTACTTGTAGGACTGGGTGTCGAGTACGGACTGGATGGCGGCGAGCGCCTTGGCAGAGACGCGGCCCCTGTTGTGGAGCACACGGTCAACGGTGCCTGCCGACACTCCGGCGAGCTCGGCAATCTGTTTGATAGTAAGTTGTTGCTGCATCACAGGCAAAGTTATAAAAAAAATATCGTTCGGCCCCATTCTCTCTTGCTTTTTTACTTTTTTTACCTACCTTTGTGTGCGGACACACAAACTAAGGAAATGATGAATCTTAAAGGAAAAGTGGCTGTCGTGACCGGCGGTTCGCGCGACATCGGCCGCGCAGTTTCTTTGAAACTGGCAAGCGAAGGCGCCAGGGTTTGCATCAATTACTGCCACGACAAATCCAAGGCGGAAGAGACCCTTGAAGCTATTCAGAAGGCCGGTGGAGAAGCCATAATCTGCAAGGCTGACGTGACAAAGGAAAGTGAGGTCATTGAACTCTTCGCCGCTGCCGCCCGGGCATTCGGCGGGAGCATCGACATACTCGTCAACAACGCCGGCGGCATCATGGGCCGCAAGCGCATCGAGGAGCAGGACGAGTCCTGGTACAACACAGTGCTGGACCTTAATTTCAAGAGCTGCTGGCTCTGCACGCGTGAAGTCCTTAAATACATGGGCAAGGGCGGCGCCATCGTGAACATATCTTCACAGGCTGCGCGCGACGGCGGCGGCCCCGGTAGTTCCATCTACGCCTGCGGCAAGGCGGCAATGCTGTGCCACACCCGCGCAATGGCGAAGGAACTCGGCCCGCAGGGCATTCGGGTCAACGCCGTGTGTCCCGGTATGATAGACACCTATTTCCACGACACATTTACCGCGCCAGCCAGCCGGGAGGCCCTGCACCGCAGCGCTCCCCTGCGCCGCGAGGGCGAGGCATCAGAGGTGGCCGGCCTGGTATGCTTCCTGGCAAGCGACGACTCAGGCTATGTCACTGGCACGGGAATTGATATCAACGGAGGTTGCCTGTTCTCCTGATGAGCAATTTTTTAAAGAGATTATTACGCTGGATTGCGATGGTAGGGCCCGGGCTGTTTTGTCTGGGCTTTACCATAGGAACGGGCAGCGTGACCTCGATGGTGAAGTCTGGAAGCATGTTCGGCACGCAGCTTCTGTGGGTGCTGGCTATCAGCGCTTTCTTCACATGGGTGATGACGGAAGCTTACGGACGCTTCGGTATAGTGACTGGCGACACCGCCATCCACGGAGTGAAGAACAGGCTCCGGGGCGGGAAGATATGGGCCGTCGTACTCATCTGCGGCCTCGTGGTGAGCCAGTGGATCAGCCTCTCCAGCATACTGAACATCACCTCAAACGCCGTCGCAGAGGTGCTCTGCCTCTGCATTCCGGGGTTGCCGCAGGAGGCCAGCTACTGGATAGTCCTGGGCTGCGCGGTGGTGATAGCAGGGACGGTCTGGGTGATCCTGAACAAGGGTAACTACGGCACTTTCGAGAAGATATTGTCGGTCCTGGTGACACTTATGGGATTCGCGTTCATCCTGTCGATGTTCATCGAACTGCCGGCGCCGGGGACGATTGCCCGCGGTTTCGTACCCTCAATCCCGGAAGGTCCGGACGCCCGGCTCTTCATCGCAGCGTTCGTGGGCACGACGATGTCTTCCCCCACTTTCGTGATCCGCCCTATGATCATCAAGAGCAAGGGGTGGAAGTCAGGAGACGGCAGGCTGCAGCGGAGGGACGCAATCGTGAGCGCATCGCTGACCTTCATAATCAGCGCATCCATAATGATTTGCGCCGCCGGAGTGCTGTTCACGCGCGGCATTCAGGTGGAGAAGGTACTGGATATGATATACGTGCTCGAGCCGATTGCCGGCAGGTTTGCGGTGGCGCTGTTCGTGACCGGACTGCTCAGCGCCGGACTATCGTCCATCTTCCCCATTATGATGCTGGCGCCCGAGCTGATAAGCGACTACCGCGACGGCGAGATGCAGACCGGCACGCCCCTGTTCAAGATACTGACCGGCCTGGCCGCTCTGGCCGGGCTCACGATACCGATACTCGGCAAGAGCCCCGTGATCACGCAGATAGCTTCACAGGTCACGCTGGTGTTCGTGCTGCCGCTGGTCATACTGCTGATGATAATACTCCTTCGCAAGCGGAGCGTGATGGGAGAGAGGCGTGCCGGGGTGCCGTTCACCCTGCTGATGTGCCTCGCCCTCGCGTTCGCCTGCATAGTTTCATACACCGGCGTGGTTGCGCTGGGCAAACTTCTCTGACAATGAACACTTCTCCGAAATACGCCCTCCTGGTCCCTACCAGCATGGGGGTGCGTCTCACGCCGTCGGACGGGCAGCCAGCCCACGCGGCAACACGTTTCGATCTTCAGGTCACGAGCGCCGAGACCAATGCCGCCAGCGTCGTGTCCTATCTGGGGATGCCCGTGAAGGTGCTCACGGCGCTGGTCCAGGGGCACCCGTTTGCCGCCAGGATACGCGCCGGCCTTCGAGGCCGCGGGATGGACGTGGAGGCGCTGGAGCTGGAGCAGGGCGGGCCCTGGGGCTGGCGGCACCAGATCAACATAGCCGACACGGGCGCCGGTCCCAGGGGGCCGCGGGTGTGGAACGACAGGGCCGGAGAGGCCGGCAGGGCGCTCAAAACGGGGGCGTTCAACCTCGAACGTATATTCCTGTTGGAGGGCGTGCGGATGATGCACCTGAGCGGCCTGGTGGCTGCCATCGCGCCTGATTTCTGTCTGGACCTGGCTGAGAAGGCACACGGCTACGGCTGCCCGGTGAGTTTCGACCTCAATTACCGGGCATCATTCTGGGAAGGACAGGAGAAGCAGCTGCGGAGCGTGTTCACCAGAATTGCGTCGCTCGCAGAGGTGCTTATCGGCAACGAGGAGGACTTCCAACTGTGCCTTGGCATCGAAGGCCCGGAGACAGGAGGCAGCGGCCTTGCTGGCAAGACGGAGGCGTTTAAATCCATGCTGGGATGCATCAGGAAACGTTTCCCTGAGGCACGGGTGGTGGCCACCACGCTTCGGGAAGTGCTGGATGCCGGCACGCATCTTTGGGGCGCCGTCGTGGCCGATGCAATGGACACGGTGGTGATTCCGCCGAGGGAGATCCACGTGATGGACCGTATCGGTGGAGGCGACGGATTCGTGGGAGGACTGCTGTACGGCATCCTGAAAGGGTGGGACCTGGAGGAATGCGCGCAGTTCGGATGGGCCAGCGGGGCGCTTGCCGTGACGCTGCCCACGGATTACGCTATTCCTGCCGACGAGCAGCAGATTTGGAGCATTTGGAAAGGTAACGCAAGGGTTTTAAGATGAAAGAGTTGTCGGATATAGGGCTGGTCGGCCTTGGGGTGATGGGCAGGAACCTTGCCCTCAACATGGAAAGCAAAGGCCTGCAGGTCAGCGTGTTCAATTACATCCCGTCCGTGACGGAGGAGTTCATCGCCAGCGTCGGCGCCGGCGGGCATTTCCAGGGAGCGCGCTCCTATGAGGAACTCGTGGCTTCGCTTGCGGTGCCCAGGAAGGTGTTCCTGATGGTCACGGCTGGCGCGGCGGTGGATGATGTCATAGGACATCTGGTGCCGCTGCTGGAGCCCGGAGACGTGATTATTGATGGGGGAAATTCCGACTTCCACGACACTGCGCGGCGTACTTCCGAGCTGGAGAGCCGGGGGCTGCTGTATGTGGGCACCGGGGTTTCAGGTGGCGAAGAGGGGGCACTCCGGGGGCCATCGATGATGCCCGGAGGCTCAGTAGAAGCGTGGCCGCTGGTGCGTGAGATTTTCCGCGCCGTGGCAGCCCGGGCGGACGACGGCGAGCCTTGCTGCGACTGGATAGGACCTGGCGGGGCGGGGCATTTCGTGAAGATGGTCCACAACGGAATAGAATACGGAGACATCGAATTGATTTGCGAGTGCTACCAGCTGATGCGGGATTTGATGGGGATGGGGAATGAGGAAATGGCGGCTGTCTTCGAAGACTGGAATCACGGGGCGCTTTCGAGCTATCTGATTGATATTACAGCGAATATACTTCGCAAGAAGGATTCTGACGGAGGCTTTGTACTTGACAGAATACTGGATACCGCGGGGCAGAAAGGCACGGGGAAATGGACGGTGCAGGCAGCGCTCGATGAGGGCGTGCCGCTGCCGCTCATCGGCGAGGCGGTATTCGCCCGCTGCCTCTCTGCGCTCAAGGATGAGCGCCTCGCCGCGGCGGAGATGTTCTGTCATCCTGAGCGTAGCGAAGGATCTGTCTCCCTCGGCGACCTCCGCCAGGCGCTGCTCTGTGCGAAGATAGTGGCGTACGCCCAGGGCTTCAGCCTACTGGACTCCGCCTCCTCGCACTACGGCTGGGGCCTGGACCTCGGCGGCATCGCCTCGCTCTGGCGCGGCGGCTGCATCATCCGCAGCGCCTTCCTTGGGAAGATCCGCGAGGCGTTTGCCAGCGGCGTCCCGGGAGGTATCGATGATGGCATCGTTAATGCCTGCTGCAGTGAGGGCGGTGTCGGTGACGGCAGCGCGCCTGCCACAGGCGGCTGCCGTAACCTTATGCTGGCGCCATATTTCAGGAGCGTGCTGGCAGAGTCGCAGCAGGCCTGGCGGCGGGTGGTGGCAGCGGCCGCGCTGAGCGGCGTTCCCGTGCCGGCGCTCTCTTCCGCACTCTCATACTTCGACGGCTACCGCTGCGGCCGCTCCGGCGCCAACCTCCTTCAAGCCCAGCGAGACTATTTCGGCGCACATACATACGAACGTACTGACCAACCCCGTGGCAGGTTCTTCCACACAGAGTGGCAGTAGCGCAAAAGTCAACCGATTGATATTCACCCGGTTAATTGATTGTGGGGGTATCTTTTTGACACCCCCACAAATGATTAACTACCTGTCTGACAGCAACATAGCTTTGCACGCACCCGCTCACAACAACCCCAGCGTGGACCGCAAACGCCCCGCTCACCAGCAAGCCGGGAAACGAGACCGCAACCGCCACTCGCACCACCATTTTTGCTTTTTAGCCTTAAAGCACTATCTTTGTGTACTAATGACTTTCTGACGAAATGAACACGAAACTTCAGCATATAGCGTTTGTCCTCCTGCTGGCCGGATGCACGGCCCTTGAGCAGCCGGCCTCAGCGCCCGCCACCGGGGAGCCGGCGCCCGCCCCCGTGGACCTTGTCTTCACGGCAACCCGTGAGGCCGTGGATCCCGGCACCAAAACGGTCCGGCTGGACAACGGTTCCGTCTGGTGGAGCCCGCAGGAAGTGGTGAGCGTTTTCTACGGCAACGGGACCGAGGGCGGCGGCAGGTTCGTGTCCAAGAACGAAGTGCTGGCGGAGACCACGAGCTTTTCCGGCTCCATCCAGATGACCGGCACCGGCAAGAATTTCTGGGCCGTGTACCCTTATTCCCAGGCAAACGAGTGTGACGGAGAGTCACTGACTTTGGTCGTCCCCGCCGTGCAGACGGGCGTCGAAGGAAACTTTTCAGACAACGCCTTCCCCGCCGTCGCCACGTCCAAGACCCTCAAGCTGCCTTTCTGGAATGTGTGCGGAGGGGTGAAGTTCTTCGTGACGCGTAGCGACATCAAGTCGTTCGCTATCAGGGGGAACGGGGGCGAGCCGCTGGCCGGAAAGGTGAAGGTCAGGTTCGGACAGTACGGCCAGCCTGAAGTCGCGGAAGTCCTTGAAGCGAAGACCGAAGTCGTGCTCAGGGCCCCCGACGGCGGCACGTTCGAGCCGGGCGCCTATTATTATGCGTCCCTGCTCCCCTGCGAACTGCCGAACGGAATCACCGTGACCCTGAAGACCGCTTCGCAGCAGGGCATAATGACCAGCAGCAACCCCCAGACAGTCAGGCGCTGCACTTTCGGCACACTGAAGAACATCAACGGCCGCGTCTCCTCCTGGCAGGACCGTGAGCCGGATCCGGATGAATTCTACCAGGGCATAGTCATCAACGAGGTCGCGGCCCATGCTGATTCCGACGGCTTCGACAGCTGGGTGGAAATAGTCAATACCACCGACAAGCAGATAGCTCTCACCGGGCTGTCCCTCTTCCTGTCCGGCAGCAAGATAGCCGACCTCACCGGCACCCTGCCGGCAGGCGCGCGCAAGGTGGTTTCCACCGCAGACCGTACCCTCAGCACAGGCATCTCCTCCAACGCAGCTTTCACGCTGGTCCTCGGCCAGGACGCCTCCAGCCCCACCGACACCTTCGTGCGCGGCGCCGACTACCCTTCCCTCGGCATGTTCGCCAGCTACCAGAGGATTCCGGACGGCACCGGTGAATGGAAGCGCCTAACCTACTCCAGCCCCGGCAGCGAAAACGAGGTCTTCGACGTCTCGAAGACGAGGCCCACTGCCGTCTGGGCATGGGGCTCGCACCTCAGCGACCTGGTGGCCAGCAACGGCGCCAAGATGCGCGACATGAAGGACAAGGGCTACAACCACATCCTTATGAACTTCTCCGGATTCTCCACCAGCAGCTACCGCCAGAACGCCATCAAGTTCATGAAGATAGCCAACGAGATCGGGCTCACCGTCCACGTCTGGATACAGTGCTTCTACGACGGCGGCTGGATCAGCCCCATCGACGACACCAACAAGTGCTTCAAGGAGGCGGTCTACGAAAGCATACGCAACGACGCCCGCTCATACCTCGAAAACTGGGGAGTCAAGGGCGTCCACCTCGACTACATCCGTTTCGCCGGCACCGCATCCAAGCACAACTGGACCTCCGAAGTGAACTCAGTCAATGCCGTCAACCGCTGCTGCCGTGAAATCCGCGAGGTCTGCGACAGCTTCGAAGAAGGAATAGTCACGTCCGCGGCGCTGATGCCTGAGCCGAACAGCGAATCCTCCTACGGCCAGAATCCGGCCCAGATGAGCCAGTACATCCACATCCTGATGCCGATGATCTACCGCTACGGCGACTATAACTTCAGCGACGCCACGTTCAAGAGCCGGTCCAATTACTACGCCGACCAGGCTGCCACGCACGGCGGAATGTCCTGGTCCGGCATCCAGACATATGACGCAAACACCAAGGGTCTCAGTGCCGAAGCCCTTCGCAGTGACATTGACCTGATGGCCGCAACGCGAGCCTCAGGCATCGTCCTCTTCCGCTACCAGCTCGGCACCTTCCCTGACATCAACGACCTCTGGCCCAGATAGAAAACCACTTAAATATGAAGTTTAGAATACTTGCCCTGACCGCGCTGGCCGCCTTCCTGTACGGCGCTTGCAAACAGAACCCTGCGGAGGTAGCCGTTACCGGCATCACTCTCTCCGACGACGACATCGAACTGATTGAAGGCCAAACGCATACGCTGGTCGCCACAGTCCTCCCTGATAACGCCACAAACAAGGCGGTCGAATGGTCGTCAGCCGTTCCGAGCGTTGCCACCATCACCGACAACGGCGTCGTGGAGGCCCTCGCAATGGGTGCCACTACGATAACCGTAACCACACAGGATGGCGGCTATAAGGCCACCTGCCGGGTCATCGTCAAGAAAAAGCTGATTCATGTGCAGTCCGTGAGCCTTAATTTGCCCTCCATCACCCTCACGGAGGGCGGTTCGGTCATCCTGGGAGCTACCATATCGCCCGCCAATGCCGACGACCGCTCGGTCACGTGGAGCGCATCGCCCGAATCGGTGGTTACCGTGGAGCAGGACGGACACAACGGCATTGTCACGGCCGTGGGACCCGGCGAAGGGACGGTTACCGTCACCACCAACGACGGAGGCTTCCAGGCCAGCTGTAAGGTCACGGTAGAGGCCGCCACCATCAATGTCGAATCCGTGACCCTGGACAAGGAAACGCTGGACCTCAAGGAGGGCGAAACCGCCACGCTCACCGCCACCGTGCTGCCGGAGGACGCCACGGACAAGACCGTCAGCTGGAAGTCAACAAACCCGGACGTGGCCACTGTGGACGGGGAGGGCAATGTAACCGCCATCCAGGCCGGTCAGGCCAGCATCACGGCGTCGAGCGGAGGCAAAGAAGCCACCTGCCAGGTGACCGTGAGCAAGATTGTGGTGGATGTGGTAACGGTAAACCCTGCCACGCTGGAACTGGTGGAAGGAGACGTCTTCCAGCTCAGTGCCAGCGTGAGCCCGGCCGAAGCCGACCATACGGTGGAATGGGCCTCGCTGGATGAATCCGTCGCAAATGTCGGCCGCAACGACGGCCTAGTCACAGCAGTGAAGGCCGGCAGCACCAAAGTCTTCGCACGCTCCAAGGCTTTCCCTGAAAAACAGGCCTACTGCGAAATCACGGTAAATCCGGACAACTCTCTGAAGAGCATTGAACTGAGTTCCGCAATAATGACCCTGCAGGTCGGGGAATCCCGCACGCTGACGGTCAACTACACCCCTTCCGACGCCGCAAACAAGAACGTGTCATGGACTTCTTCCAACCCGTCAGTGGCGATAGTGGACAAGGACGGCACCGTCACCGCATTCTCCGAGGGCGGCGCAACGATAACCGCCACGGCGGAGGACGGCGGCCATACCGCAACTTGTGATGTTACGGTCTCCGGCAGCGCCGGGCCTATGGTGTTCTATGACCTGTTTGATGATTCCGTTCACGATTATGTGGCATATATCAACGGCGCTCCCGACCCCCGCAACGGCATCTATAATGAAGAGTTGTTCTTTTTTTCCGGTTCTCACATCGAAGGATCCGTGTACTATGGCGGCACTCTCTATACGATTGAACGCTGGTCAGAGTGGAATAGCACCGCCTCTTTCTGGCTCTGCAAAGACAGGAAACCTTTCCTCAAATTATCTATGCTCGATAGGGAAATGCAAATCCGCGAGTTATTTATCCGGGACGATTGGTTCGCGATACTTGTCGCATATCCGGGATACGAAAAACTCAGCGTGTTCCGCGTGGACTATTCTGGGCACAGCCAGGAAATCGTCCTCGGCCCTTCCACCTGTTCGTTCCGGAATATCTACCAGCCTGCAATGGCCTGTCTGCCTGACGGTACCCTCCAGATTGTAGGACTGATTAAGGATGCGTACTCGACCTTTTATCTTGCGACATACAGCATTCCCGCTGGCAGCCAAGACCCCGGAGAGGCAACACTCCTTGACAAGAATTATTATGGACAACCGGCTATTGCCTCCGATACCAATGGTGACGTCTATATCATGGTCAATGAATACATCAACAGTGACAGCGGTTACGATATAATACTCTACAAAAATGGCGTCCGCAACCGTGTTATCGATAACGTAAAAACCAACTACGATGGCGCGATTGCCTGCCGGAACGGACATGTCTATTGTGCCATATCCGATGTTAACGAGCAGCAGACAAAGATATACAGGGACGAAACCGTCCTTTACACAATCAACGACAAGAGGCATATCTATTATAATGACGTGCGCCCCCTGAAAGTAAGCGCTTCCGGAGACGTTTTCCTTGCCATGCGGAGCGATGACTCCGCCCTCTACAAGAACGGCGCCCTGATCTATTCCTATACATATGGGTGGACATTCTACCCTTATTGCATAATTGAGTAGGCTCTCACAACCGGGATATTGAAATGGGACGTATCCGGTACATTCTTGTTCTTTTATTCCTGGCCGTCTTGTCCCTTATCCCGACTGCGGCCAGGGGACAGGGACATCTTGTCTCCGTACTGGAAGAACGCGACCTGACACTTGAGCAGCAGTTGGACTCCGTGATTGTTGAGTTTGGGCTTGCCGTCGACAAGGACGACATTGCCGTCGCTTTCAAACTGCTGCGCCGGTTCGGAGGAACAACCCGCTGCACTGCATTGAAATACAGGACGCTGGACCCAAGGGGACGCGATATCGAAGCATCGGGCATAGTGGCATATCCGCTGAACAAGAAAATACGCGGAGTCGTGGAAATGTGCCCGTACAACAGGGAAAAGAGACTCTGCGGCTCCGCACGTATGTACTCAACGGAGATTCTTGTCGCGTCACTGGGATACGTCACGATTATGCCGGACCTTATTGGGTACGGGGTGACGGACAGCCTGACCGTGGCATATCAGATGAGCGGGAACTCCGCCATTCTTTCCGCCCACCTTAGGCTTGCAGCAGAAGAGTACTTCGAAAACGAACTGCACCTCAAACTGCCGCCCAAGTCATATCTGTTTGGCTATTCACTCGGCGCGCCCAGTGCGGTGGCGCTTGCCGGGCTGTATTGTTCCGACCCTTTATACGGAGTGAAAGTAAAGGCCCTATGCGTGGGCGGAGGCGCCTACAACCCCCGCCTTGCCCTGGAAAGATCCATGCAGAAGGGAACCGTCAACTATCTTATCTATCCTTCCATTCTAAGAAGTCTCAATGCCTGGTGCGATGCCGGACTGGACCCCGCAAAGATCTTCCAGGGCAGAGTGCTGGAAGACTATGAAACGTTGTCGTCCAGCACTCTGAACCCAAGGGAAATGGCCGGAGTTTACGGAGATGACCTGCATGCCTACATGCGTCCAGAGTTATTCACTCCGGACGGCACTCCGGAGTTGGAGCGTATCAAATCATTGATGGACAGCTTTGCCGTTCCCGGGCCTGACAGCCAGCCGATTCCAAAATCCGTCAAGGTCGTGATACGGCATTCCGTGAACGATGATATAATACCCGTGGCCTGTTCGGACCTGCTATACTACCAGATAAAGCAATCCGTTCCATCGGTACGGTATCACCGGGACCGCAAGGGCACGCATTACGAGACGGCAGTCCGCTCCTTCAGCGACCTGATATGGCTTCTGCTGTAACCGACGCATAAGCATCCTGACAACCGGAAAACGATGCAGAATGAAATCCACCTGCTGGACAGCCTGAAGTGAACTGCGCCCATTTGACATTGTTGGAATAAGTGTTATCTTTGTGGCTCTTAAAGAATTATTCTTAATCATAATAATATGAAAAAAGACCTTCCAATTAAGTATGTTTCACCTGAGGTGAGTGTGGACTCCTGCTTCTGGCAGCAGACCGTGCTTGCCGCTTCCATTTCCGTTCAGGGCATAGGTATCAATGATGCCGAGGAAATAGAATGGAATGTTTTCTAAAATGCGACGTGCGATGAAAAAGTTTTTGTTTTTCGCCGCCTTCGCCGCGGCTCTTACACTTTCTTCATGTAACAAGGAAGTCCAGAACGATGCCCCCGTTGAATTCCGTACGGTACACTTCAACGCCCTTCCCACAGAAACCAAAACCATTTTCGGAGAGAAGAACGGCTCTAAGTTCCCCGTCCTCTGGCAGGAAGGAGACAAGATTAGCCCATCTTTGAACTTTGCCAGTCCAAGTTCCGGAAATTACATTACAGTCACACCTTCCGCAGACGGAACAAGTGCAAGTTTTGACGGAGAATTCGCCGACGCCGAGTCTTACCGGTTCATCTTCGTAAGTCCTGCTGTGACTTTCAAGTCCATCAACCAGACAAACAAGACCGTTATGGTTGAGTTCCCTTCCGGACAGACCTCGACAGCGGCATCTCCTGACCCGGCAGCCCAGATTCTGTTTGCCGACACCGGAGAGATGTCCACTATTCCGGATCCCGTCAATTTGACTTTCTCTCATCTTTCCGCCTACCTTCACATCAAATTCACGAATGTCAGTCTCGGCAGCGCCGTAGTACAGGCAGTCAATATCTCACACCAGGACAGTCCCCTCGCCGGCCGTATTTTCTATAATTTCGAATCCGGCACTTTTGAAGCAAACACAGAGTTTCATACTATCGGCGTTGCGACCAGCACTCTCGAGGATGTATGGTGCGCTCTGTGCCCTGCCGACTTCTCCGGCAAGCAGATGACAATTGAAGTATCGACCGACCAGGGAACATTGACAAAGACCCTGACGATGCCTGCAAGCGCCAATCTCCCCGCCGGCAAGATTGCAAAATTCACCGTGGATATGTCTGGTGTATCTCTCGTATCTCCTGTTGTGTATAAGGCCATCACTTCCGCCGATCAGCTTAACGTCGGCGACAAGGTGATTATTGCAGCAGCCGGCCTGGACCAGGCCTTTGCCATGAGTACTGGCCAGAACACCAACAACCGTTCCGCTGCCGGTGTGACCAAGACGGAGACAGAGATTGTCAACCCGATTGAAACAGTTGAAATCTTGGAGGTCGAAGACGGTGTAATCCCCGGTCATTTTGCGTTCAAAGCCACAGGAACAGAGAATCCCGGTTATATCTATGCAGGAAATCAGGCTTCCAGCGGAAGCAACATCTTAAAGACAAAGGACACTAAGGACAACAGCGCGAGTTGGGCTGTCTCCGTAGAAGACGTCACCGTGGGCGAGAAGACCTGGGAGAACGCGACAAGATTGTTCGCGGATATTCCTTCAGAAGGAAGGGGGTTGATCCGCTTCAATTCGAATGATAAATTGTTCTCCGCATACGGCAACGGAACCACTCAGGAAGCTGTCAAGGTTTATCGTCTTGAAGCAACTGCCAGCCCGCATTTCAATGCAACGCTGCCCAATGGAGAAGAAGTTACTTCCGCGGCCCAGGATGTGTCCGTCTATGTTTGGGGCAATGTTGCCTGGACGGCTTCCGCTACCGGCGGAGCAACCCTGAGCGAGACTTCCGGCACCGGCAACACGGTTCTTACCCTCTCCATTCCCGAGAACACAGACACAGGGAACACCAAATCCTACACCGTCACCGTCTCTACGAGTGCCGCTGTCGCTACTCAGTCTTATACACTGAACATCACGCAGGCCAAGAAAATCAGCACCGGCGGAGATCCGGTAAAGGTATATGACTTCTTCCTCGCATCCAAAGGCAACAACCTGGGCTCGAACGGAACATATGCCGGCAATTGCGATATCACCATCGGCAGTATTGTATGGAACGTTACAGGTGTCAGCAACTCAGGCTCCTATGCCGGCTGGCGTCTTGGAGGTAAGAGTCTTACAGCGGTAAACCGCGCTATTTATTCCAAGACTGCGCTCCCCGCAGAAGTGACCAAGATAGTAGTTTCGCATTCCAGGAAGAATATCACCTTAAACTCCTTCACCTTGACCGTGCATAGTACTGCCGCTGATGCAGCAACAGGAGACAATCCTATCGCGACACTAACGGCTACTGTCAATGTCGGAACGCAGGCTACTCCTGCTACCACCGAATTTGAAAAGAAGGACAACACTTCGTGGGCAGGATCTTTCTATAGACTTACGTACAACGTTACCAATAGTTCATCAGATAATATGTACGTAGAGTTCCGCGGCCTTGAGTTCTGGGGCTACGCCTCAAACTAATCGCAGA
>JAILIM010000107.1 GCA_024695285.1 Bacteroidales bacterium
GCTCTCTTCCGAGCAGGTGAAGTGGGTCAAGCGTGCCCTCTGGGCTCCGTCCGTGCTGAAGAAAGACGGTATCTACTATATGTTTTTCTCGGCCAACGACATTCACGAGGGTGAGACCGGCGGTATCGGTGTCGCTTATGCCAAGCGGCCGGAGGGCCCTTTCAAGGATCTGCTGGGCAAGCCGCTGATTCCGGGCATCGTCAATGGCGCGCAACCCATCGACCAGCATGTCTTCCAGGATCCTCGCAGCGGCGACTGGTATATGTACTATGGCGGCTGGAAGCACTGCAATGTCGTGCGTCTGTCTCCCGATTTCAAGAAGCTTCTTCCTTTTGAGGACGGTTCGCTGTACAAGGAGGTGACGCCCGAAAACTATGTGGAAGGCCCCTTCATGCTGTATCGTGACGGAAAGTATTATTTCATGTGGAGCGAAGGCTCTTGGACAAAGGATAATTACAAGGTTGCGTATGCAATTGCAGACTCTCCGCTCGGACCCTTCAAGCGGGAAGAAACGATTCTGCAGTCCGACCCGGCTCTGGGAACCGGTGCCGGCCATCACAGCGTCGTGCAGGATCCCAAGAGCGGAGCGTATCTGATTATCTATCACCGCCATCCCCTAGGGGCCAAGAGCGGGAACGATCGCGTCGTATGCATGGACTCGCTGAAGTTTATGCCCGACGGGAAGATTGCTCCCGTCAAGATGAGCCAGGGTTGGATTTCTCCCCAGGCCAAGCAGCGCGCGGCGGAATTGGTTTCCAAAATGACGCTGGAGGAAAAGTGCACGCTGATTCACAGCGTAAAAATCAAAGGCGGCGGCGAGTATGAGGACGGATTCCATATCATGCCGATTCCCCGCCTGGGCATTCCGGCCATCCGTATGGCCGACGGCCCTCAGGGCGTGCGCAACAAAACGCGGAGTACCTACTATCCCTGCGGTCTCTCCCTGGCGGCGGCCTGGAACCCGGACGTGGCCGGAAAGGTGGGTGAAGGCATCGGCCTGGACGCCCGTGCACGCGGAGTGGCCATTATGCTGTGCCCGGGTGTGAATATCTACCGTACGGCGCTTTGCGGACGCAATTTCGAGTACTACGGTGAGGACCCTTATCTGGCTTCCGAAACGGCCCTGTCTTATATCAAAGGTATTCAGAGCAAGGGGGTGATGGCTACGGTCAAGCACTTTGCCCTGAACAACCAGGAATACGACCGGCACGGCATCAGTTCCAACGCCGATGAGCGCACCCTCAATGAAATCTATTTCCCTGCCTTCAAGAAGACGATTCAGGAGGGAGACGTGGCTTGCGTCATGACCAGTTACAACTCTCTGAACGGCACGCATACGTCCGAGAATCCCTGGCTGATCAAGGACAACCTCCGGGCCTGGGGCTTCGAGGGCATCGTGATGAGCGACTGGACCTCTACCTACAGTGCCATCGGTTGCTTCGGCAGCGGGCTGGATATCGAGATGCCGCGCGGCTATGTGATGAATTACGAAAATGCCAAGAGGCTGCTGGATAGCGGAGTTATCGAGGAAAGCTGGATTGATGAAAAATGCCAGCATATCCTCCAGACCGTGATTGCCTATGGTTTCCTGGACAATTCCGCGAAGGATGAAAGCATTCCGGAGGATTGCGACCAATCCCGCGCCAACGCCCTCGCGGCGGCGCTGGAAGGCCCCGTGCTGCTGAAAAACAACGGCATCCTTCCGCTCAAACCTTCCAAAAAGACCCTCATCGTCCTCGGTCCCAACGCCGACATCGTCCCTTATGGCGGCGGCAGCGGTGCGATGGACCCGATCGAGGGAAGGAACATTACCCTGTATGCCGGTCTTTCCAAACTGGGAAAAGGCTACAAGGTGGAACTGATGGACTGGAAGGCGCCGGATTATGAGAAAATCCGCAAGGCGGGTGCCGTCGTGGTGGCTGCCGGCTTCAATTACGATACGGAAGGCGAGGATTTCGACCGGCCTTACGCATTCTCCCAGGAGCAGAACGACCTGATTTGCGCCGTGGCCGACGCCAATCCCAATACCGTGGCCGTGATTTATTCCGGCGGCGAGGTGGACGTCAATCCCTGGATCGGCAAGGTGAACGCGCTGGTGATGGCCTGGTACGCCGGACAGGAAGGCGGAACGGCCCTTGCTTCCATTCTCTCCGGAAAGGTTTCCCCTTCCGGCAGGCTGCCCTTTACGTTCTGGGGCTCGCTGGAGACCAATCCCGCTTATCCCAATTACGTCATTTCCAAGCCCTATGGCGAAAGGACGGCCAAACGCTATTCCCAATATCCTTTTATCGAATATAGTGAAGGCATTTTCCTGGGCTATCGCGGCATGAAGCATTTTGACGTGAAGCCGATGTTCCCGATGGGCTATGGCCTCACCTATACCGACTTTGCTTACTCCGATCTTTCGGTCAAGAACATCCAGGAGGGAATCGAGGTGAGTTTTACCGTTTCCAACAAAGGCAAGATGGAGGCCGCCGAAGTGGCCCAGGTCTATATTTCGGCCCAGGATGCCAAGATTGCCATGTCGGATCTGGAACTCAAGGGCTTTGAAAAGGTACGCGTCGCTCCCAAGCAAAGCAAGAAAGTGACCGTCCTGCTGCCCGCTTCCGTTTTCTCCCACTACGACGTCGCTTCCCACAGTTGGGTCGGCGATGCCGGTAAATACCGCATCTGCGTGGGCGCTTCGGCTTTAGATATCAAACTGTCTGAAGAAATTGAG
>JAILIM010000016.1 GCA_024695285.1 Bacteroidales bacterium
AAGCCCAACGGAACCATCCTCTTCGATCCTGCCGTCGAGACCTGGGTTCCTGAGTCAGATGAGCCTTCCTACACCTATGGTGGTTAATCTCCGTAGTCAGTACTCAATGAAAAAAAACTTTATATGCATATGAAAAAGTTATTGTTAATCGCAGCCGCTGCCGTGGCTGCCACAGTGGCCTGTACCAAAGTTAATCCCACAGGGGACGCCCAGCGTGAGATCAACTTTGAGGTTGCCAACAGCCTGACGAAGGCTACCGGCTCTGTCTATAGCAACGGAGCTTTCGGTACCTACGCCTGGTTCAACAACACCGACGACTTCATGGTCAACGAAAAGGTTGACAAGGTCGGCAGTGTGTGGAAGACCGTGGACCACACTTTCTACTGGCCCAAGACCGGCTCCATCAGCTTCATCTCCTACTCTCCTTTTGAGGGTACTTCCGACACCGCAGGAACCGTCCCTGCTATCACCAAGAACAGCATCACCTACACCGGCATCACCGCAGGTTCTACCGATCTGATGTATGCCGACAGGGCCACCTGCTCTTCCAACGTTAACGAAGTGACCGATAGCGACACCGCAGATTCCGGCTTCTCCGGAGTACCTACAGTGTTCCGTCACGCCCTTGCCAAGCTCAGCTTCAAGATCAAGGCTAACTTCATCACCTACACGGACCCTACCACCAACACTACCACCAGTTGGGAGGTCAAGGTGACCAGCGCCAAGATCGGCGGCTTCAAGACCACCGGTGACTGCGCCCTTGCACTCAATAGCGACGGCAAGAGCTGGGACAAGCCCGAGACCCAGGTTGCCAATCCTGCCTATGACGGCTCTGATCCTTCGATTCCTCAGTACCTGACCTACAATGTCTGGAAAAATCTCTCCGGCACTACCTCAGAGCAAGAGCTTATTGATGCCACTACCTATCCCTCCGGCGTTATCCTGACCACCACGGCCCAGGATCTTGCAGCAGCATCCGGCTATGTGATGCCTCAGATTCTCGAGGCAGGCGCCCAGCAGATCAAGCTCACCGTCCACATCAAGACCACCCTCTCCAACGGAAAGGAGATCAACGAGGATTTCACCCCCACGATCGACATCAAGGACATCTCCAGCCTCAAGGCCTGGCAGATGAACGAGAACATCGTCTACACCATCAACATCAAGCCGGTTGCTTACGTATCCGACTATGACACCCCGAACGATGTTATCATCACCTTCGACCCTGCCGTTGCTGACTGGATCCCCGTGGATGCAAACGCAACCATCCAACTTTAATGATATTGACTGTTTGTTAATTTCATAATGCCATTATATATTGCCCGGCGGAGACTGATCTCTCCTCCGGGTGCAAGGAAACAAATAAAACAACATAAACAGATGAAGACCAGAATCCTTCTCGCAGTCGCGGCTCTTGCAGTACTTGCCGCCTGCACCAAAACAGAAATCGGAGGCCCCAGCCAGGAGATTACCTTCCAGGTCGCCAGCCACCAGGCCATGACCAGGGCTAACACCGACTACAAGGACACCTATTCCGGCGTGCCTTTCGGCGCCTATGCATGGTTCAAGGGCGATGACCCCGCCGACAACAACACCTTTATGGTGAACCAGCAAGTTGCCTACGATAGCGCGGGCAACCGCTGGGCTCCTGCCGGCACCACATATTACTGGCCCAAGTCCGGCGCCCTGGACTTCATATGCTACTCCCCCTACACGGCGGACGGCACTGCAGCCCCGGCTCCTGTGATCACCGAGACGACTATCAACTATCCGCTGTGGAACGTCAACGTCAACCGCAGCGTGGACGTGATGTACGCCGACAAGGTGAGCGGCCTGACAGGCAACTCCAATACTTATTATTATAATGGTGTGCCCACTTTGTTCCACCACGCCCTTGCCCGCGTGAGCTTCCAGATCAAGGCCGCCTACCTCCAGAAAACGGCCTCCACTGGTGACATCACCCGCTGGGAAATCACCGTGAACAGCATCCAGCTCCATGGCATCCGCACCACCGGTACCCTGGCCCTGACCCTGAACACCGACGGCACCTGGAAGAAGCCCGCCTCCAACGTGTGGACCAACGATGGCAGCAACTCCACGTTCGACCTGAACGTGTCCGGCCTCACGAACCTGACCACTTCCCTCCAGGATCTGGATGCCAACGTGATGGTGCTCCCTCAGGCCCTGAATGAAGGCCAGGGCGTCACCCTCAACGTGACCATCAAGACCTACCGCGACCAGAACGACGGCAACGGCGAGAAGCTCATCCTCACCGAGACCGCCATCGACGTACCGGCACTCCTTTCCAGCACGTCCCTCTCCGCCTGGGGCATCAACCAGAACATCACCTACAAGTTCATCCTGACCCCGAGCACGAGCAGCGGATCGTCCGAAGATCCGACGACCATTCTGTTCGATCCCGCCGTTGCCGGCTGGGAGCAAGTCACCGTCAATACTGAAATCAAATTATAATTATCGATATGAAAAAGCTTTTTGCAATCGTTCTTTCAGCAGCATTGCTGACTGTCGCCTGCACCAAGGTACAGGTCAACACCCCCGCTCAGCGCGAGGTTTCCTTCCAGACCGCATCTTACGTGACCAAGGTCGGAATCGAGGGCACCGTGTTCCCCACCTCCGAAACCTTCGGCGCCTATGCATGGGCTGCAGGTACCGTCGGAACCTACTTCATGGACAACGAAGAGGTCTCCTTCAATTCTTCCACCACCAAGTGGAAACCTTCTACCACCTACTACTGGCCGAAGAACACCACCGTGGACTTCCAGTGCTACTACCCCTACAACATGACGGGTATAGCTATTTCCGAGAATCAGATTCAGTACACCGGAATCGACGTTGAGGCCGGCCAGACCGACATCATGTACGCCGACAAGGCTGTCGGCTACACCGACAACGTGGATGAGGCATCCGACGGCATCAACGGCTACACCGGCGTGCCGACCGTGTTCCACCACGCCCTCGCAAAGGTGAAGGTGATCGTGGAGCTCGCCTACAACCACAAGCAGGAAGCCGACGGCACCGTCACCGACTGGGCCGTGAGCATCAACAGCCTGTCCCTCAGCGGTTTCTACAAGGCCGGTGACTGCACCCTCAATCTCGCCGGAACTCCTGCCAGCGGCCTCGTCGCATGGGAGAAGCCTGCCAACGCAGACGGCTACTTCGTGTGGACTCCCGACGGCGCCACCACCAGCAAGGACGGTTCCTTCTCCGGTGCTGTCACCCCCGGCAACGAGTATGACGCCATCGCTGAATTCTTCGTGCTGCCCCAGGCCCTTGCCGTCGGCCAGCAGAAGATCAACGTGGGCATGACAGTGGCCACCAAGCGCAACGGTGTCGATTTCCTGAACGAGACCTTCACCAAGAGCGCCGACCTCTATCTCGCGAGCCTTGCAGCATGGCAGATGAACCAGGTCATCACCTACAAGATCACCGTGGCCCCTACCGCCAGCAACGGTAACGGCGGCAGCCCCATCGATCCGGGCAACCCCGTGGACCCCAACAATCCCGACCTGACGGATGCAATCATCACCTTCGACCCTGCCGTGAACGGTTGGGACAACGTCGGTGTGGTGGCAACCATCAACATCTAGACCCTTTGACCCGGCAGGGGTGAAACCCTTCCGGGCCGCCAAACAGTATTATATATAAGAACGTGAAAAGAATTTTCTGCATACTGTCGCTCGCGACGCTCGTACTCACTGCCTGTGAATGGAGGGGCCAATACGACCCGTCCTATGCCGATGAGTACATACACCTCGATGCGACAGAAGATAGCGGCTCCACCAAGGCCTTGCTGGGCAGGAATGACCTTACCCAGAACGGCACGTCCTTCCAGACATACGATTACGTCAGCGATTATACAGGATCCATTTCCGGCCACACAAACGGAGAACAGTTCCAGTACTTCTCCAACTCGCTCACGTATAAGTCGGATGCCACGCCATGGACCTGGCTGTTCGGCAACGTTGCCTCCCCCACGTCCTATCGCTGGACCCGCACCGGTACGCACAGATTCTTTGGCTGGATGCTTGCGGACGGCCACGATGCATCCACCCTCAACACGTCTTCCTGCTTTTCTACGTACAGCACCAACTTCAACGAATCCACCGGAGTCCACACCGCCAGCCTGGGCTCCAGCATCACTGTGGATTCTCCCCAATACGACTTCCTGTATTCCGACATAGTCAACGTTGCGGTTGCCGACGGAATCCCGGACAGGGTCAATCTGCCTATGAAGCATCTCTTCGGAGCCATAGGCTTGAGTATCAGCAATAACTCCGACCTGGACGTCATCGTGTATGGAGTAAGTTTCCGTAACTTCCCCAACACCAATTCGGTGACGCTTGATTACGGCGACCTTTCCGGCAACGTGTCCTTGAGCTATCCCGAACCCACCGCAAGCGGTTCGGCATACCTTCCCAACAAACTGAGCTCGCCGATCACGCTCTACAACCGCCACCACGCCACTCTGGCGGACAAGACTTATGACGCCATCACCGGCGCGGAACTGACAGGCGATTCGGATCCGTCCTACTACCTCGCATGGCCCATGCTTAGGTCGACGCTGGAACCCACAGGCACCACCTACGACGGAGACGGCAACCCCGTCTACAGCGCAAGCGCACCCCTCATAGCCATAGACTGCAAGGTCGGCACGCAGGCAAGGAAAACCCTCACCATCAAGTTCCCCTCTATCTCAGAGAGTCCTTCGTTCATCGCCGCCGGACGGAAGACCAACCTGGCCCTGCAGTTCCTCAACAAGCAGATCGGCCTCAGCTTCACCATAAAGGACTGGCAGTTCGAGAAGTACCCGATGTCCTACGAGAGCGACGCCATCTCCGCCACCCAGCTCAAATTCACACTGAATACATATATCGACGGCGGCACCGAGAATTTCAACGGCGCTAATCACGCGGTAGTCAAGCTGACATCGTCATCTACCGCAGGATCCTACATTGCCACCGGAACGTTCAAGGTTTTCACTCCCGTCAACGCCACACTGACTGTCGGACTTGGCGGAAATGCGGACGACTTCATAGTCAGCCTCCAGAGCGGAGATGAAATATATGGTGGCACAGAGTCCATCACAATCAATCCCTCTCGCAACGGAGGAAAGATCACTCTGTCCATAAGGCCCAATGGAACACCTGCACACGGCAGCCGGTGCTTCCTTCACTTCGCAGTTCGAAACAACGGGCGCGACTCCTCTGCCGATTCAGAAATCAACAGGGACGGATTCATCGTAGAATTCCCGTAGAAAGTTACTTAAGCGCATGAAGAGATACACTGTCATATTCGCACTGATAATAGCGGCGGCTCTGTCCGGGGCGTGCATCGAAAGGATAATCCCTTCCGAAGAAGAAATGCTTCCCGGTATCAACCTGCGCTTCAGCCTCGGGGACTTCCCCGAGTCCAAGGCAAAGATTGATTCCGCAGGCGTAACGAGCCTCAACGAGAACAAACTGAATTCTGTGGAATACTTTATCTACCCAGACAACGGCACCGGCAGCGATGCCGTAATGCATGGTTATCTCTCCAACGTAGTCGCTAACACCAGGGTCTATTCCGTCCCCGTCACCGACGACATAGTAAACACAGTACTCTGCCCCGGCAGTTCAAGGTATTTCAAGGTTTACGCAATCGCAAACCACCCTCGCATCATTCCCGAGGCCGCCACAGAAAACCTCAGTCATACCTCTGTAGCCGAGCTTGAGGCTCTGACCAGGGACCTGGACACCGACAGCCAGACCGGCAATATCCTTACTACCCAGAACAGTTTCCTCATGTCCACCAACGGAGCCTTCCGTGTGGGCCCCATCGAAAAGCGCGCCACAAACGTGGTGTCTGCCAGGATTCCGCTGGAAAGGGTTGCTGCCAAAATCACCATTCTGGTCAGGCTCGAGGAATCCGTCACTATACCCAACACTGTGGTAATCAATGGTGTGTCCGACGTCAGGAACGAAGTCTGGATCCCCCGTCCCTCGCAGATGCAGGTTTATCTTGTGAACACCGCCATCACCGGCCAGGTAAGCGGCCAGCCTGTTGCAAGTTCACCTCTCATGCAGTATCCCACCATGGAGTTCAGCGACACCCGTACGGAAATCCACAGCTACAGCACCTTCAACCCGGTACTGGATGGCAACGGCGACGTAACCGACTACACAGAGGTGACTCACGAAGGGCAGTTCACTCCCTGCGAGGCTCCGTTCTATACAAACCCGATCAGTTGGGAGTACGGCTCCGAGACCGAACCCTACATCAAGCTCATGATTCCCTGGGATCGCCAGCCGGGCGTGAGCACCGGAGGCATATCCTACGGAAGCGCATCCAAGAACTATTACTACCGTATCTACTGCCCCGGCGATGCCATCGACGGCACCCACGCTGAGTTCATCAGGAACAACTGGTATAAGATTGTGCTGAATGTCGGCGTGCTCGGCAGCGACACGGACGGCGGCGAAAGCATCATCAGGGGCAAGTATTATGTGGTCGACTGGCAGGAACGCGACGCAGCCAGCAGCGGCAGCGGCACTGAGCCTGGCGTCAACGACTCCGACAAGGAAGCCGAAATCAAAGGCGCACGCTACCTGTTCATCAACAAGGATGAGTACGAGATGTTCAACATCGACGAACTCTCTATCCCGTACAACACATCCGACCCTTGTGAGATCGTTAATGTCTCCGGCACTTATTACGATTTCTCCGGAACATCCAAGCAGGCCCGGTCGTTTACCCCGAATCTGGAGCTTTCCTCCGTGGGCGGAGCGCACATCAAGTTCACCCACACGCTCAACAACGACACATCGACCAGCAACTACGATACCTCTGAATTCTTAATAACCTTCAGGCTCCAGCAGAAGGACGCCACTGATTATTACAAGATCATCACTATCCATCAGTACCCTGCAATCATGATTGATCTGGAGAGGAACACTTCAACAAGCTCTCCGTACAATGCGTATGTCAACAACAGTTCGGTAGGAAATTCTGGCGGCACATATTACCTTGGCTCCGCTCCCGGTTCAGGTTCCAGTTCCAACAACAACTACAATATGGTCCTTATCCAGACCACGGTCCTTCCGTCAAATTCAAGCTATATGCTTGGGGATCCGAGAGTTATGGAAATCGACAATCTCAACGCCAACTGGCCGAACAACAACAACACAGGGGCGGCGGCGACAGAGTGGAGCGCCAACGTCACGTCGGTGCAAGGCACCACGAGGCAGCTCTCATATTATTATCCTGTAGACCATACTTCAAAAGCAAACAATATCATCGCCCCCAAGTTCAGGATTGCCTCTTCCCGCGGTGCAACCCAGCCTATGACCTATGCCAATGCATTCCGTCGCTGCGCTTCCTACCAGGAATTCGGCTACCCTATGGGCAGATGGAGGCTTCCCACGGTTGCGGAGGTTATGTACATCGCCAAACTGAACGCAGACGACAAGATTGAACGTCTGCTCGGCGGCGGCGATAACGGCACGACCGACTATTGGTGCAACAACGGATACGTGACCGTAAACAACACCAACAACGACCCTCCCGAAATGAACTACTCTACGCCCACCGGAACCAAATACGTGCGTTGCGTGTATGACGACTGGTATTGGAGCGGAATGACACTTAACGGCAACGACGTTTCACAAGTCAGTAAAACAACCCCTACCTGGGGCGACATTGCAAGATAAAACCAAGAGCATATGAAAAGAAGCATACTTTACGCATTCCTTCTGGCGTTGCTTGCGGTTTTTGCCGGCTGCGTCAAAGAGAATCCTGTGGATCCGTTCAAGGGCGACGTTCCCGAGTATCCCACCGAAGGCAAGGCGCTCGTCCGTATGAGTGCCGTATTCCCCGTTGCCCCGGGCACCAAGGCAATGGCTGACCTTCCCAGCATCAGCATTATCCGTGTCGCCGTGTTCGGAAGCAGCGGCTTCCTGAAGGAAGTCGTGGACGCAGAAAATGTCCAGTCTGCAGTAACCAACGGCAGTTCCACCTTATACACATTCGACGTCAAGCTATCCCTCACGGACAGCAAGAACCTGAGAGTTAATGTCATAGCAAACTGCGACGCCAATCTTCCCTGGAAGTACGAGGGCATAGTGATGTGCGGTTCGGCGTACACTACCGGCAATCAAGATGCCTACTGGGCCCGTTTCACCCTGCCCAACGGCATAGCGCTCAAGATGGAGTACGACGACGATCCTGATGTGCAGTCCATGGTCTATGTCAAGGAAGGTAATTATTATATGGTCACCGATGAGGTGACAGACGCCTTCTGCGGTGGCGAAGGCCGCCCCGGTCTTCCCATGCTCCGCAATTTTGCAAAGATGTCGGTAGAGTCCACCACGCCCCAGCTCACTCTGGATCCTAATACCACGATGGCTATCGTGAATATGCCGGACCGCGGCAGCGTGGCGCCATACGACGCGACGCGAAGCCTGTTTATGTCGAGCTACAAGGATTCCACCTACGCTCAGCTCAAGGCCCACTATCCTGGTTATTCGCCGGATAGCATGCAGTACATCAACTCAGACCCGGCGACCGTCACATTCCATCCCTGCGGCAAGGATGGCCAGGGTAACGTCACCGGAGGTATATATATGTTCGAGCGTCCAAAGCCTTCCGCCAGCAGCGATTCTCCTACGTATATCATTATCCATGGCAAGTTCCGCGATTTCCAGTCCGGAAAGACAATGAATGACTGGAAGAATGCTGCGGGAGCCAACAAATATCCCGGCAATCCCGACAACTGGCTCGTTCCTGCCTCCCAGGCTGTTGACGGATACTACAAGATAGACCTTATGGATGACGACGGGTATTATGCAATCCTGCGTAATTTCCGTTACCACCTGCGTATCACCGGCGTGTCCAAAGCCGGCGCGTCAACCCCGGCCGAAGCTGGTTCTACCGGCGGTAGCGGCGACATTTCCGCCTCCCAGGAGACCCAGGGCCTTACCGATATTTCCAACGGCTACGGCCGAATCGCCGTCAGCTACGTGGAGAGGACATTCGTTGACCAGCAGATGGAGGTTGAACTCAAGTATAAATTCATACCTGATATCGAGGAAGGCGACAACGTGATTGACAACAGTCTCGAAAGCGAAGGCGGCTCGGTTGTCATCACCGTCAACAATGCAACCAATGGATCCCCGATCAATGTCATTTCGAGCACTTTGGATTCTTCGATCAGTTCACAGACGGGAGTGACGTTGGGCTCGTCGGCCACCGGTATCATAAAAGTGATGGGCAACGGCAACGCCAGCAACGATGCCGAAGGATACAGAACCATCAAATTCACGACAAACGTGCCTTCAAATATCGACCGTGCCGAACAGGTGATACAGATCAAGGGTATGATAGATGCGTTCAGGTCAATTTCCCGAGATGTGAAATTCTACCTGATGGAGCACCAGAATATGACAGTTACCTGCGTTGCCGACAACCCTGATCCCAATTTTCCTGTCAATGCAGTGGAAGACCTTGCCGGTGAAGGCGTGAATGTGAATATTTCTATCCCGACCCAGTTGCCTGAGTCCATGTTCCCTCTGGTCTTCGAGATTGAGTCCGACAAGCTTAGCATTACGCCCAACACAACCAGATATCCGGACGATAACCTTCCCGTCGAAAGCGGTTTCAGCATCTGCACGGGCAAGACCGGGAAAAAGACCTTCCACTACAACTATACCCTGTCTTATGACGAGTACACCGCCAAGGCAGAGAACCAGAGCGGCGGCAAGACATTCACTTGCCATTTCAAGACGAATATGGACGATAGCGCCAGCACGATATACGTATCCAATGAATACTTCAATCTTGGCTCCGCTCCGTTCGAGAATTATTCGATTTATAATTTCTCGCGTGTACGCTTCAGCAACTACGCTGCTGCTGCCAACACGGCGCTTAACTGCTCATTCTATCTGGATGAAGAAGACACAGCCACATCCAGGACCATCACCGTGCAGTTGGAAGGCCTTAGGCCGCAGAACACCAACAGCCCCTGGTCTGTTGTAGACCAAGGCAGCGGTTTGTACACATACACATACTCCCGCAGTGGAGGTGTAGCCGGCCAGAGGGTCACTCTGCCGCTCAGCACTTTGGCGGCGGGCCAGCATAATGGCTCTTATTCCATAACACTGAGCGCCAACGGATCCAGCGGCGAGCCGCTGTACCGTGAGGTTGAAGCGAACAGTACGGATTTCGTTTGGAGGACTGGAAGTTACACCATCAACCTGAAGACAAGTAGCGGCAACAATCCTTCTTACACCACGGCACCGCAGAATGTTGTGTTCAGCAATACCGTACGCGCAGGTGGCAACAACAACTATTATCAGCAGATGGGCAACCGTGCATATAACTGGGGGTGGCAGTATCTCAGTGGCTCATTCACAGTTACTGCACCTTCAAATTATGAAGAAGCCAGAATAACGAGCATAACGATGGTATACTCTGGAACCAACTACCAGGCACAGGATGTGACCGTAGTTGGTGATGTCAGCGGCTCCAGCACTTTGTCCACCAAGACATCCTGGACGTCATCTTCCACTGGTGATGGCAATGGAGACAATACTGTTACCGTTACCATGGCCTGTACCACCAGCAATCAGTACAATAATCGCAACAGACTGACCTCAGTCACGGTGAACTACGGTTACTGGGAAATGCTGTAGCGGCTGGTGGCTTAGGCCTTAAATAGATTCTTCGTCGGGCTTCGCCCTCCTCAGAATGACAGAGACGTCAATCCAAGGAGGGCGAAGCTGTCATTATAAGCGAATGAATTAGATGTGCCCGCCGCCCTCGGCCTCCAGCTGAGCGTCAACCTTGTTCTTTTCGGCCATCAGGAGGTCGAGGAGCCAGTCTTTCTGCTCGTCCACGAGGCCCAGGTCGCGGCAGGCGCTTTCGTAACGGGCGATGACGGCCTCCTGGTAGCGGTGATAGCGCATGGACTTGCGGATTTCTTCCTCGATGGTCTCGTGCTCGATCTCATAGCTGTCTTTGTAATAATCCTTGTAAACCTTCTCCGAAGTATAGCTGATACAGAACAGGAACAGGCCGGATGCAAGGATGACTATACCGAGTATGCCCAGCAGAAGCGGGACCTTCTGGATGATGCCGAGCATGCCGAGGGCCGATCCGGCGAGGAATATGACGAGAGCGAGCAGTTCGCTGCGATGATTCTTAAAGATTGAGGATATCTTCATAACCGGTGAGGACATTTGTGGTTCTGTTCTGGAGTATCTTTAACTGGAAGGAGTTCTCGGACTCCTTGGCGTCCATGGCCGCCTGGAAAGCCCGGCGGTCCGCAAGCATCTGGTTGTTCTTGCGGCGCATCTCGTCGAGGTTCTGTTTCAGCTGCCACTGGGAAAACAGAATGGCGAAAAACGCAATCACGAACATCACGAGGAAGCCCAGCAGGATGGTCATCTGGTTCTGGGCCTTGAGGCGCACGGCGTCCTGGCGCAGCTGGGCGTTGTTCATTTCCGCGTCGAGTATGGCCATGTCTTCGTTCTGCACCCTTATGTAGATCGAATCTTTTTCGGACATCAGGCTTGCCAGCTCCCCGTAAGCCGGCTCAAAGCGGCCCTGGGCGGCGAAAATGCCGTGTTTCTTTTCGTGGCGGTCGCGGGCCGAGCTCAGGGAATCGGCCTTGGCGAGGGCCTCCTCGAAGAGTCCGCGCGACTGCAGGTAGGCCACATCCATCTGGAAGCGGGAATTGCCGTCGGCCTGCACCTTGTAGAGCGGATCGCCGACCAGCTCGTCGTAGGTGCGCCAGAAACTCTTCCAGTCCTGCTTGGCGTTGAAAAGGTAGGCGCGCGTCATCAGGGTCTTGACGCGCAGCGACGGGAAGAACTGCCGGTAGTCTTCGGCCTTGACGCAGAACTCCTCCGCCTTCGCGAAGTCCTTTTCCTTTATGTACTCCTGCGCAATCAGAATGTAGAGATTTGGGAGCTCCTGCTCGGCCCTGGCCTCCTTGCAGTAGTCGGCGGCGCGGGTGAAATTGTGGATGGCGAGATAGGAATTCGTGCGGTAGCTCTGGATGAGGCCGATGATGCGGCGGGCGTACATCTTGCCGAGGGCGCTTTTCTCCGCGTTTGCGCTCCGGTCCATGGCCCGGGCTTCGAGCATGGCGTCGGACGCGCGCCCGATGTGGAGCAGGAACTGGCAGTATTCATGGATGATGGGGTAGTAGAAAGCCCTTGTGTCCTTGCGTTTTTCAAGCATCTGCTTGATTTCCCCGACGGCGGCGTCCATGCGCTCATAGTCGCCTTGCGCGAAACGCACCGGGAACTCGAGCGCGAGCCCCAGGCACGTGTAGCGGAAATTCTGGTAGGTCTCGCCGACCCTGTAGAGGGAGTCGGCAAGCGGGAGATTGTCGGGGTTGAACTGCTGCATGCGCCCCCACGCGTAGCGCTGGAACGTGTCGTCGTCCACCTTCAGGCGGTTGACGATCTGGCCGCGGCACCACGGGCCGCAGAGCAGCAGGAGCAGGACTGCCGAGGAAAGCAGCTGGCTGATTCGTCGCATTCTACGGGCGCTGTTCTATTTCTTCCTGGCCTCGACGAGCTGCATCTGCGTCACGACGGTGCTGAGCAGCTTTTCCATGATGATGGGCTTCATGATGAAGTCGTTGGCTCCCACGTTGAACCCCTTCACGATGTCTTCGTTGGAGTTGAGGGCCGACAGGATGACTATCTGGATGTCGGCGGTGGCGGGGTTGGCGCGCAGGCGGCGGATCACTTCGAAGCCGTCGATGCCCGGCATCATGAGGTCGAGCAGGATGAGGTCCGGCTTCTCTTCATCCACGGAATCCAGGGCCTGCTGCCCGTTGGCGGCGGTCTTCAGGCGGAAATTGAAGCGTCCGAGCATCTTCTGGACGAGGAGAAGGTTCAGGGGGATGTCGTCGACCGCAAGTACGAGGTACTTGGAGTAATCGTGCTCTTGTGCGTATAACGGAGTCATTTTATGGTGATTTATTGGTTTGCGGGAGGGTTGAGGGGAAGGACGAACACGAATCGGGCGCCGGGGCCGGGATAGGAGGTGTCGAGAAAGACGCGCCCTGCCATGCGGGTGGCGATGTCGCGGCAGATGCTGAGCCCGAGGCCGGAGCCCTGCACGAATTCGTTGAGTTTGGTGAAGCGGTCGAAGATGGCTTCGGCATGCTCGGCCGGCACTCCGGGGCCGGTGTCGGTCACGGAGAACGTGACTTCCCCGGGGTTCTCGTCCAGCGAGCAGGCTAGTTTGATGGA
>JAILIM010000019.1 GCA_024695285.1 Bacteroidales bacterium
TTGCGGAGAGGACGAGATTCGAACTCGTGGTACGGAATGACCCGTACGTCGGTTTAGCAAACCGGTGGTTTCAGCCACTCACCCACCTCTCCAATCACACCACGCTTTGTCAAACGGGACTGCAAAGATAAGTATTTTTATATAAATTCCAAACTATTTGCCGTTGGCGAGGAAAGAGGCCTGGACGGGGCCGATGCGGCGGTAGCCCTCGGTGGTCATGTGGAGCTTGTCGCTCTCGTAGAAGCCGGAATAGTTGTGGATGTCGACGCCCTGCAGGCTGAACTGGTCGAGCACAGGCACGGCGTGGTAGCGGCAGCACTCAATCTGTGCCTTGACGTAGTCGGCGAAGGTTTTGCCGATGGTGTTGGTGTCCTTCGAGAAGGGATTGTAGCCGGAATCACGCTTGAAGAAGCGCAGCGAGGTGAAGAAATAAATCTCCGCATCGGGGTTCTTCTCGCGCAGCTTGCGTATGCAGTAGTTGATGCCGCCGCACTGGGTGTCGCGCCGCGACTCGTTGTAGTTGTCGTATTCAGTGTAATCCTTCCAGCTGCCGCATTCCTTGTTGCCCATGAAGTCGTTGGTAGAAGCCCAGAGCACATAGACGTCGTGGACACCCGCCGTATCCACCTGGCGCTGAATGGAATAGCCCTTGCTCAAAGCGAAGCCGGCCCCGCCGACTCCGTAGGTCGTGACCTCAGCGCCCAGCAGGTCTGCCCAGATCTGCTTCGCCGCATCTGACTCCGGCCGCACGGAGAGCGAGCCTCCGAACACGGCGATGTGCTTGCCATAGTTTTTGCAGCCCCAGTATGGACTGATCTTCGGACGGTTGATCGACGGTTTCAGATGGTGCGACGACGGATCGGGCACACGGGAATCGGGGGCGGCGAACGAAAGGGCCGCAGTCAAAAGCAGGAAGCCGAAAAACAGCTTCAGGAAACTAACTCTTTTCATATTCTTTTAAAGCCCGTATTGCCATAGGGCACAATACTATAAGTGCAATCACATTTATCCACGCGGTCAGCCCCACCCCGATGTCGCCCATCTGCCAGATAACGCCCGCTTCCTTCAGCGAGCCGAACACCACCATACCCAGCAGCGCAATACGGTAGAGCCATATCAGCACCTTCTCCCCCTTCGCCGCGCCGCCCTTCCCGGAGCACAGGTAGATGATGCTGGACTCGCCGTAGAAATAATAAGCCATAATCGTCGTGAAGGCGAAAAACAGCAGCGCAATCCCCACGAAAGCGCTTCCGAAGCCCGACACCACCGAATCCACCGCCGCCTGCGTGTACCCCACGTAGTTGGCGCCCAGTTCCGGGGCGTTAGCCACCAGAACCTCCCCAGTCTTCGCGTCCAGCACGTTATAGTTGCCTGAGCACAGGATCATCAGGGCCGTAGCGGTGCATATAAGGAGCGTGTCCACATAGACCGAAAACGCCTGCGCGAGCCCCTGCTTGGCAGGATGCGACACCGACGCCGACGCCGACACAATAGCACCGCCGCCCTGGCCCGCCTCGTTGGAGAAAATCCCCCGCTTCACGCCCATCATAATGGTGGAGCCCAGGATGCCGCCCGCCACCGGCTGAATGCCGAAAGCATTGGTAACTATTGCTTTAAGCACTCCCGGCACCACTTCGATATGGTTCGCAATCACGATGCACGTAATCACGATATACCCCAGCGCCATGAACGGCGTCACGATTGAAGCCACCCGCGAAATGCTCTTGATGCCCCCGATAATCACGAGGCCCAGCAGGAACGCGAGCCCGAGGCCGCAGGCAAGCGGCGGGAAGCTGAAAGCGTTGCCGAGCGCCGACGTGAGGCCGTTGGACTGCACGGGGCTCAGCAGCAGGCCGTAACCCACCAGCGACAGCACCGAAAACAGCACCGCCAGCCACTTGCACTTCAGCCCCTTCTCGATGTAGCACGAAGGCCCGCCGCGGTAGCCGGTGTCGTGGTGGAACTTGAACATCTGCGCCAGCGTCGACTCCACGAAAGCCGTCGAGGCCCCGAAGAAGGCGATAATCCACATCCAGAACACAGCCCCCGGGCCACCCAGGGCGATAGCGGTAGCCACTCCCACGATGTTGCCGGTGCCCACGCGCCCGGAAAGGGCCACGCAGAACGCCTCGAACGACGAAATCCCCTTCTTGCTGCCGTCCTCCTCCTTGTGCGCAGGCGCAAACAGCGAGCGCACCATCAGCCCGAAACGCCGCAGCTGCACGAAGCGCGTCCGCACGGTGAAATACAGGCCGGCACCGACCAGGAGCACCACCAGTGCGGGGCTCCACACGATGCCGTTGACGGCTGATATGAAGGACTCAAACATACTAATAAAGGTTCCAGTAAGGTATAAGCTCAGGTGTGCCGCAGCTAAGGCGTAACTGCTCATCGCTCAGGTACTTCTTATCCACAGCCATACGGAACATATACATGCGCCACCACTCGGCCTGCATCTGGATGTAGCCGTCCTGCCCGCGTCCGAGGCCGAAGCTGTTCTCTGCCATCCAGCGCACCACGGAGCCGTCCGGGGCTGTCTCTACGCCGCACATCGCCATGGCGTGGGCCGAGGACACGTTGCGGCTGAGGAACTGTTCCCGCTTGTCCATGTGCCATGGGCCGCCGTCCTGCGCGCCCTCGATGGCGAGGCGGGTGTCGTAGATACCTTCGTCGGCAAGCGCCTGCTGGTATGTGTCCACGGTGAAGTAGAACTTGTCGCCGCCCTTCAGCGACGCCTGCCCTATCCTCTCAAGCTCCTCGACCGGCAGGTTCAGGAACACCCACTCGGGCGCGTCTGCAGCGCTCCTGGAGCCCTGAACGCGGTACACCTTGTTGTAGGGCCGCGTGGGGTCGTTCATCAGCATCACGTAGCGCTCCGACAGGCCGCCGAGGCCCAGAGAGTCGCGGAACTCGGCCGGCGTCCAGCTGCGGCCGCCGTACTCGAACGAAGCCGGAGGCACCCCGAGGGTCATGGCGAGCACCTTCCAGGCTTCGGAGAGGGCCTCGGCGCGCACCGACTCAGGATCGGAGGTGTCGCGCATGCGCAGCCCGTAGCAGCGAAGCAGCGCACGGAGCTGCTGCAGCAGAGGCCCGGAGGCCGTGGAGGTGGGAGTGCCGGGCATGGCCTCCTCAGGCACAATGCCGTATTTTTCAATGAGATAGAGGGCGTTCATGAACTGTCCTCCGTCCCAGGTCGGGCGCCGGAACGCCGTCTCGTTCCAGCGGCTGTCGAGGGCCTCCCTGCGGTGATCCCAGACGCCGGCCAGGAACAAGTTGGCCTTCTCCATCATGTCGTAGAAGTAGGCGTAGACCGTGGAGAAACGGAGGTCGCCGCGGAGCACGTTGGCCGTGGAAAAGTACCAGCAGCGGCCGGAAGAGCCCTGGTCGGTGATGCCGGAAGCGGGCAGGAACACGTCCAAGCCAAGGGTGTCAGCCCGCTCGCTGCCGCCTGCTTCAAGCAGGGCCTTGCGCTGCATATCGGGAATCTCCACGGGAGAGACTGCGACCTCGGAAGCGAAAAGTGCAGCGTCCGGCATAGCGGGCGAGAGGCTTGCCGGGGCCTCGAAAGGCGGGCGGCGGCTCCCCATCAGGGGCTCGAAGCGGAAGTCCGGGCCGCGCCGCTCCTCAAACTCCTTGCGCACGGCGGCGAGCACTTCGGGCTTCGTGTAGAGTTCATAAGCCGAGAGGAAGAGCACACGGGCAGCCCCGAGGGCGCCCTTGGTGCCTATCGTAGTGCCGCCGGACGCCACCTGCTGCCAGCTGTGGCCGACTCCGCCGGGCGCGAAGCAGGCGTAGCGGAAACTGCCCGTGGGCACCGCCCAGGTCACGTTTCCGACGTCGCTGGACACGTAGGCCTCGTAGCCCTCGTCGGCAGGCGGCACCACCACCGAAAGACGGTCGATCAGCGCGGCATCGACGCCGGACTCGGCGGCCACGGCACGTGCGAACTCCATTTCGCGGGCATCGAGCTTGATGCCGCCGACGCTCTCCAGGCTGCGGCTCACCAGCTCCGACATGGCCTCGTTGGGCAGGCGCTCGTAGTTGCCTGACACCAGCTCGTAATCCATGGTCGTGCCGGTGCCCATCGCGGCGCCTTCAGCGGCAGCGAGGGCGCGCTCCAGCAGCTCCCTGACCACCTCGCGGGAGGGGCTGCGGAAGTAATACTTGACGCTGGCCCTGTCGGGCACCACGTTGGGGGCCTTGCCCCCGTCGGTAATGACATAGTGGATGCGGCTCGTCTGCGGAACGTGCTCGCGCATCAGATTGATCATATGGTCGAAAGCCTCAACCGCGTCAAGCGCCGAACGGCCCTCCTCGGGAGCTCCGGAAGCGTGCGAAGCGCGGCCGCTGAATTTGAAAAGCACCTGCACGTTGGCAAGACCACTCTGCTTGTTCACCGTGTTGCGGGTGTCGGGATGCCAGTCCAGCATAGCGTCCAGGCCTTCGAAAACGCCTGCGCGCATCATGTAGGCCTTGCCGCCCCCTCCTTCCTCAGCCGGGCAGCCGAAGAGCTTTATCGTGCCCTGGCGGCCTTCGGCGAGCCATTCAGCCACTGCGGCAGCTCCGGCCACCGAGCCGGTGCCGAGCAGGTTGTGGCCGCATCCGTGACCGTTTGCCCCGGGCACGAGCGGCTTCCGGTATGGGACCGTGTCCTGCGACATGCCGGCAAGGGCGTCGTACTCTGCCATCATGCCTATGACGGGCGCGCCGCTTCCGTAGCTGGCCACGAACGCCGTCGGGATGCCGGCCACACCGCGTTCCACGGTGAAGCCGCGGCTTTCCAGGAAGGACGCCAGCTCCTCCGCGCTGCGCTCCTCTGTGTAGGCCGTCTCAGCATAGTTCCAGATGCGCTTCTGCAGCGCATCATAGACGGAGAAACTCCTGTCCAGGTACTGCAGGCCAGCCGCGGGCGTGTTCCGCACGGACTTCTTTCGGGCGGCCAGGCCCTCTGGGGCGGCGGCGCACACCAGCAGCAGCGCCGCGATTATGTATACTATCTTTTTCATTTAAACCAACCTTTGATGCCGCTGAAGAGGAGGATTCCGGCACCGGCGGCAAGGCACACGGCCACGAAAAGCCAGCCGAGCCCGTGGCAGAACGCCAGCGGCGAAAGGCTCACCAGCGCGATCTCCACCGGCGCGATATACAAATACGCAAACGCATAATCATCCAGGCAGCCGCTCTTCGAATCCGGATCCGTGATGCGCAGGAGCGCTATGCCCATAGCCATCGTGCCCGTGAACCAGCCCCAGGTGAAGATCGACTTCTCGAAGGGCGCAGTCCTGTGGATGCGGCTGCCCACCCAGAACACGTAGAACAACGTCACCACCAGGCCGACGGCCAGCAGTATCAGCAGCGGCACCACGAACTTGCCCACTATCTCCAGCTTGATGGAAGCCACGCCGAAGGCCACCAGATAATCCGTAAAAGCGCCGCTGAGGTGCCCCACGATGGGCTTTGAAAGATGCTCCTCAACCTTCACCCTGGCAAGTATCCACCGCACGAGTATGCCCACGATGAAGGCGCAGCTGAACACCGGCAGCATCAGCGCGGGCCATATCAGCGAGATCAGCTTCGCGAGGCCGTAGCCGCCTAGGGCTATCATGGCCACCACTGCGAAGTTGAAGGTCATCGAGTCCAGCGAGATGGCGGAGAACGACGCCTTGCCCATGCTGACGCGCTTGTCGGGCGGCAGGATGCCCGTCCGCAGTTCCGGCGACAGGTGCTCGAAAGCGCAGATATACTGCGTCTTGCCGCGGGATGCGCCCCACGAAATCAGCCACATTCCTATGACCACGGAAGCGATTATACCCACGGTCGCGGCCGTCATCGCCAGCGACTGCATCTCTTCGACGCCGTAGGAAGCGAAGGACTCCCCTATCGCCGCCGCCGTGCCGTGGCCTCCGCAGAATCCGGCGGGCATAGAAAGGCCGAAGGAGCCGTCCACCGGCCAGATGCGGCTGAGCAGCCAGAGCCCGAGCGCGCCGCCGAGCGCCCACTGCAGCAGCATGCCGGCCTGCGAATAGGCCCACATGCGGCCGATACGGGCCCCGCCGTCGGCCTTGCGCACGCCCCCGGAAGTGAGGGGTATGCAGCTGAACACCAGCGCGATGAGTATGCCGGCATAGGTGCCGAGCTTGTCGGAGAGCGGCAGCCAGCCGAGCACCTCCGGGCCAAGGATCAGGCCGAAGAGGCCGGCCAGCAGGCTGGGCGGTATGAAAAAACGCTGGATAAGGCGCACCTTGGACCTCAGCAGCTTCCCGAGAAGCAGCAGAAGCGACACGATGCCGACATCGACGAGCAGGGTCCAGGGGGTGAAACTCATAGGGCGAATCTGTGTTTGTGGCGTTTGAAACGATTATCAGACTTGTGGTTGAAGCGCTCTACGGCGGGCCTGTCGAAGCCGGCGCGGCGCATCCTGCGGTCCAGGCGGCGGCCCTTTCGGAACTCCCGCCCCTCCGCCCTGCGAATGGTGCGCATGACCTTGCGGAGCGATGCTATATCGACTTTCTTGAGCTCGTCCCGGTCGGAGTGGATGCTCAGGAAGAGCGCAGCGGCAAGGCGGTTGGCCTCTGAATCGCCTGTGAGGCATTGAGGGATATCCTCCCCCGCCGCCACCCACACGGGGATGGCATAGCAGCACGGCGTGTAGCCCGGCGCGCACCACATCAGGCCGCTGTCAGGAGCGTCCCCTTCTCCGGGAGCCTCGATGACCACGCAGGCCGTGGTGGTGCTCCTGGGAATGAAGTCGTGCTCGTTGAGCCAGCCGCGCCGGAGCCCCTTGAGGGCATCGTCGCCGCCGTTGTAGTAGCTGCGGCCGATACGGAAGAAGAACTCCGGATCAAAGGTGCTGCGGGAGGACATCAGGGAGGCCATGGTTTCGTAGCGGGCAAAGCCGCGGCCGCGCTCCGGGTCGCCTGTCAGCGAGTAGTTCGTGCGGAAAAGGTAGCCGCCCGGCTCCACGTCGAAGCGGGTGTAGTCGTAGTCAGAGACCTCGAAATACGCCGCGCCGCCGGCTGCATCGACGACGCCGAAGTTGGTGCTCAGCAGCATCGGGCGCTCTTTTTCCTGCAGCAGCCGCTCAAAATCGTCGACTGTGCGGCAGCAGCCCAGGGCCTGCGCCATCAGTGGCCCGGCCTTGGTGTCGAAGCCCAGTGAATCCGGGCGCAGGTTGTAGGACAGGTTGTTCATCACCCCGAAGCCTGCGGCGTTGATGCCGGCGTAGGCAAGGGTGCAGAGGCTGTCGCTGGTCGGAAAAAGCGCCGTGTAGGCTATCTGGACGCCGTCTTTTATGTGGACTATCCGGTTGTAGGGATCGGAGGCGTCGCGCTGCTTCCAGAGCATGGGGCGCCCGGACGCGCTGGCCCCGGCCGACACGACGGCTGTCGTGCAGGCAAGCAGGTCGGCGCCCAGCAGCAGGGCGGCCGCTATGATCCACAACCGTTTCATTTGCGTATCTTATAGCCGTAGTAGGCGTAGAACATTATCAGCAGGTAGAAGGGCAGGCAGATCCAGTAGGCGTTCTGCATTCCCAGCCAGTCCTTCAATGCACCGAAGAGCAGCGGGATGAGGGCGCCGCCGCCGATGGAGGCCACCAGCAGCGAGGAGCCTTTCTTGGTGAACTTGCCCAGGTCCACGATGGCGAGCGGCCATATAGCCGGATACATCAGCGAGCAGGCGAAGCTCAGCAGCGCTACGCACCACACCGACACCTGCGGAGGAGTGAGCACGATCAGCAGCGAATCGATCACGGCCACCCAGGTGCAGATGCGGAGGGCCTTGACCTGCGAAATGACCTTCGGAATGCACAGGATGCCGATTATGTAGCCCGCCGCCATGCCGATACCTGGCCAGATGGTGTAGCTCTCCGGATTCGGGAGTCCGAGGCCCTGGGCGTAGTCGAGCACCGTCAGCAGGGCGAGATTCTCCACGCCCACATACACGAAGAGCGCGAGCGCCCCGAGCACGAGGTGCGGGAACTGCCAGATGTTCTTCTTGCCGGCGGCGTAGGGGCAGTCTTCCTCGTTCTCCTCTCCCTCGGCCTTGATCTCCTCCAGCGGGGCGAAGATGGTCACGATGCCCAGGGCCACCACCACGGCGATGATGATAATCAGCGGCTTGTCCAGGTCCACCAGCCCAACGGCCTCGATGGGCTTGCGCGTGACGGCGGCAATGAACACCGACGGCAGCGCGAGGGCGCAGGAGTTGCAGATGCCCATGATGCTGATGCGCCGGGCAGCGCTGTCTATGGGCCCCAATATGGTCACGTAAGGGTTAATTGCAGCCTGCAGCACCGTATTGGCCGTGCCGCTGATGAAGCACGCCAGCAGATACAGCGCGAAGCTCTCCAGGCGGGCCGCCGGGATGAAGAGGGCAAACGCCACCGCAAACATGAAGAACGACAGCGACATCGTCTTTTTGTAGCCTATCTTCGCAATGATGTTGGATGCCGGAAAACTGAACACCAGGAACGCCAGGAAGGTCGCCGCTATGACCAGATAGCTCTGCGCCGAACTCAGGTTCAGGTTATTCTCCAGAAACGGCACGAAATACCCGTTAATCCCCGTGGCAAACCCCACGGTAAAAAACATCATCCCTATAAACGCCAGGGGAATTATGTACTTGTTCTTACCCATTGTCCGATTTATGCATTCAGATGATACTTGATGAGGCCTTCCATGGGGGCGATGAGGATGTTGCCCATCTTCATGCCGAATTCTTCAACGACTGGTTGCAGGAGGGGCTTGAAGTAGTAGGCCACGGAGCCGACGGCGTTGAAGGTGTATTTTTGGTAGTCGGGGTAATGTGTGACTATGAGCTTGAAGAACTGGCGGAAGGCGTCGGTGACGAGGTTCGGGAAGTAGGGGTCGAAGTCCAGGTGCTCGTTGATGAACTTGGCATACTGGGCGCAGAAGCGGTTGGGGAAGGGCTTCGTGTAGATGACATCCAGCAGCTCGTCGTTGTTACGGCCCAGTTCCTTGCCCACGAGTTCATAGACTTTCGGGGGCATATTGCGGCGTATGTAGTCGGTGATCAGACGCTTGCCGAGGTTGCCTCCTGAGCCCTCGTCGCCGAGGATGAAGCCGCAGGAATCGACGTTCAGGCCCTCGTTGCAGCCGTCGTAGAGGCAGGAATTGGCTCCGGTGCCGAGGATGGCGGCAAAGCCGGGCTCGGTCTGGAGGAGGGCCCGGCAGGAGGCGAGGGTGTCCATTGCGATGAACACCTTGCCGGCCTTGGTGAACACTTCCCGGAGGGTTTTCTCCATGAAGGGGTACTGGAGGGGGGTGACTCCGGCTCCGTAGAAGTAGATTTCATCCACGAGGGTGGGGTCGAGTCCGGCCGGAAGGTTGGCGCGTATGTCGGCAACTATCTGGGTGCCGGTGATGTAGTTGGGGTTGTAGCCCTGGCTGTAGAAGCCGATCCTGGTCATGCCGTCCTTCGACACGCAACCCCATTCGGTCTTCGTCGCCCCGCTGTCTGCTATCAGTATCATCAATAAAGGCCTGAAATTTTATTGTAAAAAAATAATTGTAAAAAAATAAAATAAGCTGCTGCTGCCTGCCGGTTACGGCCTTCGGCCTATCCCTCCCACTAACGACTGCGTGGGCGCAGACGGCCGGCCGGCAGCACAGCTTATTTTATTCAATACTAATAAAGAGCAAAATCAACAGTAACGCCTTGCAAAGCATCATAAACATTATCGTTAATGTTGTTATCAAGCAGATATTTGTAAATGCGTGCAAGAATCAACAGCTCTCGCATAGGGGAAATATATCCCACATAGCCAGAGAGAATCAAGGTAGAACTACTATTGCCAAATTCCTGAAAATTACCAATAGCTCCAAGAGCTGTATTTCCAGAATTTGTAATTAAGCCACGAACAACGTGCCACGAACAACACTTCAAGGTAAACTCAATATCAACTTCGTTAATCTCAGCATTGTTAAACTTAACGGTATTGTTTGATTCGTACCATGGATAAGCATTCCACTTATTATTCGAGGAATAGGCAGGGATATATGAATCCATACCAAGTCCGTTTGCCTTCGTATACGCCTTATTACGATTAGTCATATTGGTCAGGAACGCTTCTCCTTCAGTTGTGCAAAGGTTCATAAGACCGCGAATCGCAATCTCCCAGCATTGATTTGATGAATACTCAACATCGCCTACTTTGGCACTCCAGAAAGGAGAATAGATAGAGGCGTCATATTGATTGCCAGCATTGGAATAACCTTTATTAGGATTAATAATAGGCAAAAGATGAACATTCGTCCATGCGTTGGCACCATTATGGGTTCCATCAGCATCAACTTTACCAATCGTGTTCTCCCACACTCTAAGGCAAGTAACGAAAGACTTGGCAAAAGCTTTAAGGGTGTTGTCCGCATCAAAGGTATCCACGGGGGTGGGGTAAATACCTCCCTTTTTCAGGTTGGCGGCGCCGACGCGCTTGGTCATGGTCACGCCGTTGACATCAATCACCTTCATTTTGAAACCATTGGTAAAATCGATAGCGGGAACGGCAATATAGACACATGTAACATCAGTAGTGCTCAGAGCTTTACCGACGGACACGCGAAGCGTTTTATCGGCAGCGGCCGAAGACGTGGATGTCAGCGCACCAGTTGCATAGTCAACAGTGAACGCTCCGCTGACCTGCTCGTCATTATTGCCGGAGAATTCAACATAATCAATATTGTCGCTTGTGGCACCTTTCTTCAACTGAAGCTTGATGACCGCGGCAGTATGATGGAAGGTCAGTTCATTGCCGGAGGCGGCATAGGCAACCATGGGGAGGGCATCTGCGGCAAAGGACGCGTCGGTGCCTGCAGCCTGGGTGGCAGAAAGGGTGACAGTGCCGTCAGAAGTCCAGGCAGAGGCGGGATAGACGGCTTTCTTCTCATCGGAGAGGACAGCATTGAAAGTGAAGGATGCCGAAGCGGCAGGGGCGGCCAGGGCTATAGCCTCAGAACTGACACCGTTAACGCTGATGGCGTCACCGTCGGTCCAGAATACCTTTTTATCAGGCTGAAGTTCGGTTTTGGAGTTATCGAAACCGGCTGTAATAACAGTGGTTTTCACTTCGGGAGTGTCAGGACTGTCAGGTATGACAGGGGTCGGTACCTCTTTCTGGCAAGCAAGGGCCATACAAATGATTGCGCCTGCAATCAGGGTAAAATTGATCTTTTTCATACGGCTCATGTTTTATTCGAACAACAATTCTTCTTCTTCCGTCATGTTGACGATGGAGGCTTGGCCTTGCCCGGACAGGGCAACCACAGTCTGCATTTCTACCATGTAGATTTTGCACTGGGGAGTTAAAAACTCTTGTTTCATATTATTTATAAATTAATTAGTATTCTTAAGTCCGTGGAGGTCCGGGAGGTCGCCGAGGCCGTAGCGGAAGAGGACGACGCCTTCGGCCTTGGTGGAGTCGATGAACATACGGCAGTCTTTGAGGATGCCCTCGGCGTCCATCGGGACGACCTTGGTGGAGTCGGTGTCGTAGTAGGTGGTAAGGCCGGCCCAGACCTTGGCAGGGGCGCCCTTGGTGGCGAAATGGTCGGCGACCATCTGCGCCCAGGGCCTGCCGCCCTTGCGGTAGGAGTCGCAGTGGAAGTAGATCATCGGCATCAGGATGTCGATGTACTGCCCCATCTGGGCGGGATCCTGGCCGTAGTAGTACTCGCTGTCGGGCTCGGGCATAAGGGCTGCCGAAAGGATGATGTCCGGATTGGCGGCCTTGGTGGCGGCGGAAATCTGGCGGCAGAACTCCGTCACGCAGCCGGTGGCGGTGATCTCCTCGGAAGGATTGTGCTTCCAGGCCGTGCCGCCGAAACGGATGTAGTCCAGGTGGATGCCGTCAACGCCGTAGCCCACGTACTTCACGGCGCGCTCTATCACCTCGTCGAAGTACTCCTGGTCGTAGCAGTTGAGTGAATCCTTCACGGGATTGATCCATTTGCCCTCCTTGTAGAAGGCCTGGAACCAGATGTGGACTTTCATGCCGCGCTTGTGGGCTTCGCTCACGAAATCCAGGGTGGAGTCCACTCCGTGGCGCTCAAAGGCCACTTCATGAAGGATGATGTTCTTTATGTCCTTGGCGGCAAGGGTGTCGAGGTTGACCTCAGGCATGAACTTGGACCAGAGCCAGATGCCGTTGAAATTGGGCTCCGCAGCCTTCTTGCAGGACGCAAGCGCGAGCAGGGCCAGTGCAATTACGAAATATCTTTTCATATGTGTGTGATTATCAGAAAGGAAGAGTCTTATAGCGGCCGTTGAACTTATTCATGCCTTTCCAGACGGGATAGCCGAAAGTGGCGCTGTTGTTGGACGGGTCGCTGACCCACCAGCGGCCGCCGGCCCAGATTTCAGGGATGACGTGGCCGATTACGCCGGAGCTGAAGTAGCACTGGCCGTGCATGTAGCGGGCCGGGATGCCGGCTGCGCGGCACATTGCGAGGGTGGCGTGGGTGAGGTCGCAGCAGTTGCCGCCCTTGGCCTGGATGGTCTTCACTGAGCCCTTGTGGGTGTTGGCGTAGTCTTCCCACTCCCACTCGTCGCGGGCATATTCGAAGAGGGCCTTTGCCTTCTGCAGGTCTGTGGCATTTTCGGGAAGTTTCGCCAGGGCGGCGTCCTTTGCGGCAATGACCACGGGATCGTCGATGGCGCAGTTCGTCACTTTGCGCAGGTAGTCGGAGCCCCAGGTGCAAACCTTGTCGGGGAACTTCAGGTTGTGCTTGTAATAATGGAAAGCGCGGCAGAGGGCGGCGCCGTAGTCGCGGGAGATGAAATTGCCTATGTACTTGACGCCGTCCTTGAAAGGAGTGTCGTAGGTGTAGGTGAAGGTGCTGTCAGCGCCGCGGGAAGGGCAGGTTATGAGGCCGAAGGACACATAATTGGGCATGGAGCCGTTCTTGATGCCATAGGCGAGGGCCTTGTCGGCTGCCCAGGTCAGGGCCTCAATGGAAATGGAGTCCTGCTCGAAGGTGTTGTTGCCTTCGGCGCTGCCCCAGGTCATCTTGACCGGCACGTCGACCTCCTCATCCTCCCAGTGTTCGGGATCTTCCTGAATCTTGCGCAAGAGGGCGCATGCGGCGGCCATGTACTGGCCCTTGCCGTAGAGTATGCCCTCGACGTTGACGGACGCGGGAAGCTCATCCTTCTCCACGAAGGTCTCATAAGCCTTGGCGAATTCCTCGACGAAGAATCCGTTGTAGCGCTTTGCGACGAACTCCTTGGGGGTGTCGTCCGGCTTATCTTCCGGCTGGTCCGGGTCGGGCTTAGGCTGGCAGGCACAGGCGGCGATAAGGCTTGCACAGGCCAGCAGGATAAATGCAAATTTCTTCATAATCAATGGTTTAAATTGGGAGCAGCAGGGACGGTCAGGTCCCTGCTGCCAAAAGAGAGTGTCAATTAAAGAACCTCAAAAACAGGGCTGGTCTCCTCAGCACCGGCTATACGACAGGTGCCGCCGTTGGGTTTCTCCAGGGGACCGTTGCCGCTGGCCTGCTCGATGGTGACGCCGCGCATACGGAACTGAACTTCCTTGACGGCCTTCGCCAAAGTGAAGGTAGCCTCCACTTCAACATTGGTCTTGCCGTCAGAGTTCATCTGGATGTTGTACTCAGTCTCGCCGTCCTTCTTGACTTCAAGGGCAGGTTTCCATTCGTTGCCGTCGAAGTATTCAGCCATCCAGTACTTGAGACCCGTCGCGGAAGTGCGGGTGATGTACTTGATATGGGCCTGCTTGCCGGCTGCAATCTCGCTGCCGTTGCCAAGGGTAAAGAGCCAATAGTCGCCCTTCCAGGCACCGGTCACGTAGGGATGTCCGGTTCCGCCGACAATACGGCTGGCTTTGCCGTCCACGTCAAGTTCGGTCTTGTCGATCTGGACGTAGGTGATCTTGCCGCCTTCGGAGACATTGGAAGCGACATACATACCGCCGTCGCCGGCCGCCTTGTCCTTAGCTCCTGCAGTGCCACCGAACTTATCGGCATACTGGGCGAGAGTTTCAGCGGAGAACAGCCACTCAGCCTTCAAGGGGCCGCCGGCAGCGGCTCCCTCTACTCCGAAGAGTTCGGAGCGGATTTCCAGCTCGGCGCCGAGAGCGTCAGCCTTCTCGAGATTGTGGTCCAGTACGTACTTGAAGAAGTGTGCATAGGTAATCAGAGCGCGCATGGAGCTGAAGCAGCCCTCATAGTCGCTGATGGGATCACGGGGATATGTGCACATGTTGGTGATGGACTGGCCGTGCTGGAAGTTCACGGAACGCTGTGCCCAGTTGTCCAGGACGCGCATCTCAACCTTGCGGTAGAGCTTGGTGTCGCCGACCTTCTTGCAGAGGTAGCCTCCGTTGGAAGGCTCTGCATAAGGCAGGCTGCCGAAATAGTACTTGTGGGTTGCGGGCAGCTTGTCCTTTATGGACGCGGGAGTGGCGGCAGGGATTTTTCCGAAGCCGTTCAGCTCGGTCTCGTTGCCGTCGAAGCCGCGGAGCAGCAGGAAACTGCGGAGAGCAAGCTCGAGCATGTCGGCGGTGCCGTAGACAGCGTCACCGACATGGATGGTCGTGGCCATAGGCACATAGTGGGCGTTCTCCACGAGGGTCTGGGAATTGGGATCGAGGCCCTCGGTGTCGCTTGCCTTCACGTAGTCGATGGTGCCGGTGGTGCTCTCCCAGATGTCGAGTATCTTCACATACTCCTTGGCGAAGTCCTCGATGGTGGGCTCTGCAGAACCCTGGCTCTGGCCGTAGAGGTCGAAGTCGAACATCTTGCCCTGGAGGGCGGTGACCACGTTCTCGTCGATGCCGGAGTCGAGCAAGTACTTGTAGATACGCATCAGCACGAGGAGCTCACGCATAGGGGAAATGTATCCCACATAGCCGTCGAGGTTCAGGGTGCCGGAGCTGGTGCCGAATTCCTGGAAGTTGCCGATCATTCCGAGAGGGCTGTTGCTGCCCACCTTGATGAATGAACGCACGACGTGCCATGCACCGACCTTGATCATGAAGTTGAGGTCGACCTCGGTGACATCAAGGCCATGGTTCTTGACAAGGTTGTTGCTCTCATACCAGGGATGCTTGCCCCACTTGTTGGCCGCACTGGGCTCGGAAACGGGAGCCTTGGACATTGCGAGGCCGTCCTGGAGCGTGTAGGCCTTGTTGCGGTCGGTCATTCCGTCAAGGAATGCCTCGCCTTCGGCGGTACACATGTTGAGGAGACCGCGGATAGCGATTTCCCATGCCTGGCTGGAGCTGTACTCCTTGCCCTTGACGTTCAGCTTCCAGATCTTGCCCGCCCACTTGGGATCGTACTGGTTGCCGGGCACCTTGTAGTAATCGGAGTTGGGGTTACCCTCGATGGGGATGAAGTGGACATTCTCCCAGGCATTGCCGTTGTCGGTGCAGTGCGTGCCGTCAGCGTCGACAGTGCCGATAGTATTCTCCCATACCTGGAGGCCCTTTACGAATTCCTTGGCGAAATCCTTGAGGGTAGCGCCTTCCTCAATCTGGCTGCCTTCCTCGTTGCCGAAGAGTTCGGAATGGATAGGAGTGTCGCCGGGGATGCCGTCAGCCTTGTCGAGGTTGTTGTCAAGCATGTACTTGAAGAAGTATGCATAGGTCAGGAGTGCACGGCCGGAACTGAAGCAACCGCTGTAGTTGGTGATAGGATCACGAGGATAAGTACAGAAGTTGGTGATGTTCTTGCCGTGGTTGAAGTTGATGGAGCGCTGGGCCCAGTTGTCGAGGATGAGAGGATCCACCTGGCAGTGGATTTCCTTCTCGCCTTCAATTTTGACGAGGTAGCCGCCGTTGCTGGACTCGATAAGAGGTGAGCCGAAGGAGTAGTCGTGGGTGTTCGGGACAATGGCGTTCATGTCGATCGGAGTGGCAGCCGGGATGTTGCCATAGCCGTTCTTCTCAGTCTCGTTGCCGTCCCAGCCGCGGAGCAGCAGATAGGAACGAAGAGCGGTCTCGAGCATGTCGGCAATGTTGTAGGTCTTGCCGCCCACGAGGATGGTGTAGTCATTCGGGACATAGTGGACATTCTCAACCACGTCTTCGTCGGTATCCTTTGCAAGCTCCCAGTTGGAGAGACGGTTGATCTTGCCGACATTCTGTGACCAGACGTCGATGATGTGGACGTACTGCTCGGCGAATTCCTTGATGGTTGCCTGTGCCGGAGGTGTGTACTTGACCTGGTTGATGGCGATTTCAAGGCCTTCGGTGACGTTGCCGCCCTTGACGATGACCTTGCCTTCACGGGCGTCGCCGGTGTTCTCGGCAACGGTGATCTTGAGGGTGACGTCGCCGGGTTCGCCGGAGAGCTGGTCAACGGTGATCCAGCTGTCGGATGCGGTGGCGGTCCATGCCTTCTTGGCGGAGAACTTGGCTTCCTTGGTCTGCTGGGTGCAGTCGAAGTCGAGGCTCTTTGTCTTGAGCTCGATGTCGGGCATGTCAACACCGTAGAGGTCATAGTTGAGGTGGACGTCCTTCATGGCATCCCACACATTGTCCTCGATGTTGTTGGCGAGCAGGTACTCGTAGAAGCGGGCCATGATGAGGAAGGTACGCATTGCGGAGATGATACCCTCATAGCTGCCGAAATTGATCTTGGCATCGTCTGCACCGAACTCCTGGAAGTTGCCGATGGCCGGAGTATCGAACTGGGTGCAGCGGGTCAGGTACCAGCCAAGTTCGTGGCAGAGGAATTCGACCGTACAAGGATTGGTGTCGGAGAAGTTGATGATCTTCTTCGTACCACCTTCGGTGTTCTCATACCAGGGATAGGCGTTGAAGCCGGTTACGGTAGCATACTCGGCAGGAGTAGGATAAGGCTCGTTGAGAGACTTACCGTTGCCCATGGTGTGGATGAACGGGTTACGGGTGGGCTGGAGGAGGCTGGAGCCTTCCTTGGTCACGAGGTCCATGATACCCTGGGCTGCGATGCTCCAGCACTCGGCTGCAGTGTACTCGTGGCCGTCAAGGTTCACATGGTAGTAGGGCTGGTAGTACTCGCTGTACATGGTGCCGTCATTGTAGCCGCCGGAGTACTCGATGGGGATGAAGTGGACGTTCTCCCAGGCGGTGTTGTTTGCGGTGCAGTGCGAGCCGTCGGCGTCGACGGTACCCACAGTCTTCTGCCAGACGTCGAGATACTTGACGAACTCCTTGGCGAAAGCCTTGAGGGTGTTGGAAGCGCCCTTGTAGTTGGCTGAGATACTCGCAGGGAGCGAACCGGCAGCCTTGTACTCCTTCAGGGCACGGCTGATCACGATTGTGGCGCGGTCGGTCGAGAAGGCGATGGCGGCGCCGTTGCGGGTGAAGTTGGTCTGGTTGGGGACCTTGAGGTCATCCTTCATGCGGGAGAGCATACGGGTGGCGACGTTCACGAGGTCTTCGGTTTCGTCCCCGTTCTTGGGGCCGCCCGCCATCGCGATCTCTTCCTTGTCGTAGCTGTCCCTTTCGGGATGGTCGGCCGGCTTGTAGGACATCACTTCGATGTCTTCTTTCTTGCCGGCATTGAGGTTAACCAGTGCGCTGCAGATGGCATACTGGAACTGGGGGACCGTGAAGTCCTTTTCGCCGACCTTGAAGGTCGTAGGGAAGGCCTCACTGGATTCCCATTCACTGAAGGCAGCTGCTGCCGCATCCACAATCTGGGAGACGGGGAATTTGCCGATGCTGTTCTCATCGACAGGGCCCTCTTCCTCCTTGGGCTGGCAGGCCGTGAACGCAAGCGACAGGGCCGCTGCGGTCAGCAAAAATAAACGGAATTTTTTCATAAAAATGAATTTTGAATGGTTGATAAAGTGTTATATATATGTTAGTTCCATAAGTCGTTGATGTCCGGGAAGGTGCCAAGCTGGTAGCGGAAGAGCACGATTCCGGAGGTCTTGGTCTCGGCCATCAGGTCTATGTCCTTGCGCATTGCTTCGGCAGTCATGCCGTGGGTCGCCGCGTCGTAGGTCTGGATGCCGGACCAGGACACTCCGCCGCCAATCTTAGCCTGCTCGGCGTAGTAGTCGGAACGCTCCTTGAAGGACTTGTCGCTGAAGTTGTAAGAGCCGTAGCGGTAGATCATAGGCATCAGGATGTGGATGTATTTCGCCATTTCTGCGGGCTTCTGGCCATAGGCGGAGCTGGAGTTGGGCTCCGGCATCAGGGCGGCGGAAGTGACGAGACCCTCGTCGAAACCGTCGCAGATCTCGCGAATCTCGCGGCAGCAACGGTTCACGGCGTTGACCGAGTTGACGGCGTTCTCGCCGACGCCCCAGTTGTGCTTGGAGGCGGTACCGCCGAAGCGGATGTAGTCGAGATGGACGCCCTTGACGCCCCATTCCTCGAGATAATCGGTGGCTTCGTTGCGTATGCGCTCGTAGACTTCTTCCTTATAGGCCTTCTTGTCGTCGTCGATGGGGCTGATCCAGCCGCCGTCGTAGAAGCACTGCAGCCACACGTGGACAGAGAGCCCGATTTCGTCGGCTATCTGGATGAACTTGATCGCCTGCTGGCGGTAGTTCTTGTTGTGGAAGCCGGCGTAGTTCATGAGGATGTGGTCATAGCCCTTGTCCTTCATCTCGCGCATCTTGGCACCGTTGTCGGAAATCAGGTCGCTGAGGTGGGAGCCCCAGGCCCACACGGCGGTAGGCCTCGTCTTGGAGAGGTCGAACACCACGTTCTCGCGGCCGGGGCTGGAATAGGTGAGCTTGCGCAGTTCGCCGCTGCCGTCGGGTATCCTCTGGTAGCTGGCGAAGGCGCCGAGCGGCTTGGTGTCTTCGGTGCGCTCGAATGAATCCACGGCGTTCTGGGCGTCGGGGCCGAGCACCAGGGTGAAGGGATCGGCGGAAGAGATGCCGGTCTTGAGGCCGCGGTCGGAGGAGGAGATGACCTTGCGCTCCCCTGCCGCCAGGCTGCCGGAAAGGTCGCCGATCTTCTGGCCCTTGAAGTAGGAGTCGGTGATGAAGAACGACAGGCCGTCGAGGGCTATGGACTTGTCGGTGGTGTTGAGTATCTCCACCCACGTGTCGAATCCGTCGGAATTCTCGTGGGCGGCCACTTCATTGATCACCAGGCCCTTGAATGCCTCCGTGGGGTCGACCTGCGGAACGGGGTCGCAGGCGGCGAGGCCACAGAGGGCGGGAATCAGGATACGGATCAGTTTCATAACTTGCCTTGGGCTTTGAGGTACTCTTCCGCCTTCACGAGCCCGCCGGTCTTCTTGATCACTTCCTCGCAGTATTCGTAGCTGAGCTGCGGGTTGCGCTCCACCATGGTGCGGGTGAGGCGGTCGATAACCTTGTTGTTGATAAGATTGGCGCAGACCATGCGGTTGCCCTGCACACGGCCCAGGCGCACCATGATGGTGGTGCTGATCATGTCGCACATGAGCTTCTGGGAGGTGCCGGACTTCATGCGGGTGCTGCCGGTGATGAATTCGGGACCCATCACTATCTCGATGGGATAGTCCACGTACTGGGAGATGGGGGAACCTGGGTTGTTGCAGATGCTTCCGCAGGGGATGCCGTGCTCCTTGCAGGCCTTCATTGCGGCCATCACATAGGGGGTATTGCCGCTGGCGGAAATGCCCACCACTATGTCCTTGGGGGTGATGTGGTGCTTGTCGCGGAGGGTGACCCAGCCTTCGTCGACGTCGTCTTCGGCCTCTTCGAGGTCGAGCACGAGGTTCTCGACGCCGCCGGCGAGCACCGCCTGCCAGCACTCGGGATCCACGCCGTAGGTGTTGGGCACCTCGAGCACGTCGAGAACGCCGAGCTTGCCGCCGGTGCCGGCGCCAAGCCAGAAGAAGCGGCCGCCTGCGCGAAGCTGGTTCTCGATGGCCGTGACCAGTTTTTCGATATCAGGAAGCACGGCCTCGATGGCGAGGGGCACTTTCTTGTCTTCGGTGTTGATGTCGCGCAGCAGCTCCGCTACGGACTTTGTTTCAAGATGATCATAGAGCGAAGGTTGCTCTGTCAGTCGTACACTCATAGCTTTATCTGAATTCTTTATATTTGTTTTCACCAATCTGGCGGCCGTCGCGGAAGGCGGCGGCGGTAACTCTCTGCTGGCGGTTGATGGCAAAGGGGCCCTCGTAGAGCAGCGACGAGGCGGTCGGCCGGCTGCCGTCGAGCGTGTAGCGTATCTCTGCGTCCGGCGCATCGACGCTCATGGTGACCACCTTGCTGTACTCGGTGTCCTTATGGAAGTCGATGAAGGGGTTCCAGAAGGCCTTGCAATAGCCTACACCGAGGCGGTCGAGGCGGCCGAGGTGCGTTTCGAGGCGGCGGGTGAAGCCGTCCCAGTCCTTGCCGCCCCTGGTCCAGCCGGCTTCGGCGATGGCGCACATGCGCGGCCAGGCCATGTACTCGACGCGGGCGGGGGTGGGCATGTATTCGGTCCACACGCAGCCCTCGACGCCTATGATGTACCTGCGCTCCTCGGGCGTAAGCACCGCGGGCACGGGTTCATATTCATACATTGTGCGGAGCAGGGTCGGGCCGCCCATTGCCAGCGGCTCGCTGTCCGGGTCGCCCTGCCAGTAATCAAGGTAGTACTTGGGATACGGTGACATGACCACTTCGTGGTGCTGCTGGGCGGCTTTGATTCCGCCTTCCTCGCCGAGCCAGGACATCACCTTGGCATTGGGCGCGAGGCCGCCTTCGAGAATTTCGTCCCAGCCTATGATCTGGCGGCCCTTGGAGTTGATGTATTTCTCCATGCGCTGGATGAACCAGCTCTGGAGTTCGTATTCGTCCTTGAGTCCGAGCTTCTTGATGAGGGCCTGGCAGTGGGGGCACTGCTTCCAGCTGGCCTTGGGGCATTCGTCGCCGCCGATATGGATGAGCTCGGAGGGGAAGAGGTCGATGATTTCGTCGAAGACGTCTTCGAGGAACTTGAAGGTCTCTTCCTTAGGGCAGTAGACTTGCTTGAAGATGCCCCATCTGGTGGCGGTCTCATAGTGGTCTTCGAGGCCGCAGCTGAGTTCGGGGTAGCATGAGATGGCCGCGAGGGAGTGTCCGGGGATTTCGATCTCGGGGATGATGGTCACGTAGCGCTCGGCGGCGTATCTGATGAGGTCACGGGCTTCTTCCTGGGTGTAGAAGCCGCCGTGGGGCTTGCCGTCGTAGATACCGGAGTACAAGGAGCCTACGACGGTTTCCTTGCGCCACTGGCCTTTTTCGGTGAGCAGGGGGTATTTCTTGATCTCGATGCGCCAGCCCTGGTCTTCGGTAAGGTGCCAGTGGAATCGGTTGACCTTGTGGAGGGCCATTATGTCGATGTAGCGCTTGAGGAAGGGGATGTCGAAGAAGTGGAGGCAGCAGTCGAGGTGCATTCCGCGGTAGGGGAAGCGGGGGGCGTCTTCTATGATGCAGCAGGGCACTTCCCAGCGGACGCCGCGCTGGAGGCTGTCAGCGAAGATGGCGTCGGGGAGGAGCTGGAATAGAGTCTGGAGGGCGTAGAAGACGCCGGCTCCGGTGCCGTACTCGATGACTATGCCTTTGGGGGTGATTTCGAGGTTGTAGGCTTCTTTCATGAGGCCGGCGTCAAGGATGAGGATGGCGCCTTCGTTCCTGTGGTGGAGGGGGTCGTCGTTGGTGATGACGTTGAGGGTGAAGCCGGCGGCTTTTTGCAGGCGGTCGTTGAGGAAGCCTACGGTGCGGAGGATGGCGGTGTCGGCGATGTCGACATAGACAGGGACTTTCTTGTCTATCCTGAAACTGCCTTCTATCCTCTGCAGCGACGCGGGTTCCGGTATCACCTGCGGCTCCCGTACCTCCTGCTTCCCAGTACAGGCAGCAGCAAGCAGCAGCACAGCAGCAATAAGTATGAATTTATTTCTTGTCATAACTGCTGAAGAAGCGTTTTTCGGTGATGTTGCCGAGGGGTTTGCCGTCGCGGGCGAAAGCGCGGGCCTTGATGACGTCGTCCTTCCCTACCATGAAGGGGGTGCCGTCATACACCGGGGAAGCGACTGTCGGTTCGCTGCCGTCTATGGTGTAGTGGACGACGCCCTCGGGATAGTCGAGCTCGAGGTTCATCGGCTTGGGGAACGGGAGGCGGCGGTCGTAGTCGAAGATGACGTCGTAGTAGACCGGACAGTAGCCTATGTGCTTCATGTCCAGGCGCTTGAGTATCTTCGGCATGCGGAGGCGGAAGTTCTCCCAGTCCTTGTTTGGACGGCTGGTCCACGCCACCTCGGAGGCCGCGACGTTGCGCGGGAAGGCGAACCACTCGGCCGTCTCGTTGTCGGGGATGTACTCCGTCCAGAGGCAGGTCTCGTAGCCGATGATGTACTTCTTGCTCAGGTCGGGGATGGAATCCACGGCCGGATAGTAATTGTAGACCTTCTTCAGGGGCATGAACACCTCCTGGGCCAGGTCGTCAGGCTGGTCGTCCTGGTGGTTGTCCAGGTAGCACCAGCGGTTGGGGGTCAGCACCACGCGGATGCCACGGCGTATGCCGCGGGCCGCAGGGGCGTGGCCGCGGTAGGACATCGCTATTGGGTCCTCGAGCGCGCCGCCGTCCAGGATCTCGTCCCAGCCGATGCAGGTCTTGCCGTGCTCCTTCAGGAAGTCGCCGATGCGCTTCACGAAGAAGGTCTGCAGCTCCTCGACGTCCTTGAGTCCCAGCACCTTCATCAGGTCCTGGCAGTACTTGCTCTCGAGGTACACATCCTTCGGAGCCTCGTCACCGCCGATGTGGTAGATGGGAGACGGGAATAGCTCGAACAGCTCCATGAACACGTCCTCGAGGAACTGGAAGGTCGTCGCCGTCGGGGCATACAGGTTCTTCCATATGCCCCAGCGGGTCTCGACTTCATATGAGCGTTCCGGGAAGCAGCTGAGCTCCGGGTAGGCGGCGATGGCGGCGGTGCTGTGGCCGGGGATCTCCACTTCGGGAATCACGGTCACGCAGCGCCTGCGGGCGTATTCCACCACCTCGCGGATATCATCCTTGGTGTAGTATCCGCCGTGGGGGATGCCGTTGCCGATCCAGCTGTGGAAGGCAGTCTCCTTGCGCCAGGAGCCGATTTCGGTCAGGCGGGGATACTTGTCTATCTGGATGCGCCAGCCCTGGTCTTCGGTCAGGTGCCAGTGGAACATGTTCTGCTTGTGCATCGCCATGAGGTCGATGAACTTCATCACCTCCTCCTTCGGGAAATAGTAGCGGCCGCAGTCGAAGAGGAAGCCCCTGTAGGGGAACTCCGGCTCGTCGTCGATGGTGCAGCAGGGCGCCTCCCATTTGATCTTCTTCACCGGTTTGTCGGAGAAAATCTCGGCGGGAAGCAGCTGCAGCAGGGTCTGGAGGCCGTAGAAGGCCCCGGGGACCTCGCTCGCCTCGACGAGCACGCCGGTGGGCTTCACCGTTAGCCGGTAGGCTTCCTTGGCGAAGCCGCCGGCCTTGCGCAGCTCGATGGCTGGGCCGGAGCCTGTGAGGCCGAAGCCGGTGGAGGCCTTGACCGTGGCGGCGAAGTCCTCGGCTATCTCGCTGAAAGCCGGGTCGCCGACCTTGATGCCGGTCGTCTTGCCTATCGTGAACACGCCGTCGGCGGGCTCCAGGCTGCGGGGGGTCGGTACTATGTCATATCTCGGGGGCTGCGACACGGGCGCAACCACGGTGAGGAGTGCAGCAAGCAGAACAGAAAGAATCATAGTGCTTTGGTTATGGTCTTTTCAATGGCTCCGGCGAAGGCCTCGGGCATAGTCTCCGAGAGCGGATAGGGAGCCTTAATATATACATGCATCTGGTCGATTTCATACTCGTAGCCCTTGCGGTATTCGTAGGCATGGGCGGACGGGAGGTATGAATTCTGGCCGTTGGTGTAGCCGGCGAAGATGACGGTGCGTCCCGGGAATTTCTTCCTGGCTTCCATCTGGTACTCGCAGAACGGCTCGCCCTGGGTGAAGAAGAACACGATGCCGCGGATGTTGACGGCGCCCATCGTGAAGTCGAGGGTGTTGTGGACCTTGCCCTGGGCGTAGCGCTCCAGCATCTGGTCCTTCCAGCCGGCGACGTCGTCTTTCCAGGAGGAAGAGACTGTCTTGTCCCATTTGGAAATCTCTTCGGCGTGGGCCGTTATGGCCTCAGGGGTCACTTCGGCGATGCGGAACGGGAGCGACACGGTGTCGTTGACCACCTTGAATTCCCCGCTGGATGGCACCTTCTCGAACTTCACCTTCATCAGCGAGTCCGCCAGGCAGGCGCCGCATTCCTCGGCATAGTCGACCATCTTGCAGCCCTTGGCCGGGTCCATGTTTCCGGCGGCACCGGTCAGCTGGAACACGTCGCCGCCCCAGGCCTCTTTAAGGATCCTTCCGCAGACGCCCGGATAGTCGGACGACACCAGCAGGCTCTTGTAGCCCATGCACACAGGGTGGCAGGCCAGATTCACAACGGACACCACCGGCGCGCCGCTCTTTTCCAGGAAGCGGACCACATAGACGTCGCGGTCCACGGGGCCGGTCTCCTTCTCGCAGCGGTTGCCGTTGATGCTGGTCTGAGCCTTGCCGACCTCCATCCTGAAGGGACGGAAGGCCGCCTCGTCGGTGATGGTCTTCACGGCGTTCTCGACGAGCGTCTTGTGGAGGCGTTCCTTATGCGAGTAGTTGCTTCCGCCCGGCTCGGCGCGCCATCCGCCGTTGCGTGGGGCCGAGTGGGTGTGGATGCAGTGCATGAATATGCGGTCCAGCGGAAGTCCGCTCTTTTCGGAAATCTCCTTGCGCCACTCCAGCGACAGGTCAGGGGAAATCTCCATCAGGTCGTTGGAAATGATGCACACCTTGTCGGCGCCGCTGCTGATGACGAGGCAGTGGGTGTTCAGGGGCATGTGCAGGCCGTCCGAGAGCTCGTTGCGGGCCGCGAAACCGGCCAGCATCGTGTGCTCATCGGGGGTCGTGGAAATGTCGGCGGCGTTGTAGTTGAGTTTCAAAGCCTCCTCCCCGCAGCCGGCGAGGCTGCAGAGGAGAAGGATTGAAAACGCTGCCAGTACGGGACGGAATCTCATCTTTAGTAAATGTATCCGGGGTTCTGGAGTATACGGCCCTTGGTCTTGTCGATTTCGGTCTGAGGAATCGGCATCAGGTAGTTAGGATAGTCCTCGGAGTTCTCGACGCCGGGCTTGTTGGAGCACTTGATCACACCGGTCGGACGGACGCGGTTCTTGTTGGGGAACCACTTCTGCGTAGGGGAGATGGTCAGGCAGCACTCGCCGTAGTCGACCCTGTAGGTCTTGCCCTTCCACTCGTAGTCGACGAGGTAGAGCACGTCGTTGCCGCGGTTGGAGTCGATGTAGGAGGTGCGCTCGCTGGTGTTGGCCCAGTAGTAGTTGAGTTCCTTGTTGGAGAGGTCGTACGGCTGGACGCAGCGGTAGAGCGTGTCAGGCTTGCTGCCGCCGGTCAGGAGCATAGTGCGGGTGCCGGCGAACGGCACGTTCTCATAGCCCACGGCAATCTTGAGACGGCGGGTGTCGAAGTAGCGGAAAGCCTCGTATGCCAGCTCGACGCGGCGCTCGTTGACGACTTCGTCCCAGAGGGCGTCGCCGGAATCGGTCACTGGAGGCATCTTCACATCCTCGCGGCCACGGACCTTGTTGAGGTACTCGCGGCACTCGGCTTCCTTGCCGACATGATATGCAGCCTCAGCGGCATTGAGGTACATCTCACCCATGCGGAACCAGGGATACATCACGTTGCCTATCATGGAGTCGGAGATGTACTTGTCGGGCATGTACCACTTGGTCAGGCCGCTGCCGCCGGTGTTGGTGATGTGGATCTGGTCGCTGGCCTTCTTGGAAGGGAGCCAGTCGGGCTTGCCCTTCTCGAAGTCGGCACGGGTGCCGGTGGTCACGTAGTCGCCGACCTTCTGGTCTTTCTCGAACAGGAGGTAGAGCTGGAGCACATCCTCGCGGGACTTGCCTTCCTTATCCACCCAGTAGTAGATCTTCCTCGGATAGATGACGCAGTGGTGGAAACGCGGATCGCGGCCCTTGAAAGGAAGGGCGGGATTGTAGCCGGAGCCTTCTTCGTAGATCTTCTTGCCGTTGGCCATTTCGTAGTCGAGCCACATTGCCTGTGTGGGGTTGAAGCTCTCCCAGCCGCCGCCGCCGAAGTCCATCAGACCATAGAGCAACTGAGCCTTGTGGGGCTGGTTACTGCTCTGCACGAAGTACTTGGCCCAGATGACCTCCGGGGAATTGATGTCGCGCCAGAAGCCGTCGTAGGTGTCGTCGAGCTGATAGGCTCCGTCCACGTCGGCACGGTCGCATATGGCCTTGGCAGCCGCATAGGCATCTTCCCACTTCTTCTGGGAATAGGCTCCGCGGAAGACGCCGCCCTCAGGCTGGGTCTGGTCGTTGAACAGGGGGGATGCCACGATGAGCGTAAGACGGCAGCGGAGTGCGAGGACGCAGTCCTTGTGGACGCGGCCGAGGGCGGTGCCTCCCTTTTCGGGCAAGAGCTCGTAGGCCTTGTCCAGGTCGCCGTTGATGAAGGTCACGCAGTCGTCGAAATTGGCACGGGTCTCGTCGAAGTCGGCACCGATGTCGTCGTGGGGCTTGTCAACCAGGACCACGCCGCCGTAGCGCTCGATGAGGTTGGTGTATGCCCAGGCGCGGAGGAAGTAAGACTCACCGAGGAGGCGGGTCTTGGTGCTCTCGGACATGTCGGAGCCCTTCTCCTCAACGTACCTGATGAAGTAGTTCAGGCGGTAGATGTATTCGTAGGCACGGTTCCAGATGTTGAGGAAAGTGGTACGGGTGTTATGCGCCGGGCCGCCTTCATCCATGGGGATGATGGAGCTCGGGGTCATCGAACCGTCGGCGATGTAGCGGGTGGAGGTGCCGCCGTAGCGGAAGAATCCCTCATCCGAAATACAGCCGATGTTGCCCTCGGTGAACGGGTCGGGCAGGACGGTGTAGATGGCGTTGATGTAGCTCTCTGCAAGGGCGTCGCTGTTGAACACGGCCTCCTCGGAAAGCTTGTCAAGGGGTTTCTTGTCCAGGAACCCGTCGTTGCAGGCAGTCAGTACTGCGGCAAATGCAAGGATAGAGAATATCTTTTTCATATCAGGTTCGGATTAGAAGGTTACTTTTACACCGAAGTTGAAGATCTTGACCTGAGGATAGGTCTGGTAGCCTTCGTCACTGGTCTCCGGGTCGATGGTCTTGAGTTCGGAGAATGTCAGGAGGTTGTAGCCTGCAGCATAGAAGCGGATGTTCTTGATGCCGACCTGGTAACCGAACACGTTGCCGGGCAGGGTGTAGCCCAGCTCGAGGTTCTTCAGACGCAGGAAGGCTGCGTTCCTGTAGTAGTAAGAAGTACGGTACACACCGCCGTTGCCGATGTTGGAGGCGATACGCGGGTGGTCCGTGTCGGGGTTGTCAAGGGTCCATGCATTGACGGCGGCGTCCATCTCGATGTTGCCGGACACGGGGTCGGTCAGAGGTGCGTAGTAGTAGCGCGCAAGGCCCTGGCCCTGGAGGAGAATCGAGAGGTCGAAGTTCTTCCACTGGAGCTCGCTGTTGAGACCGAAGACTATCTGGGGCACTGCGGTCAGGTCGCAGCGGAGGCGGTCCTGGGAGTCGATGATGTTGTTGCCGTCAAGATCCTTGAAGTAGAAGTCGCCGAGACCGGCGCCGGCCATCTGGATATGCTTCTCAAGGTCTTCGTTGGAACGGTTGATGCCCTCAACCTGGTAGATCAGGGTAGCACCCATCGGGTGGCCTGTCCTGTTCATGTACTGGTGTTTCTCGTCGTAGGGGGTCTCATCCATGTACTCGATGGTGTTCTTCGCGTACATGATGTTGCCGGCCACGCGGTAGCGGAGGTCGCCGCCGAGGGCCTTGTTCTCATGGGTGAGCTGGAGCTCGACACCCTTGTTGGACACGATACCGATGTTCTCGTCGGGGAGATTGCCGGTCAGGCCGGTGTAGTACGGAACGGAGGCGTTGCGGGTGCAGAGAATGTTGCTGCGCCGGGTGTGGAAGAATTCGAGTTCCCATCCGAGGAGGCCGTGGTTGATGTTACCGTCGAGGCCGATGTTCCAGGTGCGGGCGACTTCCCAGGTGATGTTGGCGTTGGGCACGCCGTCCGGGAGGATGTAGTTAACTTCCTTTTCGCCGTAGAGGGCACGGTAGGCGGTGCCGGTCGTGTAGGCGTAGGTGGCAAGGTACTGGAATGCGTCCACCTGGTCGTTACCCTGCTCGCCATAGGAGGCGCGGAGCTTGAGGTTGGTCAGCCAGGGCCAGTTGTCCTTGATGAAGGGCTCTTCGGAAATACGCCAGCCGGCGGACACGCCCGGGAACACGCCCCAGCGCTTGTCGGCCGGGAAGTTCTCGGAGCCGTCCCAGCGCACGAGGGCCTGGATCATGTACTTGCTCTTGTAGTCGTAGCCGACACGGGTGAAGAAGGAGCGGCGGGCAGTCTCGGCCGCATAACCGCCGATCTTGTAGAATGACTTGTCGGCGTTGCCGGCGAAAAACTGGTCAAGGATGTCGGAGTCGTACTTCTCGATGTTGGCGTTGAAGCGGTCGCGGCGGAAGCTGCTCTGCTCCATACCGGCGAGGGCGGTCACGTGGTGGTCACCGAAAGTGCGGTCGTAGTTGATGTTCGCGTTAATCGTCAGCGTGTGGTAGTTGTTCTGGGTTTCGCTGAGGGTAGGGGTCGTAAAGACGCCGCTGTCCCTTTCGCGGTAAGTCTCCGTGATTTCATCGTAGGAGTAGCAGGGCCAGTTCTTCGACCAGTTCTTGTTGAAGTTGTTGTGGACGTCGTAGGCCAGGACTGCGTTGATGGAGAGTCCCTTGGTCAGGGCGTGGAGGTCGTAGTTGCCGCGGAAGGTGGTGTTGATGGTGTTGTAGGTCGTGCGGTCGTAACCGGTCAGGTCCTGCACCAGGGCGGCGGGGTTGGAGCCGCTGCGGATGTATCCGTTGGGATAGTAAGGGGCGCTGGAGGCGTAGCGGCGGGTGGTGATGTAGAAGATACCGTAGGAGTCCGAAGGGTAAGCCGAGTAGTTCTTGTGCTGCTGGCGGACGTTCAGGTCAACCCCGAGCTTGAAGTCGTTGGTCACCTGGATGTCGATGTTGGAGCGGACGTTGTACTGGTTGAAGTTGGTGGCGGACTTGTAGTAGATACCATCCTGATACTGGCCGTTGAACTGCACGAAGTAGCTCACCTTGCCGGCGCCGCCCTGCAGGCTCACTCCGTATTTGTGCTGGGAGGAGAAGGGCTTGATGATTTCCTTGAACCAGTCGGTGTTGGGGTAGTTGATCAGGTCGTCGCCGTCGATGTAGTGCTGGATCTGCTCCTCGGTGTAGATCGGGGAAGCGCCGGTGATTGCGCGGGCGGCGTTGTAGGCGCGGGCGAATGACACTGCGTCGGCCATCTTCAGCAGGCGGGTCGGCGACTGCATACCGTAATCGTAGGTGAAGGTCACCGTCGGGTGGCCGTCGGTGCGGCCGCGCTTGGTCGTCACGAGTATGACGCCGTTTGCGGAACGGGCACCGTAGATGGCTGCGGAGGCGTCCTTCAGCACGTTGATGCTCTCGATTTCCTCACCGGTGAGGCGGGAGAATTCATCGCCGCGGCCGGGAACGCCGTCGATGATGATGAGCGGGGAGTTGTTGCCGAGGGTGGAGCGGCCGCGGATGTACATGACGGCATCGTCGCGTCCGGGCTCACCGGAACGGTTGTTGACGATGACGCCGGACATACGGCCGGCAAGACCCTGGGAGAGGTTGACTGAAGAGTTCTTCACAAGTTCCTCGCCGGAAGTGGAGGTCACGGAGCCGGTGAGGGTGATCTTGGACTGCGTACCGTAGCCGATAGCCACGGCTTCGTCGAGCACGAGGGTGTCGTCGGCGAGGGAGAAGTCCACGGTGGTGCGGCCGTCGACTTTGACGGTCTTGTCTTCATAGCCCATCAGGCTGGCCGTGATGGTCGCTTTCGGGGAGACGTTGCTCAGGGAGTAGCGTCCTTCCGTATCGGTCATGGCGCCGTTCTGGGTGCCGTCGACGATAACCATCGCGCCGGGAAGGGCTTCTCCTTTGCTGTCGGTCACGCGGCCCTGTACTTTGATGCGGGTCTGCTGGGCCAGGGCACCGTATGACGGACCGGCCAGCAGCGACAGGACTGCAAGCAGGATAAGGAATAGTTGTTTTTTCATAAATATATTTTGGAAAAGTTATTAGTTTCCAAATTCAAATATAACGTTTTTTTAGAAAAATCCATATATTTACGACTATAATAATTGCCTGCCCGCAGCGGGCGTAAATGCTTATACATTTATCCGCTCGCGGCGGGCGTAAACGCTTACACAATGAGTTACAGGAAGATATATTTTGCCGGCGGCTGTTTCTGGGGAGTCGAACATTTCTTCAAGGGAGTGGACGGAGTGCTCTCCACGATGCCCGGATATGCCAACGGGGACGCTGGCTGGGGCATCCAGACTGGCGGGAGTAGCAGCACCGGCTGGGGCGGCCAAGCTCCTACCTACGAACAGGTTTACACCGACACCACAGGCTTTGCCGAGACGGTGGAGGTTATCTACGACCCCGCCCGTGTCAGTCTCAAGAAGCTGGTCCGGCTTTTCTTCGCCAGCATCGACCCCCTCTCGCTGAACCGGCAGGGACACGACGTCGGCACGCGCTACCGTACCGGCGTGTATTACTGCGATGCTGACGACCGGCTCACGCTCGAGGAAGCGTTCTCCCTGATGGAGCGGCGCCTGGGCGTGCCGCCCGTGACGGAGCTGGAGCCCCTGCAGCGCTTCTGGCCGGCCGAGGAGCGGCACCGCGACTACCTCTCGAAGAACACGTCCGGCTATTGCCACCTACCCTTGAAAGCATTCAAGTATCTTCGTCTGTATCAAGACCTTGAGCTTCTGCTCGGCGACGAGCCGGACATGGTCGCCCGGCAGGCCCAGACGGCCGCCCTGCTCCAGGAAAGGATGGGATTCTTCTGGACGGGATTCTACAACGTTGCGGACGGTGAACTGGTGCTGGGGCCCTTCCAGGGGCCGCCGGCCTGCTTCCGCATCGCCCGCGGCCGCGGCGTCTGCGGCACCGCCTGGGCTTCCGGCCGCACCGTCGTGGTGCCCGACGTCGAGGAGTTCCCCGGCCACATCGCCTGCAGCTCGGAGTCCCGCTCCGAGATCGTCGTCCCGGTGAGGGGCAACGGAAGCGGCAAGGGAAGAGGGAGCGGCAAAGGTAGTTGTGAGGCCGGGAGCAGCGAGGGTGCCGGCGCCAATTACAGTGCCGGATGCAGCAACGGAAACGGCAAGGGAAGCGGCAACATCACTGCTGTACTGGACATCGACAGCACCTTCCCCGGCACCTTCGATGACACCGACGCCACCTGGCTCGAACTCATCACCGAACTGGTGTAGGAGGTGTCCCAAAATCCCGGACACCTCCACCGGAAACCCCGCATTTTTGACTGAGGTGTCCCAGAATTCCGGACACCTCCACCGGATCCTCCGGCTAAATCCACCGGCCAGGGCTGTGGCGCAGGTCACCCCCTCTTCCGGCGCAGGTGGCCGCTGTCTCCTCCCCCAGCAGACGGACTGGAACCTGGCCGACGGGCCGGAACCTGGCAGACGGACTGGAACCTGGCAGACGGGCTGGAACCTGGCAGACGGGCCGTTATTCGTAACCCGCTCTATATCAGCCAGTAGCACAATCTCCTATGCTCCAAACGGCGCATAGGAGATTTATTACATCCTGATTTACAAAGAGTTACGAATCACACCCCAAGGCTTTATTTCACTCCCCGGCAACACCCCTTCAGGGCCGCACCAAGAGACGCACCAAGAGCCGCACCCATTTTTTGGCACGGGCTTTGCCACACTTTAGTCAAACCATTTAAAATTACTGCCTTATGAAAACGAACATCAAACTTCTCTCGGCGCTCATCGCAATGGCATTCGTAGCAATGCCTCTCAGCGCACAGCAGTCTGCCCGCCGCAATGGCTCCGACGCTGCAAACCGTCAGGAAGTCAAAGTGGAAAGGCAGCAGACAAAGGTTGACAAGGTTCAGAAACCTACCAACATCAGCAATCAGAACGCCACCGACCGCAAGGTCCGCGACGCCGGCATCAGCTCCGGTTCCGTGAACGGAGGCAGCAGCTTCGGCAGCAACTCCGGCTCCGCCAGCAACAGCTTCGGCGGCAACGGAAAAGGTGGTTCGGTCAGCAACGACGGCGCCCGCAGGCCTTCCGGCGGCTCGATGAACAACGGTTCGTCCAGCAACCACGGCTCCGTGAACAGCGGCTACTCCGGAAAAGTAAACCACGGCGGCTCCGTGAATAACGGCGGCAACCACGGCAACTCCGGCAGCCACAACAACGGCGGATCGGTGAACAACAGGCCTCCTCAGGGCGGCAACTCCGGTAACCACGGCGGCTCCGTGAATAACGGCGGCAACCACAACAACGGCAACCACAACAACGGTGGCTCGATGAACAAGCCTCAGGGCGGCGGCGCCGTGAACCACGGCGGCTCCGTGAATCACGGCGCCAGCAAGAAACCTGACCACGGCGGCCACGTAGAACACCACAGGCGTCCGGCAATGCCGACGGTGAAGGTGTACACCAGGCCTCAGGTCTATGAGCGTACCAACTCCAACAGCATAGTGGTCAACACCCTCTTCAGCAGCAAGGCTGAAGCCTACGACTACATCGCAACCCTGCTGGACGCCCGCTACTACACCATCGCCTCCTACGGCAACAACTACAACTGGCTCAAGACTGAAGTCGCCTTCATACCGACTCCTTTCGACTGGACCAACCCTATGACTCACAATCAGTTCAGGATGGAATTCGACATCACCCGCAGCCTCTTCGGCACGGTCAAGGTCACAATCACCGCCTACTGGCGCGAGTCGGTACTCTCAACCGGATTCACGAGGCTCCGCTTCCAGCCGAGCGACCGCTACAGCACCTACTACGCCTGGCGCGTCCTCGAGGACATAGCCTCCAACATACCGAACAGTTCAGTATACTACAACTAAGCGTTATTCCTAAACCCCTGTAAATCAGGACCCAACACAATCTCCTGTGCTCCGTTTGGCGCACAGGAGATTCATTTATTGCTGACACACAGGGAGATACGGAAAACGGTCCGAGCGGCGGAGGGCCGGCGGCTTGCCGTTATTCCGATTATTTCCTAACTTTACCAGCGATATGCTTAGCTTCCTGACCACATTTGCGGCGGCACTCGCCGTCCTGACGCCGTTCGTCAATCCGTTCGTGGGCACCGACGCCCACGGCCACACTTTCCCCGGAGCATGCGTGCCGTTCGGCATGGTGCAGCTCAGCCCCGACACGCGCCCGAAGGCCGGCGACTGGGACGGCTGCAGCGGCTACCACTACTCCGACAGCCTGATCTACGGTTTCAGCCACACCCACCTCTCCGGCACCGGCTGCGACGACTGGTGCGACGTTCTCGTGACCCCCGGCAGCGGCCCCTGGTCCTTCTCCCACGCCAATGAGAAGGCGGAACCGGGCTACTACGAAGTCCTGCTGGAGCGCGGCTCAGAGAAGGTGCTGGCCCGGATGACCGCAGGAAGACGCACCGGAATCCACGAATACACCTTCCGAGGCGGCACCAAAGCCGTCCTGACGCTGGACCTGCGCCACCGCGACCCGCTCGACAGCTTCGTCATCCACCACGGCCCCGACTGGATCAGCGGCTGCCGCGTCTCGAGCAGCTGGGCGCGCGGCCAGCACGTCTATTTCTACATAAAGTTCTCATCCAAAGCCGGTTGCGAACTCACGGACGGCGGCCGCAAGGCGACGCTCACCTTCGACCGCAGCAAGGTGACCCTCCGCGCCGCCATCTCCAGCGTCTCCGAAGAAGGCGCAAAGGCCAACCTGAAATCCGAATACCCCTGTTCGTTCAAGGCCGCCCGCAGGAAGGCCGCCCGCGAATGGAACTCATACCTGGGCCTCCTGAAGTGCCCATACAGCGACACCGAACACCAAAAACGCTTCTACACAGCCCTCTACCACACCGGCATCCACCCGTCCCTCTACTCCGACGCCGACGGCCGCTACCGCGGTATGGACGGCAAGATCCACACGGCGGAAGGCTGGGAGCGCTACACCGTGTTCAGCACCTGGGACACCTTCCGCGGCGAGCATCCGCTGCTCTTCGAAATCCAGCCGGAACGCAGCGTGGACTTCATCCGCTCCATGATTTCGGTTTACGAAGAGAACGGCAAACTCCCCGTCTGGGAGCTCTCCGGCTGGGAAACCGACTGCATGATAGGCTACAACTCCGCCCCCGTGATCGCCGACGCAGTGGCGCGCGGCCTCAAAGGCTTCGACGTGGAAAAGGCCTATGAAGCCATGGTGGCAAGCTCCCTGCGCCCCGAGTACGGCATGGACAGCTTCCGCCGCAACGGCCTCGTGCTGGCGGACGACGAGCACGAGAGCGTATCCAAGACCCTGGAGTTCGCCTACGACGACTGGTGCGTGGCGCAGGTGGCGAAGCATCTTGGCAAAACCGCTGATTACCAGAAATATATGGAGTCCGCCCAGTACTGGCGCAACGTCCTCGACCCGGAGACCGGCTTCATGCGTGCCCGCCTGAACGGCCGCTGGTACTCCCCCTTCGACCCCCGCGAGGTCAACAACAACTACACCGAAGCCAACTCATGGCAGTACAGCTTCTTCGTGCCGCAGGACATCCCCGGGCTCATCGAGGCCCTCGGCGGCCCGGAAGCCTTCGAGGCCCGGCTCGACGGCCTTTTCTCCGCCCCTGAAGGCACCACCGGCCGCACCCAGGCCGACATCACCGGCTGCATAGGCCAGTACGCCCACGGCAACGAGCCCAGCCACCACATCCCCTTCCTCTACAACGCCGTCGGCCGTCCCGACAAGGCGCAGGCCACCGTGGACCGCATCCTGGAGACCCTCTACACCTCCGCCCCCGACGGCCTCTGCGGCAACGACGACTGCGGCCAGATGTCCGCCTGGTACGTATTAAGCAGCCTAGGCCGTTACCCCGTCTGCCCCGGCGCCCCGCTCGGCACCATCCCCGAAGGGAAGCACACCATCGTGACCAACCCGTACTTCATATCGGACAGCGACATCTTCACGGATTCACTCCTGGTCAAGATAGGCGGCGAAGGTCAGCTGTTCTGGAGAGTTGCGGGAATGAAGGAATTCCGTCCGTACAGCAGCGGAGCAAAGATCATAGTCAAGCACGGATGCATCCTCGAGGCCTACGCCGAAAGGGACTGCAAACGCAGTTTCACCACCCGCTGCCAGCTGCATAAAGCATTCAGCGACAGGGACATCGACATCCATTCCCGCTGCAGCGGACAGTACACCGCCGGCGGCCCGAGAGGCCTTATCGACGACCGCCGCGGCAGCGTGAACTGGCGCACCGGCGGCTGGCAGGGCTACCAGGGCACCGACTTCGAGGCCGTGGTGGACCTGAGGGAAGAAAAGCTCATCGAAACCGCCTCCGCCGGATTCCTGCAGGACGCCCGTTCCTGGATCTGGATGCCGAAGGACGTGGAGTTCCTGGTCTCCACCGACGGCTCCGACTGGACGTCCGTCGCCACCATCCCCTCCCCCGTCGCAGAGCGCGACATGAAGATACAGACCTGGGAATGCAGCACGCCCGTCGGCCGCCCCGCCCGCTACGTCATGGTCCGCGCCCGCAACTTCGGCACCATCCCCTCTTGGCACCCCGGAGCCGGCTCCCCCGCCTTCATCTTCATCGACGAAATCACAATTGATATATAATAGACGAAAGAAAGATGGTACCTATTCTGAAAACTGTGCCACCCTCGGCATCATAAGAGGGAGGGGCCCTTTAGGGAGGGGTCGCGTAGCGACGTTTTCAGAATAGGTACCATCTTTCTGAGTAAAAAAGTAATTGTTAAAATTTATAGTTATATGGACAAGAAAGTATTGGATTTTATCAGCGGATTGGGAAGAGGGAAGCTGAACCTTGGAGGTTTGATTTCGAAGGCAGTCACGACGGCTGCGATCAACAAGAAGAAGGAAGAGGTGGAGGCGCAGGTGCGGGCAGCGCAGACCCACACGCAGAGCTACACCTTCCAGACCCTCCCCAAGACGGTCGCGGAGCTCCAGGCCCTGCCTGAGGCGGCTATGAACGACGTCTATGCCGTTGCAGCCCTCAGCGTCCTCGCGCTGATGCGCTTCGAGGAGAGCCGGGCCGACGCCGTCGAGATGCTCAACTACCTCAAGGGACCCGACAACGTCTCCCCTACCGAGCTCCAGCAGATCTCCGACCGCTTCATGGACGGCAAGTTCTACAAAGTCCGCTCGTTCTTCGAAGGCGCCACGCCCGCAAACAACTACACCCCCGCGCTCCCCTACCGCATCCAGGTGAGTTCCAACCCCTATTCCTTCGAAAACGAAGGCTGGGCCACCCTCTACATGCACTCCGGCGGTGCCGACAACCCCCGTCCCATACGGCTCCGCATGAAGCCCAGCACGGGACAGTGGTTCGTCGTTGAAATCCAGTATCTCGGCGACATCCGCATCCCAGTCGCCGAAGACAAGTGGGCCTGAGCTAATAGCCCAGCAGGCGCACGTTTTCGAACTTCAGAAGACCAAGGTCAGTGAAGTCCGTCAGCGCGGCCGTGGTGCAGAAGAACGTACAGTCACGCAGCACCACGTCGTGGATCATGGCGGGCGTGCCCTGGGCCTTCACACCTATCCGCGCGTCGCGGCATACCACGTTCTCAATGATGATGTCGCAGAACTCCGGGACGAACTGGTCCGTCTCCTCGCGGGAGCCCTTCTCCCCCACCTGCACGTTGGTGTAGGTGGTCTCGAACACCACCGCCTGGTCGCGTATGTCGCTCATAATCACGTCGCTGATGCGCACGCGCTCCGTCTTTCCGCCGCGTCCGGGGGCGCTCTTGAAGCGAAGGCCGGTGTCGGTGCCGGAGAAAGTGTTGCCCTGCACCACCACGTCGCGTATGCCGCCGGAGAACTCAGACCCGATCACGAAGCCGCCGTGGGCATGGTACACGGTGTTGCCGCAGATGAGCACCCGCTCGGTGGCGCCAGCTTTCAGGGCCGCCTGCCCGCCGCCCGCCTTAAGGCAGATGCCGTCGTCGCCCACGTCCACCGAGCAGCCCGTCACCAGCACGTCCCTGGACTGCATCAGGTCGATGCCGTCGCCGTTCTGCGCGTTCCAGGGGCAGCGCACCGTCACTCCGTCGATGATCACGTCGGAGCAGCGCTGCGGCACCAGGTGGAAGCGCGGGGAGTTCTGGATGGTCACGCCCTTGACGAGCACGCGCCTGCAGTCGGTGAAGCGGACCAGGTGCACGCGCATCTTCTCCTGCTCCCGGTAGCCCTCGGCAATATTGCCGAAGTGCTTGAGATTGAACGGGTACCACAGGGTGCCGTCTTCGGCGTCGGTGCCGCCCATCAGGTGGTAGTCCTTCCACTCCACGTCGCTGACCTTGCCGCGCTTAACGGCCCGCCACCACTCGCCGTTGCCGTCGATGGTGCCCTCGCCGGTGATGCTTATGTCCTCACGCTTGCTGGCGGAGATTCCGGGGGCCGTCTTGCCGTCGTCGCGAAGGTGCAGCGCCTTGTCCGGGGTGAGCAGCAGCATGGCGTTACGCTCCAGATGCAGGTCGATGCGGTTCTTCAAAGATATAGGTCCGGTCAGCCAGATGCCCGCAGGCACAACCAGATGGCCACCGCCGCGCTTGTCAATGGAGGCAATTGCCTTGCGGAAGGCCTCCGTGTTCAGGGCAACGCCGTCGCCGACGCCCCCGAAGTCGAGGATGGAGACCGTCAGGTCGGGAATCGAAGGAGCGGCGGGCTCGGAGAGGGGGACGGGAAGGGCTTCGTAGAAGCGGGCGTAGTCGCCGGCGAAAGCGGGAAAGGCCGCAAGCAGCAGGAGCGCT
>JAILIM010000009.1 GCA_024695285.1 Bacteroidales bacterium
ACGCACGGTTGACGTGACTGTCGGCGGAGATACCCAGAGCCAGCCCGGCGGAGTACCGGCTTCAGCTCCCGTCGTACTTGAGTACAGCGTAATGGCGGGCGAAGTGATAATCACCGCCCCCGTGAACGGACTGCGCTTCTATCACATCAACTACACCAACCAGTAGTATCCTTCTGGGGAGCCGGGCCTGACCGCCCGACTCCCTCCCAAATCAATCAATTGTCATTATGAGCTTTATCAACCCCGATTTCATGCTCCAGACGGAGACAGCGCGCAAGCTCTTCCACGAGCACGCTGAAAAAATGCACATCATCGACTACCACTGCCACCTCGTGCCGCAGCAGATCGCAGAGAACATCCAGTTCCGCGACATCACCCAGCTCTGGCTGGTGGACGGCCACTACGGCGACCACTACAAGTGGCGCGCCATGCGCGGCAACGGCGTGTCCGAGGACTACCTCACCGGAGGCAGGTACGACTCCTGGGAGACCTTCAAAAAGTGGGCGGAGACCGTCCCATACACAATGCGCAACCCGCTCTACCACTGGACCCACCTCGAGCTCAGCCGCGTGTTCGGGATAGACAAGCTCCTCTCCCCCGCCACCGCCCGTGAAATCTTCGAAGAGTGCAACGCCAAGCTCGCCACTCCCGAGTTCCGCGGCCAGGCCCTCATCCGCAGATTCAACGTGGACGTGGTCTGCACCACCGACGATCCCGCAGACGACCTCCGCTGGCACAAGATGATAGCACAGAAGCCTTTCGGCACGAAGGTGATTCCCGCTTGGAGGCCCGACAAGGCAATGGCAATCGAGAATCCGGAGACCTACAAGGCCTATCTGAAGCAGCTCGGCGAGGTAGCCGGCATGGAGATCGATTCCTACGCCGACCTGCAGGAAGCCCTGCAGAAGCGCCACGACTACTTCGCGGCCAACGGCTGCAAGCTCTCCGACCATGGCCTCGAGACCTTCTATGCCGCCGACTACAAGGAGCTTGAAATCGAGCTCATCTTCAAGAAAGTGCTTATGGGCATAGCCCCCGGCCCGCGCGAGCTGGAGAAGTTCCGCAGCGCATTCCTCCACGACCAGGCGGTCATGGACGCCGAGGCCGGCTGGACCCAGCAGTTCCACGTGGGCGCCATCCGCAACAACAACTCCAAGATGTTCGGCCTCGTGGGTCCCGACACCGGTTTCGATGCCATCCACGACCTTCCCACGGCAGCGGCGGGCCACAAGTTCCTCGACCGTCTCGCAAGCGAAGACAAGCTCGCGAAGACCATACTCTACTGCCTCAACCCCAAGGACAACGAGGTGATGATGACCATGGCCTACACCTTCAACGACGGCACCGTGCCCGGCAAGATGCAGTTCGGCTCCGGCTGGTGGTTCCTGGACCAGGAAGACGGCATGCGCAAGCAGATGAACGCCCTGTCGAACCTCGGCCTTCTCAGCCGCTTCGTGGGCATGCTCACCGACAGCCGCTCATTCATCAGCTATCCCCGCCACGAATACTTCCGCCGCATCCTCTGCGACGTAGTGGGCACCGACGTGGAGAACGGCAAGCTCCCCGCCTCCGAACTGGATTTCCTCGGACAGATGATTGAAAACATCTGCTACAACAACGCCAAGAACTATTTCAACTTCTAGTATGAAGTACATCAAGATTAACCCAGACGACAACGTAGCCGTAGCGCTCCAGGACCTGCAGGCCGGTGAAGTCGTGGAAGGAGTGAAGCTCCTCTGCGACATTCCACGCGGGCACAAGGTGGTGCTTCGCAGCCTCCGCAGCGGCGACAACGTCATCAAGTACGGCTTCCCCATAGGCCACGTGACCCGCAATGCTCCCGCCGGCACGATGGTGGACCACTCCTGCGTCAAGACCAACCTCGAAGGCCTGCTGGATTATAACTACAGCCCCGCCCTCGTAGATATTGAGCCTGCCGCCACGAGGCGCACATTCCGCGGATTCCGCCGCGCCGACGGCCAGGTGGGCATACGCAACCAGATCTGGGTCATTCCCACCGTGGGATGCGTCAACGGCATCTGCCAACAGATCGTATCCCGTTTCAAGGAAGAAATAAAGGGACGCGAGGGCAGCGTTGACGCCGTCGTGGCGTTCCCCCACAATTACGGCTGCTCCCAGCTGGGCGGCGACCACGAAAACACCCGCACGGTGCTTGCCGACATGGTGCACCATCCCAATGCCGGCGGCGTGCTGGTAGTCAGCCTCGGTTGCGAGAACAATCAGCTCGACGCTTTCCGTGAGCTCGTCGGCCCCGTCGATGAGGCGCGCGTGCGCATGTTCGCCACCCAAAAAGTCAAGGACGAGGTCGAATACGGCCTTCAGCAGCTGCGCGAAATCTACGCCGTGTGCTCCAAGGACAGGCGTGAAGATGTGCCGGTGAGCGAACTTCGCGTCGGCCTGAAGTGCGGCGGCTCCGACGGCCTCAGCGGTATCACGGCCAATCCCCTGCTGGGCGTGTTCTCCGACTGGATCGTGGCCCAGGGCGGTACTACGGTCCTGACCGAGGTGCCCGAAATGTTCGGCGCCGAGACTATACTGATGAACCGCTGCCAGGACCGCGCCACCTTCGACAAGACCGTGGCCCTGATCAACGACTTCAAGGACTACTTCATCAAGCAGGGCATGCCCGTCTATGAGAACCCGTCCCCCGGCAACAAGGCGGGAGGCATCAGCACGCTCGAGGAAAAGAGCCTCGGCTGCACCCAGAAGTGCGGCAAGAGCACAGTGCGCGGCGTGCTGAAATACGGCGAGCGCCTGAGCGTGAAGGGCCTCAACCTTCTGAGCGCTCCCGGCAACGACCTCGTGGCCAGCACCGCTCTCGGCGCTTCAGGCTGCCAGATTGTGCTCTTCACCACCGGCCGCGGCACTCCTTTCGGGAGCTTCGTGCCCACCATGAAGATCAGCACCAACACTCCGTTGTTTGAGGCCAAGCCCGGCTGGATCGACTTCAACGCCGGCGTGCTCGCACAGGACGAGCCCATGAGCGAGGTAGCCCCCCGCTTCATTGAGGCTGTACTTGCCGCCGCCAGCGGAGAGCCCGTGAACAACGAGAAAAACGGCTACCGCGAGATCGCCATTTTCAAGAGCGGAGTCACACTGTAACAACAAAACAATAAATATTATGATCCAAAAACACTACACTGCCCCGCAGGCAGAATGGCTCGAAGCTGAGAACGCCCTCAGTTTCCTTGTAGAGAGTCCCACAGGCGAAATCCCGGAGCTCCAGGATGGAGGTTGGAGCGAAATATGGTAAAGGAGATATGAATATGAAGAAGATTTACGTTTTCGCGCTCTCAGCGCTCGCAATCATTGCTGTCTCCTGCAACAAGAACACCTTCGACGACGCTCCTTCCGGGACAGTCGTCAAGACCTTCACCGTAGAAGCTCCCGCAAACTCAAAGACCGCCCTCGACGGTATGAGCATCAAGTGGTCTGCCGGAGATGAAATCAACGTCGTGGCCGCCACCACAGGAAATCAGTACACTTTCACCCTCAAAGACGGAGCCGGCAGCAGCTCAGCCACATTCTCCGGCACCGTGCTCAGCGAAGACGCTTCAGAGACCAGCTTCGTGGCCGTGTATCCCAATGTCAGCATAAGGCCTGCGTCCCTCCCGATAATCGAATTCGACTCCACTATGGGACGTATCAGGAAGGCGGTAAAAGACGGTTTCGACCCCGCCCAGAGCGTGCTGACTGCAGTCTCCGACAATGGCAGTTTCTCTTTCCGCCACGGTTCAGCCTACTTCAAGATTCAGGTTTCCGATGATAATGTCGATTCGCTGGTACTACATACTAGCAGCGCACGCTTCAGTGGAAGGCCCAAGTACAATGAAGACGGCTCCTACAACAACGTGGAAGGAGCGAAGCCCGATGTCGTACTCGCTCCCGCGTCGGGAACGCTCGAGAAAGGCGCCACTTATTACATTCCCGTACTCTGCAAGAATTCCACACTCAAGATCCTGACGCTGACCGCCTACAACCACAACGGAAAGAGCACCTCTTTTTCGACGGAAAAGAAGAGCACCGTAAAACTGGAACTGGGTAAGGTTTATGACCTCGGCTGTCCCGACATCAGCGTCGAGCCTGTCGTGACCGTGCTTACAGCAAGCGTCACCGGGGTGTCTGCAGATGCTGCCACCGGGCTGACTATCGCTGATGCTTATTCCGTCCGCAACGGCACCGACGCAAACGTGACCGTGACCTACGACGGTACCGTAATCACAGCCGCATCAATCAACGGCGGCACAGTGACCTACAGTATTTCAGCGAACACGGGATCCGCACGCGACGGCTGGATTGGACTGAACACCGAAGGCGGCGAAGTAAAGAAGATTACCGTCAGCCAGCTGGCTGCAGGTGCGACCGAGCACTACGTCTGGGACTTCTCCTCCGATGAATGGCAGGCCGAGTTTGCCAAATATGGTGGCGTGAATAGCGATATTACCAACTGGAACCTCACATATAAGGGCCTCACGATAGTATCTTCCGCAAAGTCCAAATACAACACAACCTTCTTCCAGTGGGGCGGTAAGGGAAGCACAACCGACCGTTATATGACCTTCACGGCAAGCGGCGCAGGCACACTTAAAGTCACCGCATCCAATACGGGCAGCAGTGCAGATACTTCCCGTAAAGTCGCAGTGTTAGTCGGAAGCAGCGACGAGGTAAGTCAAGTCGGAGGTTCTGCGAGTTCAAGTCCAACAGTCTGTGAGTTCGAAATCGCAGCCGGTTCCGTCAAGATATACGCTATCGGCAACGCACTCCGTTTCTACAAGATTGAATTCACGGGAAAATAAGGCCATGAAAACAATCCACACATACGCAGCACCCTGCTGCGAATATGACTACTTCATCGAGGCCACTGCCCTTCTCGGGGGCAGTGACCTGACCGATGACGGCGCCGGAGACATCCTCACCGACGGCGGTGAATTCACCCTCTAAAACAATGCAGCGATGAAAAAGACATTAATTACCCTTCTTGGCTTCGCCGCATTGTTTGCCGCATCCTGCCAGCCCAAAGAGCTGGTGGAACCTTTCCCCGGGGAGCGCCTCGTTCCCCTTACCCTGACTGCCGAGCAGGACGGAACACGTACACACATCGAGGTTGCTCCTACCGGCTGGCTGCCCTACTGGAACGACCAGGATTCCATCTTCGTGACCGTCGGAACCGACCTCAGCAAGGCCTACACCTTCATCAACACCAGCGGCGCCGGCACGACTGCCACCTTCAGCGGCGGCATTAAGGAAGGCGAAGGGCAGATGAGCATCTACGCCTTCACCCCCAATAAATCCGGCAGGGCCGAAGACATCTTCAAATTCGAGATTGCATCCGAGCAGGAACTTCCCGACCTGACCACTTTCGATCCCCGTTACGACCTGCTGATTTCAGATGCCCTTGCAGTAAATGTCGCTGAAGGCAAGGCCTATGCAGACGGCAAGCTCCATTTCAACCGTATGCTTGCCATCGCAAAGGTGGTCATCGCCGACGAAACATCCGACAACAGGCTATCCGGCAGGAAGATAAAGAGTGTCAAGCTCACTTCCTCAACCCAGGATCTCAGCGGCAAAGTGCGCGTGAAAATCACCGACCGCAGCTTCGACGGAATGGAGAGCAAGGAGAAGTACAACTATGTCGGGGCGACCTACAGCGGCGACGACTGGACGGCCGACGGCACCTCCGGAGGCTTCCTGATTATCAATCCCTGTACGCTTGACGCCGGGTCACAGCTCACGCTTGACGCCACCACTGACGACCAGGGCCTCACCTTCCACCACGCGGCCCAGCTTGCGTCTGCCTTGGAACTCAAGAGCGGCTCTATTCCCACCCTGAAGTTCGTCATCAAGGACCAGGATTTTGCGACAGTAACCACCTGGGACTTCTCCGAAAGCGGCTGGCAGGCTGAATTCGCCAAGCTAGGCTCAGCAGCCACAGAACTTGACCCCGTATCGCTCACTTATGCCGGACTGACCATCAAGGCCGACACTAAGAGCAAGTACAACACCACCTACTTCCAGCCGGCCAATCCCGGTTCAACCGCAGGCAACCACTTCAAGTTCACCGCTCCTGAGTCCGGCACCGTGACCGTCGTAGAATCCCACACAGGATCTTCGGCCCCCAACCCCCTGCGCAGCATCGTGGTCAACAACGGAGGCCAGGAAACCACCATTGAAGGCAGCACAAGTTCCCAAAACAAGAAGACCTGCATTTTCAACGTCGTGGCAGGTGATGTCTACGTATATGGCACCGGAGCCGCAAGATACTACAGTATCAGCTATGTCCCCGGCCAGAGCGTCGATCCGGGCAATCCCGACAATCCTGATCCCCCTGTTAGCACCACGGCAGATCTTGAGTGCACCAACCCTCCGGCAACCGGGACTGTCGATCCGACATTGATGTACGGCTTTGCAGAAGCGGCGGGAGTGACCGGAGGCGACAACGCAAGTTCCGCGAACGTGCTCCACTTCAACAACGGCAAGGCACTCCAGACATGGCTGCTCGCCCGCACGAAGAGCGAGAAGAAGGGTGACCACTCCCCCGTCACAATCTGGCTCAGCGGCACATTCGGTCCCGAAGACGGCCGCGATTTCAGTTCGGCCCATCCCTGGTTCGACGTCAAAGACGTCAGCAACCTGAGCTTCTACGGCACCGACGGATTCGTGATGGACCGCATTGGTATCTTCTGCGTGCGTGCAAACAACATCATCATCCGCAACATCAATTTCCAGCAGCCCAAGGCCAACAACGGTGCCGACGCTGTCTCCATGCAGGAATGCGACGGAGTCTGGGTGGACCATTGCACCTTCACGTCCCTCAACCAGACAAAGGACTACGAGGACGGCTCCACCGACATCACCCACGCATCCAAGAACGTTACCGTGAGCTGGTGCCGCTACATCAAGACGCAGAAGAGCTGCCTCGTGGGACACTCCAACAGCGCTTCCGCCGATGCGGCCATAACAGCTACGTTCCACCACAACTGGTTCGACGGTTCCAGTTCCCGCCATCCCCGTGTTCGCTTCGGCCAGGCCCACGTCTACAATAACCTGTATGACGGCTGCACCACCTACGGCGCAGGTTCCGCCTACGGAGCAAAGGTGCTCCTGGAATATAACTACTTCGACGGCGTTCAGTTGCCTACCGACATCTGCACCTATCCCGCCAAGGAGAGCAACGAGTCCAATCTCCAGGGCTCCGTGGCAGGATACCTCTACCCCACGCAGAACGTGTATGTGAACCGTCCTGCAAAGGCAAAGGATCCGTATCCGCTGAGCAACGTCAAGTACACGTCCTACAACGGCAGCACCATCACTCCCCTCACCTACGACGACTTCAAGCCAGCCTACGACTACGTCGTGACGGCAGCGGAAGACGTGCCCGCTGTGGTGAAGGAACACTCCGGCTACGGCAAGCTCGGATGGACCGAAGCGCCCGTCGCGGTCAACAACGGCGGCATAACGGAGTTCAACGGCACCGACGACGATCCTACCAATCCCGACGTGGACGATCCGGATGATCCGGGTAATCCCTCCGGCGGCGATGGCGGAGCGCACACCCATGTCTTCTACTACGACTCTTCCAGTGCGGCCAAGAACCTCACCGACGGCGCTGCCGGCACTTACTTCACCGCCACGGCGAAAACCGACCTCTCCAAGGACTATTACTCAGGTTTCAACCCCTGGACCATCGGGGATTACACCTCGACCAAGGGCGTCAAGCTGAACAGTTCAGGATCGGTGACCTTCACGACCTCCGCATCCGTAAGCTCCACGGTACAGTTCTGGTTCATCCGCAGGCAAAGCAGTGCTGAAACGGCCAAGATCCAGATTGTCCCCGCCACCGGTACCGAACAGGTCTTTGACACTCCGTACGATACCATCGGATACTCCGGAGAACTGACCCTGGAAAAGGGTATGGGCTACACCATCAAGCAAAAATCCAGCGAGCAGGCCCTGCTCCTTGTCATAGTAAAAGAAACCGAATAATGACACTCTGAACAAAGCAATGTCATTCTGAATAAAAATGTCATTCTGAGCGAAGCGAAGAATCTAAAAAACACAATACTATATGGAAAGATTAAACCGTACCTCCGCCCCCCAGGCGAAACGCTACACTGAAAAAGTCATCCAGTTCGGAGAAGGCAATTTCCTACGCGCATTCATCGAATGGATTATTTGGAAAACCAACCAGAAGACCGATTTCGACGGCTCCGTGGTCGTGGTCCAGCCCATCGAGAAGGGTATGGTCAGCTGGCTCAACGAGCAGGACGGCCTCTATCACCTCAACCTCCAGGGCCTCCAGAACGGAGAGCCCGTGGACAGCGTGGATCTCATCGACGTGATCAGCCGCGGCATCAACCCCTACGAGGAGTTCGACGCCTACCTTAAACTCGCGGAGCAGTCTGAGATGCGTTTCGTCATCTCCAACACCACCGAAGCCGGCATCGCATTCGACCCTGCCTGCAAGCTGGACGATGCTCCCGCCTCTTCCTATCCCGGCAAGCTCACCCAGCTGCTCTACCACCGCTGGGAGTTCTTCAAGGGCGACAAGAGCAAAGGCTTCATCATCTTCCCTTGTGAACTTATCTTCGAGAACGGCAAGCACCTGAAGGAGTGCATCCGCCAGTACATCGACCTCTGGAAACTGCCCGAGGGCTTCCGCACATGGTTCGAAGAGAGCTGCGGCGTCTACAGCACCCTCGTGGACCGCATCGTGCCCGGCTATCCCCGCGACACCGCCGCTCAACTCTGCGAAAGGGTGGGCTACCAGGACAACCTCCTCGACAAGGCGGAGATCTTCCACCTCTGGGTCATCGAGGCCCCGAAGGAAGTTGCTGCCGAGTTCCCTGCCGACAAGGCAGGCCTCAACGTGCTCTTCGTGCCCAGCGAGGCGCCCTACCACGAGCGTAAGGTCACCCTGCTCAACGGTCCCCACACCGTGCTGTCGCCGGTCGGCTACCTCAGCGGACTGGACACCGTAAAACAGTGCTGCGAGGATCCCGAGGTGGGCCAATTCGTCAAGAAGGTGATGTTTGACGAACTCCTCCCCACCCTCAACCTTCCTAAGGAAGAGCTGGAGAAATTCGCCGCCGACGTGATGGAGCGCTTCCGCAATCCTTTCGTCAAGCATTTCGTGACCTCCATCATGCTCAACTCCTTCCCCAAGTTCAAGACCCGCGACCTCCCCGGTCTCAAGACCTATCTGGAGCGCAAGGGAGAACTGCCCATCGGCCTTGTGCTCGGCCTCGCCGGCATCTGCACCTACTACAAGGGCGGGAAGAGGGGCGACGACGAGATCGTGCCCAACGACGATCCGAAGATAATCGGACTTCTCCAGGAACTCTGGGCCACCGAAGATCCCGCAAAGGTTGCCGACGGAGTGCTCGGAGCCGAATTCATCTGGGGCGAAGACCTCCGCGCCATCCCCGGCCTCCAGAGGCTTCTCGCAAAGGCACTTACCCTCATACAGCTTGAAGGAATGCGTTCCGCCGTGAGAGCAATAATCTAGTTCTATGAGCACACAGAAGAAATTAATGACCAATTGGCGCTGGTGGCTGTGCAGCCTGCTGTTCGTGGCCACCACCGTCAATTACCTTGACAGGCAGGTGCTGTCCCTCACATATGAGGAGTTCATCAAGCCCGAGTTCCATTGGACCGATGCCAACTACGGCACCATCACCAGCTTCTTCTCCATCTTCTACGCCATCTGCTGCCTGTTCGCCGGCAAGTTCGTAGACTGGATGGGCACCAAGAAGGGCTACCTGATCGCCATCGGCGTGTGGTCCGCGGGCGCCTGCCTGCATGCCGCTACCGGCTGGGCCACGGCCCACCTCGCCGGACTCGACTCAGTCGCCGCAATGCGCGCCGTTGAAGTCGGATCCAACGTGGCTCTGGCAGTATCTACGACTTCGGTTTATCTGTTCCTTTTGTGCCGCGGCATCCTCGCACTCGGCGAGGCGGGCAACTTCCCCGCCGCCATCAAGGTCACGGCAGAGTACTTCCCGAAGAAAGACCGCGCCTTCGCCACCTCCATCTTCAATGCAGGTGCATCCGTCGGCGCGCTGGCAGCTCCCCTGCTTATACCGCCGCTGGCCGTGAAATTCGGCTGGGAGATGGCTTTCATCATCATCGGCGGACTTGGATTCATCTGGATGTTCTTCTGGGCCTTCATGTACGACAAGCCCGAGAAGAGCAAGAGGGTCAACGAGGCGGAGCTGGAGTATATCCACCAGGACGATGCCGAAGAGGCAGCCGCAAAGGCCGCAGTCGCCGAAGAAAAGAGCATTCCTTTCCTGAAGTGCTTCAAGTACAGGCAAACCTGGTCTTTCATCGCCGGCAAGTTCTTCACCGACGGTGTCTGGTGGTTCTTCCTGTTCTGGGCACCTTCATATTTCAGCAACCAGTTCCAGGCTCCGGCCACTTCGCCGCTCGGACAGTGGCTGATCTTCACCCTCTACCTTATCGTCACCGTGATCTCCATCGGGGGCGGATACCTGCCCAAGATATTCGTGGACAAGAAGGGTATGCATCCGTATGCAGGCCGAATGCTTGCTATGCTGATATTCGCCTTCTTCCCCCTCGCCGCTCTGCTTGCCCAGCCTCTTGGCGTGCATTTCAACACTCCCTGGTGGCCGGCAATCCTCATCGGCCTTGCTGGAGCAGGCCATCAGGCCTGGAGCGCCAACCTCTTCTCTACCACCGGCGATATGTTCCCGAAGAGCACGGTCGCGACCATCACCGGCATCGGCGCCATGGCCGGAGGCATCGGATCAATGATTATCCAGTGGGTAGCCGGACAGCTGTTCACCTATGCAGAAGCACAGGGTGCAGCCTTCCACTTCCTCGGCTTCGAGGGCAAGCCCGCGGGCTACTTCATCATGTTCTGCTTCTGCGGTCTCGCATACATAATCGCGTGGAGCATAATGAAGTCCCTCGTGCCCAAATACAAGCCGGTTGAAGCCTGATGATTGATTCATTGCGTAAACTTATTGTTGTCTGCCTTGCGGCCGGGATGCTTCTTCCCGGCTGCAAGCAGCCTTCAGACTGCCCGGAGACGCCCTCCGACGAGGCCGCTCCATTTTCGTCCCGCCAGGCAGTGCTTGGCTGGTAAATAACAACATGAGCTTATGAGCAGCAATCGCGAAATCTGGCTGGACTGGCTGCGCGTGACCGCGTGCTTCCTGGTGATGGCCACCCACAGCTGCGAGCCCTTCTACCTGGGTGGTGAGGGCTCGCTTATCCTCACCAAGGCCGACGCGCTATGGGTGTCGGTGCTGAATGTTATTCCGCGCGCCTGCGTGGCGCTTTTCGTGGTGGCATCGAGCTACCTCCAGTTCCCGCTCGGCTACCCCACGAAAGAATTCTTCAAGCGGCGTGCGCTGCGCATCCTGCCGCCTTTCCTGGTGTGGAGCGTGGTCTATGCCCTTATCTGGGGTGAACCGGTGCAGAATTTCAAGGACCTGCTGCTGAATTTCAACTATGCCGCGGGCCATATGTGGTTCGTTTACATGATCCTGGGCATCTACCTGCTGATGCCCCTCCTTTCTCCGTGGGCACGCAAGGTGGGCAGGAAGGAACTCCTGTTCTACCTTGCGGTCTGCCTCTTCACCACGGCAATTCCTTTCATCCGCCAGTGGGCAGGCGGGGCCGCTCCCGTCATCTATGGCCCTTCGGGTATTCCCAACACCGCCAAGTACCCGCTCTGGGGCGAAGCGAGCTGGAACAGCTACGGCCTGTTCTACTACTTCAGCGGCTTCATCGGCTACCTGCTTCTCGGCCTCTACTTCAAGAAGTTCGTGGGCCGTATGTCCGCAGGGCGCACAATAGCGATCGCCGCCCCTCTTTTCCTTGCCGGATTCGCGGTCTGCAACGCCGGCTTCCTCACCCGCGTGTGGGCCGACTGCGGCGGAGAATTCCCGGTTGAAGGCCCCGTGGGGCTCGCAGCCCTTTGGGAAGGTCCCTGGCTCAACGACACCCTTGGCGTCGCCCTTATGGTAGTTGCTTGGATGCTGCTCTTCCGCCTCATACAGAACGGCGGGGCTTTCTATGATAAAGTACTCGTGCCGGTCAGCAAGGCAAGCTACGGCATGTACCTGTGCCACATGGTGATACTCGGCGCCATCTCAGGATGGCTTCGGGGCGCCCTTGGCCTGGGGGCTGAAGGGGTGCTTGGGATCTGGACCACTCCGGTGCAGATACTCGCCACCGCCATATTAAGCTTCACCGCCTCGGCAATCTTCTGCATACTCGTGCAAAAGATTCCCAAGGCGGGTCGCTGGATTGCCGGATAAGGTATATCCTATCTCATTTCGGTGTAGCCGAACTTGTCCATGTCGCCATAATCGAAGAGCGAAATGTTATAACCACGACAGAACAATATTTAGGCATCAAGGCAGCTGGGAAGAAGTATTGGAAGTGTTGAATTCAGAACGAAAAAAGCTGCATTGACAAAAAAGCAGTATCTTGGAAGTCTAGTTTTTCTTCTCTCCGAGTACCGCCCAGCGGACGAAGGGAATGCGCTTGAGCATTTCGTTCAGAAGGGGAGAAATAATAAACACGGCTGCCGTCAGTATAGCGTACATCGCTGCTGGCGGCAGTTGCGTATACTGCTTCATCATGTAGCCAAGGCTGGCGACCACGAGATAATGGACAATGTAGAGGCCGAAACTGTTACGCGTCATGTAAGAAGCGAAGGCGGAGGTGCGGTCGAAGCGGGCCTTGAACCACGCCATCATGCCGAGGCAGCCAAGCCAGCCGTAGATGCAGTTGAGGGGACTGCCGAGATACTCCGGGCTGGTGTTGTCCTTTCCGAAGCTCAGGGCGATAAGGACGGCTCCCGAGACGACTGCGGCGGCCAGCAGCGGTATCCAGGCCTTGCCCAGCTGCTCATGTACCTCATCTTTGCTGAAGATAAAGTACCCCATAAGGAAAGGAACAAAGTAGAACAGCGGCTTGTACAGGTTATACAGTCCGTCCGCGGAATCTGGCCTGGGATTATGGATTATGAGCTGCTCGCCCGCCCAGAACACGACACCCAGAAGGATGAGCCACACTATGCCCGTTTTGCCGCCGAAGAGACGGCCGCAGGCGTCGTGGAACTTGTCCTTGGCGTCCAGCTTACGGATAAGCAGGAGCAGAAGCGAGAAGAGCCACAGGTCCTGGATAAACCATAGCGGACCCGTGCCGCTGAAGGACCACATGAAGTATTTGGCCACTCCGGGCACGTCTGCAGTAAGGTCGACGCCCTGTGCCGCACCGGCAACTGCCGTATTGAAATACCCTGCCATCCACTGGAACACGAACAGGCCGATGGTGCCGGGAACAAGGAGCTTACGGGTGCGGGCACCGAACCACTCCTTGCCGGAAAGCTTGCGGAGAGCGTACCTGGAGCCGATGCCCGCCAGCAGGAACAGCAACGGCATGAACCACGGGTACAGGATATACATGACGACATCCTGATACTGAGGGCATTCGGGATACGGGCCGAAGCCTCCTATCCCGCCGAAGACGCCCTTGTTGTTATAGAAATAGATTACATGATAGAACAGAACCAGGAGAACTGTGACCCAGCGCAGATTGTCAATCCAATGCTTTCTCATTTTGAAAGGCCTAAACTTATAGGAAATATCCAAAAAACTACCAATGATTCCTAATATCCCAATACCGACTGCCGGGAAGAATATGCAGCCGCCTCGTCTGCCGTGAGAACGCGGCCGTAGGCATTGTGACCCGCAACGGCCTTGCCGGATGCATCCACGCTGCCGAACTCACGCCAGCCGCTAGTGGCTGTAGGCACGGCGGGATTGGGAGCCGGATTGGTGTACCAGCCGGCAGGGCTGATTGCCGCCCCCATCCGGCAGTTCACGAACACAACGTTATCCCAGCAATCCGTCTGGCCGGCTGAACGGGCAAGATACATCGAACCGTCCTTGACGCCGTCTTCGGCAGTCAGGTTGCAACGAAGGAACACGAAGCCCTTGTCAGAGGCAGACTGAACACGCGCCTGTATTATATACCCTGCTGCACGTGCCCGAATCTCACAATCCTCGAAAAGGCAGGCCTTCGGGTAGCCCCAGATGAAGTCGCAATGGCCGGCAATAAGGGAATTGTGCACCCAGGCCACTCCCTTGCATAGAAACGTGTCCTGATATGACAACAGAGAGCACTGTTCCACGGTCAGGCGGTGAGCGTTACTTCCTGAATTGAAATAGATACACTCAGCCTGAGCCTGACCCTTGAGCTCGCCGAAACTGTTTTCAATCGTCAGGTCCTGAAGCGTCAGGTTGTCGCAATTCTCCACCAGGAACACGCTGCGGCCGCCGTTCTTTCCGACAGAACCCCCTACTGCAGGCCTGGAAGACACATTGCCGCCTGAACCGTTGGCATACGCCTCACTGTTCGGATACACTATCCTCACGGCATCACGCGAAGCTCCCTTAAGCGTGATGCCGCTTTTATCGCGAAGGAAAAGCGTCTCGTTGTAGGTCCCCGGAGCCAGAGAAATGACGCAGCCGTCCTTGGCCGCATAATCCAGCGCACGTTGAATGGTGCAGAAATCACCGGAACCGTCAGGAGCCACAGTCAGCGCCGCCGCCGAAGCCGGAACGCTGCCGGTCCTGAAGGAAAATTCACCGGGCTTTATGCCCCCGAAACCTTCAACGACACCCTCATCTACGGTCACATAATACTCCGTGTCGAATTTCAGCACGCCGCTGTGAGGCTTGATTACCAGCGACTTGCCCTCAACCCGCAAAGGGGTGCAATTCACGACGCGCCATTTTCCGGAACAAGGAAGGGCGTCCATGAAGGTGTTGAATTTGGTGTCGTTCACCATCTGCTGGAGCGGCACCATACATGCGTCTTCCCGAACCTTGACAGTTGCAAGGTCCGCAAGGTCGATCCTGTCCACCTCGCTGCCCGAAGCGGTAAACACCTTTATCAGACCCGCATGGCCAAGCGACGGCTTGCTGTCAAAGCTCAGCACCACAGGTGCATCCACGCAGACAGCGCCCTCCGAAGGGCCGGGCGCAGTACCCTGAGTGACCACTGCCAGCTCGCTGCTGTAGTCCGACTTGCCGCCGGATCCGACGGCACAGACACTGAAACGGTATGCTGTGCCGGGAGTGAGTTTCTCGATGGTGACGTTACGCTTGGCGGCGCTTCCCTCCCGCATGGCTTCAGCATCGCTTGAAAGGCGCCAGCTATAGCCGGTGGCACCTTCAACGGCGCTCCACTGGAAGGTCAGCGTAGTTTCGGTTGACCCGTGAAGGGTCACGTTGGCAGGGGCCGCCAGGTTCTGCTGCGAAGGGGTGTCCGGACCATCAGGTTCTCCGGACGGCTTGCAGGCCACGAGTAACGCAGCGACTGCGAAAAGGGCGGCAAGGCTTGAACGGCGACCCATAGCGTTAGCGCATTTCGGTGTAGCCGAACTTGTCCATGTCGCCGTAGTCGAGGTTCTCGCCCGCCATGCCCCAGATGAACATGTAGTTGGAGGTGCCGGCGGCGGCGTGGATGGACCACTCGGGAGACATGATCGCCTGTTCGTTGGCCAACCATACGAGGCGCTCCTCCTTGGGTTCACCCATAAGGTGGCAGATCATATTGCCTTCGGTCACGTTGAAATAGAAATAGGCCTCTATGCGGCGGGAGTGGGTGTGGGCCGGCATGGTGTTCCACACGCTGCCCGGCTTCAGCTCCGTCAGGCCCATCTGCAGCTGGCAGGGGCCTTCTTCAAGCACGTTGGCCACTATAAGCTGGTTGATGACACGGTCATTGCTGTCTTCCATCTTTCCTGCGGGGAAGGAATTGGACTTCAGCGAGCCCTTGCGTCCCTCGATGGTCACGAGCTGGGTCTTATATACCTTGTGGGCCGGCGCTGAATTGATGTAGAACTTTGCAGGGTTCTTAGCGTCCTTGCTCCTGAAAATGACATCCTTGTTGCCGCGGCCCACATAGAGGGCGTCCTTGAATTTCAGCGTGTAACATTTTCCGTCCACGCAGACGACGCCTTCACCGCCAACGTTGATGACGCCCAGTTCCCTGCGTTCGAGGAAAAAGTTCGCCTTGAGAGGGTCGATGGTCTCAAGTTTCAGGTCCTTGGTGGCAGGCACCGCCCCGCCGAAGATGAAACGGTCGTAGAGAGAATATGTGAGACGAATCTCATCGGCAACCATGACCTCGGGCATCATGAAGCGTGCACGGAGAGTCTCGGTATCGTAGTGCTTTGCATCCTCAGGATGGCATGCGGTCTGGATGGTGTACTTTGTCTGCGCGCTGAGGGACAGACTGCAGATCAGGGCTGCAAATATGGTAATGCGCTTAAACATAATTATTTGGTTTCTAATGATGCTTTGATGATACGGCGGCGGTTGATGACGGCCATTACCGTGGTGCCGGCGACAAGTATGCCGCTGCCTATCCACTTGAAGTCATGAACGAGGTGGAAGATCACCCACGAGAAGATGCTGGACGCGAAATCGAGGCTGCCGCCCTGGAAACCGTCGGGAATGGCCACAGCCGCATCGCCCGTGCGTGCATAGACATCCTGTGCCGCCTTGGTGAACCAGGGAGCCAGGTCGGTGACGAAGTACAGGCCCACGGTCAGCGCCACGAGGCCCACGATGAAGGTCTTGACCACGTTGCCCTTGGTGATAGGCAGCACGGCCGGGAACACGTAGAACATACCGGCCAGGGATGCCAGCGGCAGGAATTCGTTGCCGGGAAGGATCACGGACAGCAGTATGGTCACAGGGATGAGCAGCAGCGACACCACAAGGGTCGTCGGGTGCCCGATCACGAGCGCGGGGCTCATGCCGATGTTGATGCCGGCAGAATTCTTGAACTTGCGGGACACCAGGTCCTTGGTGGCTTCAGCAATAGGCTTGAGGCCCTCGATGAAGAGGGACGTGATGCGGGGAATGAGTTCCATGACGGCGCCCATCTTGATGCCGAGTCCCAAAATCTTCGGGATACTCTGAACGATTTCTCCCCAGGTGCTGCATGACAGGCAGCCGATCAGGATGCCCACCAGCACTCCGAGGAACAGTGGCTCGCCAAGGATGCCGAATTTCTTCTTCATGCCTTCGGCGTCGATGTCCAGCTTGTTGAAGCCGGGAATCTTGTCGAGGCACCAGTTCACGCCCTCGGCAAACGGCACGAAGCTCTGGCAGAAGGGCTGCGGGATGCTGATTCCGTCGAGGTCTTTATAGTAGGACTGGAACTTCTTCGTGGTCAGGTCCGCCATCACGAGCGTGATGATGAAACAGATTACAGCGGCGAAAAAGCCCCACCAGATGCTGTCGGTGGCATAAAACATCACGGCCCCGATGAAGGCAAAGTGCCAGTAGTTCCAAAGATCTATATTAATGGTGTTGGTGGCCTTGACGAGCAGCAGGAGTATGTTAATGCCGAGGCACACGGGGATGATGAAGGCACCGACGGTGGTGTTGTAGGCCACGGAAGCGGCCGCCGGCCAGCCCATGTCGAAGATGCCGAGATGCAGGTCATAAATCTCGGTCATCGTCTTGAGCGGCGCACCCATGCTGGAGGTCAGCAGGGCCGTCACGACGCTCAGGCCCACGAAACCGACACCGACGAGCAGGCCGCTCTTCAGCGCCTTTCCGAACTTGATGCCAATACAAAGGCCCAGGATCGTAAAGAGCACCGGCATCATCACCGCCGCCCCCAGACCAATTATATAACTAAATACTTGTTCCATATGATAAACTGCTGAATGGGGAGGGGTCGCGAAGCGACGATTCTGAGATACATACCCTCCCCATTTAATTACTTAGGCTGTTTGCCGATGTAGGCTAGGATGCCGCCGTCGACGTAGAGTATGTGGCCGTTGACGGCGTCGGAAGCCTTGGAGGCGAGGAACACGGCGGGACCGGCCAGTTCGTCGGGCTCAAGCCAGCGGCCCGCCGGAGTCTTGGCGCAGATGAAACTGTCGAAAGGATGCCGGCTGCCGTCGGGCTGGCGCTCACGCAGAGGCGCCGTCTGGGGCGTCGCGATGTAGCCCGGACCGATAGCGTTGCACTGGATGTTGTATTCACCGTACTCGGAGCAGATGTTGCGGGTCAGCATCTTGAGGCCGCCCTTTGCCGCCGCATAGGCGCTGACCGTCTCGCGGCCGAGCTCGCTCATCATGGAGCAGATATTGATTATCTTGCCCTCGCGGCGCTCCATCATTTCAGGCACCACCGCCGCGGAACAGATGTACGGCCCCACCAGATCCACGTCGATGACACGCTGGAACTCCTCCCGCTTCATCTCGTGCATAGGAATGCGCTTGATGATGCCGGCATTGTTGACCAGGATGTCTATCTGCCCTATCTCCTTGTGGATACGTTCCACAAGGGCCTTTACTGCGTTCTCGTCGGTCACGTCGCACACATAGCCGTGGACGTTGGTTATCCCGGCTTCGCGGTAGGCATCAAGGCCCTTCTGCATCGAGGCCTCGTTGGAGGTATTGAAAATGATGTTGTCAATGCCTGCCTGCACGAATGCTTTGGCAATGGCGAATCCGATGCCGTAGGCGGCTCCGGTGACCCAGGCGTTCTTGCCCTTCAAGGAAAAAAGATTATCCATAAACAGAATGGTTTTCGTGTTATTACTTACAAATATAATCATTTTTCCGTGACCTCATAATCATTTTTCCGTTACCGTGCACGGAAATCCGGAAAAATGCTTATCTTTGCATCGCAATAACCGATTTTTCTGTGTTTTAAATATGGCAAAAGTTGTAACGTTCGGCGAAGTAATGCTCCGCCTCTCGACTCCCGGATATCTCCGGTTTTCCCAGGCCCGCCAGTTCGACGCCACCTTCGGCGGCGGTGAGGCCAATGTAGCCGTGTCCCTCGCCAATTACGGCGTGGACGCGCGTTTCGTGACCCGTCTTCCCAAGAACGACATCGCCGACATGTGCGTTGCCGAACTCCGCGGACTCGGCGTCGGCGTGGACGGCATAGTCTACGGCGGTGACCGCGTGGGCATCTACTATCTCGAGACCGGTGCGGTCGCCCGCGGCAGCAAGGTAGTCTACGACAGGGCCGGCTCGGCGATTTCCGAAATCAAGCCCGGTATGGTGGACTGGCGCAAGGTGCTCGAAGGCGCCGACTGGTTCCACTGGACAGGCATCACCCCCGCCCTCTCCCAGGGTGCGGCAGACGCCTGCCTGGAAGCCATCAAGGTGGCCAATGAAATGGGCGTGAAGGTCAGCTGCGACCTGAACTACCGCAAAAAGCTCTGGAAATACGGCAAGAGCGCATCCGAAGTGATGCCCGCCCTCGTGGAAGGCTGCGACCTGATCCTCGGCAACGAAGAAGACGCCGAGAAGGAATTCGGCATCAAGCCGGAAGGATTCGACGCCGAGAAGACCGGCGGCGAAATCGACCAGACAGCATTCATCAGCGTGTGCCGCCAGCTCATGGAGAAGTTCCCCCGCTGCAAGAAAGTGGCCATCACCCTCCGCGGCTCCATCAACGCCAACCACAACACCTGGGGCGGCGTGCTTTATGACGGCACAACTCTCTGGCAGTCAAGGCGCTACGACATCACCCACATCGTCGACCGCGTAGGCGGCGGCGACTCCTTCATGGGCGGACTGCTCTACGGCCTCCTCGCGTATGAAACTGACCAGGAAGCCATAGAATTCGCAGCTGCCGCATCCGCACTCAAGCACACCATCATCGGCGACTATAACCGCGTCACCGTTTCCGAGGTCGAAGGCCTCATCAAGGGCGGCGGCTCCGGCAGGGTATCAAGGTAGCAGATCCTTCGTCGCTAACGCTCCTCAGGATGACATTATATACTGTCATTCTGAGCGAAGCGAAGAATCTAAAAATCCGAATCCATGAGCAAATTCAACAAGATAGATACGATAAGTATCATCCGCGGCACCGGGATAGTGCCTGTGTTCTACAACAAAGACGTCGAACTGACAAAGAAGGTCGTCAAGGCCTGCTACGACGGCGGCATCCGCGCCTTCGAGTTCACCAACCGCGGCGATGGAGCCCACAAGGTGTTCGAGGCCCTCATGGCCTTCGTGCGCGCCGAATGCCCCGAAATGGCGCTTGGCGCCGGCACCATACTCGACGCCCCCACCGCAGCGCTCTACATCCAGATGGGAGCCGATTTCATCGTGTCCCCCTGCCTGGTGGAAGAGGTCGTGCCTCTCTGCAACCGCAGGGGTGTACCCTACTCTCCCGGCTGCGGCACCGTCAGCGAGATTGTGCGCGCACAGGAACTTGGCTGCGACCTGGTGAAGGTCTTCCCCGCCGGCACCGTCGGAGGCCCCGCATTCGTCAAGAACGTCCTCGCCCCTCTCCCCTGGGCCATGATCATGTGCACCGGGGCCGTCGAACCCACTCAGGAGAATCTCTCAGCCTGGGCAAAGAGCGGCGTCACCGCGGTCGGAATGGGCTCCAAGCTCTTCCCCAAGGATGTAATCGCAGCCGGCGACTGGGCAGCTATTTCCGAACTCTGCGCAAAGTCCCTCGAATGGTTCCGCAAATAGCTTATCCACATATACGAAGAGGCCGGCTGTCGTTCAGCCGGCCTCTTTGTATATAAGCCATGAACCTATAAGGTGAACTTGAGCTGGGTGGTGGCTTCCTTGCCGTTGACATCCTTCACATAGACCGTGAAGACATTGGTGGAAAGTCCCATGTCGAAACGGAGGTCGTACATGAAGGAGAAGTCGAGCATCACGTCGATCTTGCCGGAGACCGTCGATCCTGAAGGGAAATAATCCTTGAATGCCGTGCCTGCTTTCTCGTCATTGACGAGGTCGATGAGCGATCCGCCGTTTGCCGTGCGGTTCTTGATGTAGGTCATCAGTTTGGAGTCGGCGCCGTCTTCCAGCTTCACGGTCAGGTCCTTGATCTTGCCGGGAGCGTTGACGCGTACCTTGCATGCTATAGCTGTCTTGCTAAGGTCGACAGGGTCGAACTTTGAATTGTTGTCCCAGTAGAACGCGGGGCCGGAAGTGTAGTGGATTTTGGCCTTGGCAGAAACGCTGTTCTTTGCCTGGTCCGCCAGGTTGATGGTGACGGTGAACGTGGTGTTGTTCTTGACTATCTGGCCTTTGAACAGGGACTCAAGAATGGCCACCAGGTCAAGGTTGGCGAGGGTCTTGCCGCGAAGCGATGAACCTGCGGGCATGCCCAGTCCGTTCAGGAAACTTGCCGTATAAGAATCGTCAATCACGTCGAACACGGCGCCCTTGGACGTCGTTCCCTTATTGGATGAAACCTCGATGTATGGATTGGCGAGAATGGATAATTCGCCAAGCTCGAGAGTCACGGTCAGAAGGTCGATCTTGCCGGGGGCGGCGATTGCGATTGCGCCGTCCAGCCCGGGAGCCAGCTCAACCTGTGCGAAATTGGGGTTGGAAGCCCAGGTGATGGTGGGGAGATTCGGATCGACCTGCTTCTCGCAGGAGATGGCGACCACTGCCAGAAGTGCCGAAAAGATGATGGAAAAACGTTTCATTGTATCTGACGTATTTAACTAACCTTCAAATGTAAACAATTTCAGCGCAAAATGCAAATCAGGCTAAACTCCGGGATGCCCTCTGTGGCGCTTTTCATTATTCCAGAGGCCATATATTTCACTGACGTTTCCAGCGGTTATGAAAGCCGCTATCTTTTCGTTGCGGATATGGTTCATAAGGTTGGAAAACTCTTCCTGGGTCAGCAGGGCTTGTATTTCCACGTTGACTTCTCCGCTGTAGCCGCCTTTTACTTCATACAGGCTGCAGCCCCTGTGGAGGGTATTTATAATGTAGTCACGCAGATGCTCGAAATCCTTTGAGATAATGCAAACCCTCTTCCTCTTGTTGATGCTGGCAGTGAAATAATCGATTGCAAGGCCGTTCATCCAGGTGCCGACAAGGCCCGTCACGACCATCCTGAACGGATTGATAGTGAAAGCCGTGCAGCAGATAATGGCTCCAGCCACTGTCACGGACACTCCTATATCGAAATGCAGGTATTTGTTGACTATCTTGGCAAGTATGTCAAGGCCGCCGGTAGAAGCATTTATATGGAATAATATCGTCTGGGAAATGCTGACCACCAGCACGAAGCAGACCAGGTCAAGCAGCGGATCGCCCATCACTGAGGTCATTCCGGGCTCGATTAGATTCTCGTAAGGCAGCACTTTCTCCCAGAATTCCAGCATGGGACCGAGGATCAGGGCGGTGTAGACCGTCTTGGCGCCGAACTCCTTGCCGATAAGGAGCCAGGCCAGTATCAGCAGTATGGCATTGATTACGGTCACCACCACCGAGACCTTCACGTTTATGCCTGCAAGGCCGAACAGATTGGATATCACGATGGAAAGACCGGATATTGAGCCGAGCACCAATTTACTGGGAATCATGAAATAATAGACAGCGGCGGCGGCAATGGCCATACCGAGTGTCATGATGAAGAGTTCTTTCCAGAATTTGAAAGTACCCAGGTAACGAAGCACGTTATTCATAATGTGGTCAATTGGTTGCGTAAATATAGCACAATTTTGTTTTGGATGAGCAAAAAACTCGCTATATTTGGAGATAAAACTAATAACCCTTTTCTATGAAAAGAATTATCGAATGCGTCCCCAATTTCAGCGAGGGACGGAACAAGGCGGTGATAGACGGAATCGTGGCTGCCATCGCTTCCGTCGAAGGAGTGAAAGTGCTCAACGTAGACCCGGGTGAAGCCACGAACCGCACAGTAGTGACCTTCGTTGGTGAGCCGGATCCGGTCGTGGAAGCGGCTTTCAAAGGCGCCGCCGCAGCAAAGGAACTGATTGATATGCGAAAGCACCACGGCGCCCATCCGCGCAGCGGAGCTACCGACGTGCTACCCCTGATACCGGTGTCCGGCATCACGCTAGAAGAATGCGCCGTGCTGGCCCGCGCCCTTGCGGAGCGCATGTGGAAAGAGCTCGGAATCCCCTGCTACTGCTATGAGGCCGCGGCTTTCAAGCGCGAGCGCCGCAACCTTGCGGTATGCCGTGCCGGTGAATATGAAGCC
>JAILIM010000095.1 GCA_024695285.1 Bacteroidales bacterium
CTCAGGGAGCGAATGTTGCCGAACGCAAGGACTTCGAACTCATCAAGACTGAGAACGACAACTTCACCCTCTTCGTCTGCGGGGACATGCACCTGGCGAACCGCAACAACGACGTTTCCCAGTTCGGCGATGTTGCCAGGACGCTTAACTCCTCCATCGCGGCAGCCGGCGGCAAAACATATGTAATGACCCTCGGCGACATGACCTGGGACAATTACTGGTACAGCAACAAGTACGAGTTCCCCCAGTACCTCCAGACCGTCAACACAAACTTCAAGGATGTAACCTTCTTCCACACCATGGGCAACCACGACAACGACATGACCCAGGTGGGAGATTTCGACAAGTCTTTCCGTTACACGAGGGATATAGCCCCCACTTTCTATTCCTTAAATCTGGGCCAGATCCACTTCGTGGTGATGGACAACATCGACTATAACAACGTGGAGGCCAATACCCTGAACAGCAGTGGCAGCACTACAGGCACCGACCACCGCGGAGAATACGTGCTGGATTACACGGCAGAGCAGATGCAGTGGCTTGTGAAGGATCTTTCCTATGTAGACAAGAGCACGCCGGTTTTCATCACATCCCACGCCCCCGTATCCAGGCCTAACGGCGCCACCTCCTTCAACGACAAGTATATGAACGGCGCCAATTCCGCCGGCGAAGCCAACATGGCGGCGTTCATTTCAACCGTAAAGGATTATAACGTCAACTTCCTCAGCGGCCACACCCACAACCTCTTCCATCGCAAGCACAACGACAAGTTCTCCGAGCACAACGAGGGCGCCATCTGCGCATGCTGGTGGTGGACGGGCAAAATCACGTCTGGCATCCACGTCTCGCAGGACGGCACTCCGGGAGGTTTCGCCGTATGGCAGTTCACCGGAAAGAACTTCAAGCAGTATTTCCAGGCTGCAGGCCACGACGCCAACTATCAGTTCCGCGCCTACGACGTCAACAAAGTCAAGGATACGTATACGACAGCTGCCGCAAGTGTCAAGAGCGAAAACACCAAGTACACGAATCCTATCATCAATGCGGTCAACAATCTTCCCGCAAACTCCATACTCCTCAACGTATGGAACTGGGATCCAGACTGGAAGGTAAGCATTAGCGAGAATGGGAAAGAACTGACTGTCTCCAAGGCCTACACCTATGACCCGCTCCACGCGATGGCCTATACCTTCCCCCGCTGCGCCTCATCCACATCCGTTTCCTTCCCCACCGGACTTTGGAGCCACTACTTCACTGCAACCGCAAGCAGCGCCAGTTCCACCGTCACCATTACGGTCACCGACGCCAACGGCAAGGTGTATACGGAAACCATGACACGCCCCAAGGCATTCACCGTAAACGATTACAAAAACAAATAATCAATTCAACTTATTAACCTTTAAAACATTATGAGATTACACAAGATTCTCGCCGCAGCGGCGCTGATGCTTTTGAGCCTCGGCCTGAACGCACAGAACCGCACGGTCCAGGGAAAGGTGGTCGATGCCGATGCACAACCTGTGCCCGGTGTCGGCGTCATCCTCGAAGGGACCACTAACGGCACAATCACCGGCAACGACGGAACGTACTCGCTGCGTATTCCGAACGGAGATGCCGTTCTCGTGTTCTCCAGCCTGGGCTATGTGACGAAGACCGTCAACGTGCCCGCCAGCCAGGGGACAGTCAACGTAACTCTTGAAGACGACTCGATGACTCTCGAAGAGACCGTCGTCGTGGGTTACGGTGTCCAGAAAAAGGTCAATCTGACCGGTGCAATCACCCAGGTGGAGAGCAAAGCGCTCGAAAACCGCAGTGCTCACAACCTGACCACCATGCTCCAGGGTTCAGTCCCTGGACTCAACATCTCCACTTCCAGCGGCAACCCCGGTTCCACCGGTTCGCTGAACATCCGAGGCTACACCTCCATCAACGGCGGTGATCCCCTGGTGCTCATCGACGGCATCGAAGGCAGCATCAACCGCATCAACCCCCAGGACGTGGCCTCCATCTCCGTCATCAAGGATGCATCCTCGGCAGCCGTTTACGGCGCCCGTGCAGCCTATGGCGTCATCCTGGTTACCACCAAGGAGGGTTCGGTAGATAAAGACAAGGCCACCGTCCGCTACAACGGACGCTGGGGCGTCGAGATGCCTACCACATCCACCGAATGGGAAACCAGGGGCTACTGGTCCGTCTACACCATTAACAAGTTCTGGTACGAGAGCAAGGGTTCCAACTATGTGAACTACACCCAGCAGGATATGATGGAGCTCCTCGCCCGCGTGAACGACAAGACCGAAAATCCCGAGCGCCCGTGGGTCGTGACCACGGCTCCCGACTCCCAGGGCCGAGTGCACTACAAGTATTACGCTAACACCGACTGGTGGCACGAACTCTACAACGACGTTCATCCTACCCAGAACCACAGCGTTAGCGTGAGCGGCGGCAACAAGGCAGTCAAGTACTACCTCTCCGGCCAGTATGACCGCCAGGAAGGTATGGTGAAGGCACGCCCGGATGTGTATGAGAAGTACAACATCCGCGCAAAGTTCGATGCCCGCATCAACAAGTACGCCCGCATCAGCAACAACACCAACTTCTTCGTCGGCACCTACGACTTCCCCGGTCTCGCCGACATCCAGGATTCCTTCGCATACGGCGACCGCCACGCTCCTGCGTGCTTCCCTCTGACCAACCCCGACGGAACCTACCTCTATTTTGTGGACGCCCTCGGCTACCGCGTATGTAACGGACGCCACTGGGCATACCAGAGCGGCAACCTCAACATAGAGAAGCGCACCGACCTTGCCAACACTACGGAGCTGACCATCACTCCCTTCAGGGGCCTCACCCTCAAGGCGAACTACAGCTACCGCACCTATAACAACCACGACACCCACCGCAGGAACCTGATCACCTATTCCCAGTATGCAGGTGAGGTCGTGGAATACAACAATGCAGGCGCATTCGACAACTACATGACGGAATCCGTACAGGAATATGTACGCCAGACCTGGAACGCCTATGCCACCTACGAGAACACTTTCGCAGATGCACACAACCTCAAGGTAATGGGTGGTTTCAACTACGACGACTACCATTATAAGAGAGTATACGCGAAGGGTTATGACCTCATCACCACCGAACTCTCCGACCTGGCCCTCATCTCCACCGAAACCCGCGTTCCGGAAATCGGAGGTAACCAGTCAGCATGGAGGGTGATCGGTTTCTTCGGCCGTTTCAACTACGACTATAAGGGACGTTACCTCTTCGAGGCATCCGCCCGCTACGACGGTTCATCCCGTTTCGCCCGCGGACACCAGTTCGGTTTCTTCCCGTCAGCCTCCGCAGGCTGGCGCATCAGCGAAGAGCCTTTCTTCAAGCCTCTCAAGCCCTACGTCAACAACCTCAAGCTCCGTGCATCCTACGGTACGCTGGGCAACCAGAATGTGGGCAACTTCTCCTATGTCCGCCTCGTGAACTTCAAGACCTTCGCAGGTTACAACTTCGGCGACACCACCATGGCCCGCTACACGAACCTAGACGATCCGGTTGCTTCCGACAAGACCTGGGAGACTTCCAAGCAGACCAACATCGGTCTCGACCTCGCGATGCTCGGCAACAAGCTGGAATTCACCGGCGAAGCCTACATCCGCGACACCGACGGCATGCTTACCGACGGTATGGACCTCCCTTCAGTGTATGGCGCAGGCGTTCCCCAGATGAATGCCGCAGACCTCCGTACCAAGGGATATGAACTGTCGCTCAGCTGGAGAGATTCCTTCAAGGTTGGAGCAAAAGACTTCCAGTACTTCCTGAAGGGCACCCTCAGTGAGTTCCGCTCCAACATCACCAAGTTCAACAACGAGACCAAGCTCCTCTCCAACTACTACGAGGGCATGGAACTCGGCGAGATCTGGGGCTTCCACATCGACGGCCTCTTCGCTTCCGATGCAGAAGCTGCAGATTACACCAGCAAGGTGGACCAGTCCTACTGCAACGCCAACCTCAACGGCGGATGGAAGGCCGGTGACCTTAAATACGCCGACCTCGACGGTGACGGTGTCATCGGCGTGGGCAAGAATACCCTCGACGAGCACGGCGACCGCATCTATCTCGGAAACGGCCTGCCCCGCCTCCACTATGGATTCCAGACCGGATTCTCCTGGAACGGATTCGATGTGAGCGTGTTCTTCGAAGGAACCGGCAATCATTACTGGTATCCTGCCCGTTACAACTTCGACTTCTGGGGCCCCTACAGCCTCGGTTATCCTACCTTCCTCGATCCCAACTTCCTTGATAATTGCTGGAGCGAGGACAATCCCGACGCATACTTCCCCCGTCCCCGTTCCAACGTCGCATCCAACGGCGGCGGCGAACTCGGACGCGTAAACGACCGCTACCTCCAGAACATCAGGTATCTGCGCTTCAAGAACCTCACCGTGGGTTACGAACTTCCCAAGAAGCTCATATCCAAGGTCGGTCTTGAGCAGGTGCGCGTTTACTTCTCCGGAGAGAACATCGCTTACTGGTCTCCCATCACGAAGTACACCACCCACCTCGATCCGGAAAGCTGCTTCAACCGCGGCGGCGACCCGGTCGACGACCTCAACAATACCTGCTATCCCTGGCAGAAGACCTACATGTTCGGCGTTGACATCACATTCTAAAGGAGGAGACGATTATGAAAAAGACTATATTGATCCTTATCCTTGCATCCTTCGCTGCTGCATCCTGCAACTATCTCGAAGACGTGCTGTCGCTCACTCCTGAGTCTCAGCTCACCCCCGATGCATACTTCACAAGGGCGGAAGACCTCCAGCTCTTCTCCAATACTTTCTACAACAACCTTCTCGACAAAGAGCCCTTTGCCAGAGAAAGCGACGTTTTCGTGAAGATGAATCCTTCCGACCTCATCCGCGGCGGTGCCGACCGCACCGTTCCCACATCCGGCGGCGGCTGGTCTTTCACCAACCTTCGCAAGATGAACACCCTGCTTGCCAACATAGGCAACTGCAAGGACGAGGCGGCCGTGAAGGAATACACCGCTCTCACAAGGTTCTGGCGTGCATATTACTATGCCGATATGATCCGCAAGTTCGGCGACGTGCCGTGGATCGACCATGAAATCGGCTCTGCCGACGAAGATCTCTATGCACCCCGCGATACTCGCGAAGAAGTGCTGAAGCACATCATCGAAGACATAGACTGCGCCATCGAAGACCTGCCCGGCAAGGCAAAGGCTCCCCAGACGGCATACAGGGTAAACAAATACACCGCAATGTTCCTCAAAGCACAGTTCTGCCTCTTCGAAGGAACCTTCCGCAAGTATCACGCTTCCCCTGCTCCGTTCGAGAATTCTTATACCGCAGCCGATGGAAGCACCCACGATGCGAATTATTATCTCGATCTTGCAGCAAAAGCCGCAAAGGATCTGATAGATTCCAAGCAATACAAGCTCTTCACCACCGGCAAGCCGAACAGCGACTATCTCACCCTGTTCAACTCGGACAACGCAAACACCGATGAGATAATCCTCGCTGTAAACTTCGACCGCGACCTCAAGATCAAGCACGACCTCGGACGCGACATCACCAACCAGACATCTGCCCGCTACGGCATGACCAAGAAACTGGTCGACATGTACCTGATGGCCGACGGCACCCGTTTCACCGACAAACCCGGCTGGAACGTGATGGCTTTCGCCGATGAGGTTGCAGGACGCGATCCCCGCCTTGCCCAGACCATCCGCACTCCCGGCTACAGCTGGAAGAAGCCCGGCACCAGCAAGGACGGCCCCGAATTCGCCTACTGCCAGTCCGGTTTCCAGACCATCAAGTACATCCCCTCATACGACACGAAGCCGTACTCCACGGATAACTGCTTCAACGACATGCCGGTATTCCGCTATGCAGAAGCACTGTTGAACTATGCTGAGGCAAAGGCCGAGCTCGGAGAACTCACTCAGGACGACCTGGACATTTCCGTCAACCTCATCCGCAAGCGTGTGGGCATGCCC
>JAILIM010000038.1 GCA_024695285.1 Bacteroidales bacterium
GTGATGAGAACGGAAGCGCCCTGCCTGATGTATTCGCAGGAAGCAAGTTGCATGATACGGCCTTGGTCGCGCCCCTTTGCGGGGTCAAAGAGAACTTGCTCGATGCTTGCATCGTAGCGGAACCGGGCATTCTTGATGAGCCTGGCGGTTTTATTCGCCGCACGCTGGTCGTGTTCAGCCTGGATCAGCATCACGAGACCATCCTGGAGGACGATTTCCTGATGCTTCCGCGTCTCCTGCAGGTTCTGCCAGCATTCGGCCATGCCGGAGAGGTGTAGACCTTTGAGGTCTTGGAAGATTTGATTTTCCATGTGTGTTGATATTAGTGGGTTATTGGAAGTATTCCCTTCCTCGGATGTTATCATGGTCGGCCGGGAAGAGCGTAGGCTCTTCATCCTCCGCCGGGAGGCCGGCACATTTGCTTTCAATCAGGTTCCGGATGAAGCCGTAGTTGCAACGGTTCCGTTCCAGAGCGGCCCTGCAGGCCCGGTCAAAGAGCTGCGGCTCTGTGGTCTTCTGCAGGTTGAAAAGGCCGTCACAGGACTTGTAGAACGTCTCAGGCGGTGCGGTTGTATTCTGTTCAAAGACACCTCGGATAATGTCTGCGAACTGTGCTGAGATACGCTCGGCCCGCCATATATACTTGGCTGGAGACAGTTGTACATAGTCATTATAGTAAGAAGGCAGGTGGGCATCGTTGCGGACATATTCTCCAACTTTATAGGAACGGATATGCGTGGCCACCCTCTCACCGTGCTGTGAGTAGATATTAACCATTGTACGCGTGTAGATGACCTTTACCTTCTGCCCGATGAGCCTGTAAGGGACTGAGTAATAGACCTTGTCGCGCCCCATGTAGATGAAGCTGTTGGGGTTCACAAGCAGCTCACAACGATACTTGATCTCGAAGCGTTCCGCCCGTAGCGGCTTCAATGCCGGCTTATCAATGGAGATGAAGCGCTCCTCACGAGTGAACGGCAGGCGTTGCATCCGCCGCTGGTTATGGAGCATCATTTGTTCAGCGATGGCAGCGTTTAGTTCCTCTATGGAGAAGAACTGACGGTTACGCAGTGGCGCGTACACGTTATGGTAGGTAAGCTTGACATGATTTTCAACCAGCGCCTTGTCTTTCGGCTTGCCTGACCTGGCAGGTATGGTCACACAACCGAAGTGTTCGGCAAAGTCTTCCAGCGAGCGGTTCACTTCCGGCTCATAGCGGTCCGCCTTTACTACAGCAGACTTGAGGTTGTCCGTGACAATGATCTTCGGAACGCCACCGATATGCCGCAGACAGCATTCCAGGGCATATAGGAAGTCATCCACCTTCTGCGACCGCACGGCCATCGCAAAGCCGTAATCGGACGCAGGAAGTGATGCTACGAAGACCTGACACTTTACCTCCTCACCGGTATCGAGGTCCACATAGGACATCGTGTCTCCGGCAAAGTCCACGAACAGGTATTGTCCGCCCTCGCGATCTGGGGACAATACAAAGGATGGCTTCTGGGCCTCTGTATATTGATTGACATGGTAGCAGAACTGAGTATACCCATACCCGTCCGGATTGATCGTCCGGTACTCCCGCCAGAGCAGATACATGGTCATATGTTTCCGCTCCAACTCGGAAGCAATATATGGAAGACGTTCCTTGAGTTCCTGGAACCGGCTGTCGCTGTAAGCTGGATTGCCACCTGTGAGCACCCGTTCAATCTCCGGTTCTTCCATCGTCAGGAGCACCGGGATGGGGATGCCACAGGCTTCCGCCATATTGATGTATTTGTTGACTGTACCCTTGTACAGGTCCAGTTTACGGCCTATCGACCGATTGGATTCTCCGTCAAGATGGAGACGCAACGCTTGCTTGATCTTGTTCATTTCTTTGCATTTACCTGCCATGGCTTGCTCAATTTATGGTTGAGCTGCAAAGTTAACAAACAAGTGGGTGGGTATGCTCCGAAAAGCTTTGACCCTCAGCCGATTCCCTTACAAAAGTGGGTGCAAATGCTCCGAAACGGAGGGGCGCCGGGCGCCTTTTACCCCATTTTGCCCGCGCCTGGGTGGTAATGCTCCGAAAAGTGAGGCGGCCGCCGGCCTCGCGCGCGCAATTTTTATAAGGTTTTTACCGGTTTTGGGTGGTTATACTCCGAAAAATTCACTGGATTTTTGGCCGTGAGACTGGGTGGTCATGCTCCGAATTTTGTAGATGAACAGTTCTTCTCCGAACTCGTGTTCGTCAGCCCATTGCCGGGCTTTGCGCTCAAGGGATGCCAGAGTTGTCTCGTCCCGGCTACAGCCGAAAGACTTCTGCACGCGGTACTTGCCGCTGACCTTGGCCACGACCTGGACAGAGGTGGTCCCGCTCTTGTTATGCTTACGCCGGACAAACATACCACGAAGGTAACCATTTGTCGCGGGACACCCAAATTTGAAAACGAATCAACCTCTCACGGCGCTCTATGGCCGATTCTCGGAGAAGTCACGAAAAAGTGCGGAAAACAGGACTGCCAAACGGACAGATTTTGAGGAGAAATCTGTCCGTTTTCTATTTTAGAGGCGGGTGATGCGCTGGAGGCGGGGGATCAAGATCAGAGGCGGGCAAGGCGGCGGAGGCCGGAGATGAGGCGGGAGAGGCCGGCGTCGAAGAGGGAGGCGGGGCAGGCCATGTTGATGCGGATGAAGCCGTCCTGGCCGTACATGGAGCCGTTGCTTATGCGGACCTTTTCCACGTCCACGAGACTCTTCTCAATCTCCACTGAGGGAATGCCAAGGACCTTGCAGTCCAGCCAGGCGAGATAGGTGCCTTCGAGGCAATATACCCTGAAGCCTGGGAGCTCTGAATCGACGCTCTGGCAGAGCCGGCGGTAGTTGCCATGGATATAAGCGTTCAGTTCCCCGAGCCACTGCCAGCCTTCGTCGGTATAGGCAGCCTGGAGGGCGACCACGCCAAAGGGATTGACATCACATATCTCATTGACATTGACGGCCTTGTCGACACGGGCGCGAATCCCGGGGTCGGCACAGATGATATTGGAAATCTGCAGGCCGGCGATATTGAACGCCTTGCTCGGCGAGCACAGGATTACGCTGGCACGCTCGAATTCAGGCGCCACCGAAGCGAATGGCACGAACTCCACTCCGGGCATAACAAACTCGCAGTGGATCTCATCGCAGACGGGCACCACCCCGTTGTCCAGGCAGATGCGCCCGACACGTTCCAGCTCCTCCCGGCTCCATACGCGACCGGCCGGATTATGAGGCGAGCAAATGAGCATCATCTTCGCCCGCGGGTCACGGGCGGCACGCTCAAGCCTCACGAAATCAATCTCATAGCGAGGCGCGCCATCCTTTTCCACCGTCACCAGCGGCACGTCGAGCGTCTCGCAGTTATAGTTCCGGATGGAGGAAAAGAAGCAGTTGTAGACCGGGCTCATGATAATCACCTTGTCGCCGGGCTCGGTGAATGCGCTCACACAGGCGGAGATGGCTGGCACTATGCCCGGACAGTAGATAATCCACGAAGGGTCCGGACGCCATCCGTGGTGTTTGCCGAACCAATTGCAAACGGATTCATAATAAGATGCGGGCACGGCCGTGTAGCCAAAAACAGGATGTTTGGCGCGCTCCTGCACTGCTTTCTGCACAAACGGCGCAATGGCGAAGTCCATATCTGCCACCCACATGGGCAGCACGCCTTCGGGAACGAGGTCCCATTTGACGCAGTTGGTATCCCTGCGGGGCACCACGGTGTCGAATCCGTATGTCATATAGTTATCGGGTTAGGATTTCACAGTCGGCGGGCGCCTTGATATTGGCGTCAAGGATAATCTCGCCATAGGAATCGGCCACGATGCGGCCGGTCCGTGGATTCTTGACGGAAGTGACGGTTCCGCGGATGTCGGCCTGCACACCTGAGTACTCGAACGCCAGGTCGGCATCGGGCTCAAAAGAGCAGCCGACCAGCTCGAGGCCGTCGGCATAGCAAAGCGGCTGGGTGCCGGCTATGCGGCAGTCCACGAGGCGGAGGTTCCTGGAATACCAGCCAAGGTATTCCCCGTCGATCACGGAATTATAGACAGTCACGTTTTCTGCCTCCCAGAAAGCATCCTTGGTGTGCAGGACGGAATCGTGGATTTCAACGTTGCTGCAATACTGGAAGGAATAGTTGCCCTCCAGTTTCAGGCCGCGTATGCGTATGCCGGAAGAGTGCATGAACAGATAATCCCCCTTGTCCACCTCAACGTCTTCAAGGTCAACCTCCCGGCAATCCCAGAACGTCTCGGCTGCATTCGGAAGGCGCACGCGACGGAGCCTGAGGTCACGCATTTCGCGGAACATCTTCGGAGCTTCGACAAGCGTATCCTCCATAAGCAGGCCGCTGCTGTACCAAAGGGCAGCGCGGGCGCCCTCGGTGAACAGGCAGTCCTTCACGGTGAAGCCCTGGCAGCACCAGAAGGGGTATTTACCCTCGAAACGGCAGCCCACAGCCTCGATGTCGGCAGTCTCCTTCAGGGCCGACTCGCCAGCGTGGATAACTACGTTCTCCAGACGAAGGCCACGCTCGCAGTACAGCGGCCTCTCGCCGCCGAACTCCTTATTGCTTATTGTTCTCATCCTTTTTCTCCTTGTAGAGGAAGCGTTTGATTTTCATTGTGGCAGTCTTCACGAAAGGCTGCTTCTCCACTTCAACTTCCTTGATGCGGCTGCTCCTGTTGACGTGGGAATTCACGAATTCGAGGATCTCCTGCTTGCGGCGCTCCAGGTCTTCGATGAAGCGGTCCTGGTTCTCATAGTCCCAGTCAAGCACGTTGTCGTTGAAGTGGACGAGGGCTATAAGGTGCCCGTCGCGCTCCACCACCAGCGATTCGCACACGTCGGCAATATTGTTGATCACGTTCTCGATTTCTTCCGGGTAGATGTTCTCGCCGGAAGGTCCGAGTATGACGGAACCTATGCGGCCCTTGATTGAATAACGGCCCCTTTTGTCCACGGTGGCGAGGTCGCCGGTGTGGAACCATCCGTCCGGGGACAGTACCTGCTGAGTGCGGTTGTAGTCTTTGTAGTAGCCGCGCATCACGTTGTCGCCCTTGACCACGATCTCACCCTCGCCCGTCTCCGGGTTCATGTTCTCGAGACGAATCTGCACGCCTGCGGCGGCGATGCCGGTGGTGCCGAGATGGGTCTGGTGCGGGTTGGCGTTGCAGATGAGAGGGGCGGTCTCGGTGAGGCCGTAACCAATTGCATACGGGAACTTTGCCTTGCCCAGGAACTGCTCCACCTCCGCGTCCAGCTTGGCTCCGCCGATGCCGAAGAAATGGATGCGGCCGCCGAAGGTCTTCTTGAGCTTCATTCCCACCAGCAGGCAGAGAAGCGACGGGCTCACTTTCTGGAGCCAGGTCAGGTACTTGCTCTTCTGGATGGTCGGCACGATGCTGGAACGGTAGATCTTTTCTATGACCAGGGGCACCGAAAGCATCATCGTGGGGCGTATCTGCTTAAGGGCGGGAATCAGCACCGAAGGAGTGGGGGGACGGTTGATGTAGCACACGCGGGCGCCCACCGAGAAGGGATAGAGCATGCCGACGCTCATCTCGTAGGTGTGGGCCAGCGGCAGGATCGACAGGAACACGTCCCGGCGGTATGCAGGCGCGGCCACCCAGGATGCGTAGATGTTGGCACAGAAGTTCTTGTGTGTGAGCATCACGCCCTTGGCTGCGCCGGTGGTGCCGGACGTGTAGATTATGCACGCAAGGTCATCGGGCAGGGGGTTGGAAATATAGCCGTCGCACGTGTAGGCGCTGTCTTCCCCGCGGATGACAGAAAGGTCGTCGGTGCAGATGACTATGTGCATCCTGGCCAGTATGTCTTCAGGGACCTTGGACAGCAGGCGCTGGCTCACGAACAGGGCCTTGGCATCGGAATGGACCAGTATGTTGGTGATTTCGTTGACGGAGAGTTCCGTGAGCATGGGCACGGCGATGCGGCCGAAAGCGGTCACGGAGAACAGTGCAACGGGCCAGTTGGGCGAGTTCTGCGACAGGATTGCCACCTTGTCGCCGGCATTGATGCCGAAGTTGGAGAGTTCCCGTGAGATGCGGAGACAGGTCTCGTTGAAACTGCTGTATGTATATGCCTGCGAGCCGTCAATCAGCGAAAAAGCCGTGCGCTTGGCGTACTTCGCAGAGCAATAGTTCAGAACGTCGGAAAGAGATTGGAAAGAATGTCTCATTATTAATGCGTTACATATTTTTCCGGGTGCTTGCCGGTCAAATGCATCTGCTCATAGATTTCCTGGATACGCTTCATGTCGGCGCGGGCGTCGTCAGTGAGTTCCACCTTCTGTCCCCTGCCGACGCGCTTGGTGCCCCAGTCGAAAAAGCCGAGGTAGACGGGAATTCCTGCCGTGCGGGCGATAAGATGGAATCCGGTCTTCCAGTTTTTTACAGGCTTGCGGGTGCCTTCGGGGGCAATCGCTAGGTGGAAGCGGCCGGGAGCCTCCATTTCCTTGATCACGCTGCGAAGCATGTTGGTGGGGTTGCTGCGGTCAACGGGAACGCCGCCCATCGCACGCAGCAGCCAGCTTATGGGAGGGAAGAAAAGCTCCTTCTTGACCATACACTTTGCCTTTTCACCGCAGGACCGGTAGTACAGGTATGAGATCAAGAAATCCCAAATGCTGGTGTGCGGCACACCGAGTAAGATACATTTATCTTCTTCGACAGAGTCATTGACCTTGGTCCAGCCAAGAGTCTTCAGGATGAATCCGCAGAATTTACCCCAGGTATCCATTGCGCAATCTATTGTACAGATTGCAAATATAGTAAATTAAATAGAAAGCAAGAACTTTGGAATCAGTCCTTTGCCACTGAACACGGCCTTGGCGGGAACATCCCTTCCATGCTCGGGCCGCAGGGGCTCGGAAGGCACGGAAACGGTGGCCCAGACGCCTAAACCACGCAGGTTCTTCACGAACACGCGTTCAAATTCATCCTCGGCTATCTTGCGGGAGAAGTCCAGGTTAAGGCGCCCGCCATAGCTCACGCAAGCGCATGAGCCGAATCTCTGACGGGTGCGGCCGAGGATGAAATGAATGTCCCTGACATACTCCGTCATCTCTGCGGGGAGATCGAGCCTGCCAAGGTTGGAGAACGTGTAGGTGCTGTAGTTGTCACCTTTGAGATGGTTGATGAAGTTGATGACAGGGCGTTTTATGAAAAGCGGGATGCACCTGATCGCAAGGTTGTCTTCAAGGGCCACGTTGGCGGCGATACGCTTTGTCAGGCGGCCGCGCTGCATATAAAGTCCCTTCTGGCACTTAACCTCACGGAGCGTGTCTTCAAGGCTGAGGTCTCCGTTGGAAACGTCGATGCCAAGATAGACATATGAAGAGAAGTTTCTTAATGTCTTGCTTCCGAAGATGGGGCGGAGATTCACGGGGACCTCCATCCTGAGGTGCGGACTCTTGCGCTTTGCCGGATCGGCGGAGCGCACTTCTTGCAGGGAGACCAGCATAAGGGCGCTTATGAGTTCGGTCACGGTGCATCCGAGCTCACGGGCCTTCGAAACCAGCTGGTCCTCGGGAATCGAGACGCCGAGAGAATTAAGAACGTCGGCGCGCTCGGTTTTTCCTTTGACATGATAAGCCCGCTGCTCATTGTCCAGCGAACCCTTGTTGCCGGAGAACTGGTCGAAACCGTCTTCCATCTCACACTCAGTGGGTTCCTCGGAAGGATTGTAAACCCATTTTCCATATGATATTTCCGTTCCGGTGGTCAGTCGCACATACTCGGCAACCACGCTGAGCAGGAAGGTCATTGCCCCGGTGCCGTCGGTGAGGGCGTGGAAAACGTCCAGGTTAATCCTGGCGCCGCTGCATGAAAGCTTGAACATGTAGCCGGCGTTGCTCTCGAGGTCGAAACTCTCAAGCCCTGAAGGCGCGCAGACCGAAGGGTCGTTCTCAAGACGGCGGAGGAACCACCAGAATAGACCCTTGCGCACCGTGAAACGGAAGCTGGGGAAGCGGCGGATCACCGATTTGAGCGCCTCGTCGAGGCGGGAAGGGATGACGTCGGAAGACATGGTCACCGACATTCTGTAGACAGACGCATATTTGCGGGTCTGGCAGGAAGGATATATAATAGCAGAATTCTCAAGTCTTGTCCATTCAGGGATAGTCATATTCTTTTTATTTCTGTTTGGCAGTGCAAAAGTACTCCACGCGCGGCCGTCTCGGAAAGAATTGCCATGAAAGACTTGTTTTTGTGACGAAAATGCCTTTTTTGTGACGAACCCCCCGGTTTTTTGTGACGAATAAAAAATATTACTATTTTTGTCACACAAAAATTTGTGACGAAATGAGGAAGTACCCAAAATCTTTGACTCGATTTTTTCCGAATCTTGTGTTCGCGCTGGCCATCCCGGCCTGTTTCCTGATCTGCGTTTTCCTGTATGAGCCGGCAGCGCTGTGCCGCCTGATGAGGGCCGGCGAGGGCCTATCTGCAGTGGGTAATGTCTATACTTTCAACATCATCATCTGCTTCACCATCATTCTCGGAGTGATGGTGCTTGCCAGGGTCTTGTTCTGGCTTATCCGCAAGCGGCTCAACATGGATCTCTACAAGTACTGTATCTGGTGCATCGGGGAGATACTCGTCAGCTGTGCATTCACGGGCCTGTTCCTGGTGCTGATGAACAGGGGCGGAGACGGCTGGTTCAGCTGGTTCGGCCGCTGTATCTCTTCCATAGGTTCGGTGTCGGTAATCCCCTATCTCGTGCTGACCCTGTTCCTGATTGCAACGGAGAACTATAAGGCAGAACCGGCAGAAGACGGCATCAGGCTGAAGTTCTACGACAACCGCCACCAGCTGAAATTCATAACCGAAGCCTCTTCCGTGCTGTATATAGAGTCCAACGAGAACTACATAGTGATCCACTATCTCGAGAACGGCATCGAGAAGCGCTTCCAGCTGCGCAACACTCTGAAAAATATCGAGCCGCTCTGCGAGCAGGCTGGATTCGCCCGGGCCCACAGATGCTTCATCGTCAACCCCAAACGCGTAAAATCAGTCCGCAAAGACAGCACCGGGATGTTCTTTGCGGATCTGGGTATAGACAAGGAAGAGGGAATCCCCCTTTCCAAGAAATACTACGGCAGCATCGCCGCCCTGCTCGACTGATTATCCCGTGTAGGTGTAGTAATGCACCGGCTTGACTTCATAGAGCTGCATTCCCACCTTTGAACCGGCGTAGAACGCCACGTAGTAGCGTCCGGCCGCGTAAAACATGGACTCGGACTCTATGCTGAGATCTATCTTCAAAGTGGTCACGAACTTGCCCTGCCAGTCATAGACGACCAGGACATTGTCCGTCTTGCTTTTGCTCATCGGGAAATAGACATAGCTGTCGTCGCTGCCCATGCCCTGGGCGGTGTAGCCGGTCTTGTCGGTGCAGTGGCCTCCGTTGAAAACCGGTGATTCTGCGACAAGGGCTCCCGACTTGATACTGTATTTGTAGACCTGGGCCTTGGTGTCGCCGGAGTTACGCAGGACGAAATAAAAGAACTCGCCGTCCGAAGCTGCGCCCTGGGCCACGTAAATGTCCTCGACAGGGGCGTGGGTAAGCACCAGGACGGGAGAGAGGGTGAAGTCGTAGCCCTGGCGGATCAGCCGTGCTAACACGGGCGCTGTAGCCGTAAGTGCCGTCCAGGTCGTGCTGGACCTCGACGCTCTCCGGCCTCGAACACTGCCCCACGATTATCTCAAAATCGGAAGCATCTGAAGAATCGGATACCAGCGGAAGATCAGTTCCAGTCTTATCCTTGAAAAAGGCGCAAAGGCCCTCGGCATTGGTCCTTGAGGAAGAATACACCATCTTGAACGACGATGCGCCGTCTCCAGCTAGCAGCAGGGTGTCATCTTCCGGTTCCGGCACAGAATCCTCCTTCGGGACACAGGACAGGACCAGCACCGGCAAACAACTCAAAATAAGAAGCTCGCGTATATTCATAGTTAAAATCTTTACCTGCTTCCGCCACCGTGGCCGCCACCCGAGAATCCGCCGCCGCCACCGATGGATGAGCGCCCGCCGAAGCCGCCGGAAGAGCCTGAACTTGAGGAGCCTTCATGGGAGATCTTTGCCGAACTTGCACTTCTCTCGATAGTGTGGCCGATGCCGGACCAGGTGCTCAGGAAACCGGTCATCTGACTGCCCTCCATGCCGTAGGACTCGCTGAACATGGCGTATTCGCTTGGATACAACTTGGCCAGGCCCTTCTGCACCTTGTCCGCAATGCCGAACAACTGGGCAAAAATCAGATATTCACCCCATAGCTGAACTTCGGGTGCGGAACGCTCGTCCGACAAGGTGAAATCGGAAAGGAAATTCTTAAACTGCAGCAACTTGCACGCCTCGGCCCGGCCTTCTTCATTCAGCTCCAGTTTGCCCTTTTTCAAGGCGTAAGGAGCCAGGGCCGACTTGCCGGCGGCAATTACCGTATCCGGCCAGTGGAGAACCCTGGTATAGTGTTTCTCCGACCATTTGCTGAATTCCTTGGGCTCCAGGATCTTGTTGCTGCCGGCTGCTTCGATGGCCATTTTGAAAAGGTTGGTCTCACAATTGTCCTCAAACTGAGGGGCCTCTTCGGGGAACTCAAGGTTCATTTCATCAGAGGCCGGCTGCTTCACCGGTTTGACGATTCCGTCCTTGATCCACTTAAGGAAATAGGCACCCACGGCACGCTCAGAATGAATTGGCGTGAGCCAGAGCCTGCCGCCGTCAAACAGGAGAGCGGAGGCCTTGGTTATGCTGCCGTCGAAAGGCGGCTCACGCTGCCAGCCGGAAGGCTTTGCGCTTCCAAAGGTCTTTGGAGACCAGACACGACCGATTATCCGCAGGAATATATCCCTCAGAATCAGGAAGATAAAGCCCACGATACCCAGTACTATGGCGCCAATGAACAAAATACCGAAAACATAACTGATCAAGTCGCTGAACGACATGCCGCCGCCCTTACTCTTATAATCGCTGCCCTTGAAAGCCTTCTTCTGCATCTTTTCGAAAGCGATGTTCTTGCTCCTTTCGGGCGAGAAAACGCCCTTGTCGAAGCGCATCATCGCAATCAGGCTCTGGTTGGAATATATCTTTGAATCAGTTTCAAAATAGATGCTGCCGTCCTCCTGCATCTTGGAATTTCCGGAGCATCCGAAGAACCAGAACCTGGTGTTTTCCGCATTCAGCGGCACGCCGGAAGTCTTCTTGAATATTATTGACGCGAACTCAGGCGGAGACGGAAGGTCCACATTGATGAACATGAAATTGAATGCGTCATAATCTTTAAGGGACGTGACGACGCCATGGACGGCAAAGGTGGCTTTCCAGACGTGGCGGCCGTAATCTCCCTGCCCCCAGCACAGTTCCACACCGTTACGCCCTTTGTCCACTATGCCGCAGCGGCCTGCCTTTTCATCCCTGCTGCGTTTGGTGTTCCACGAACGACCGTCGTTTTCGAATTCAACGCCGTTCTCATAGACACGCAGGTCAGTCACATCCGCAGCATCGAGATTCTCAATCGGGATATACCACTCCGTGCCGCTGACCACGGTCACGTCCCATAACTGCGTTATATAAAGCGTGCCGTCCTCGCCAAGTCCCACTCCTATGTCTATGGAGTGGATAGTCTGGCCGCGGAGACCTGTAAAAGCCAGCAGCATTGCCGCTGCAAGAAACCATTTGCGCATGTCAGTTCTTTTTTATGTATTTAAGTTCCAGGCGGTTACGGAACTCTTCAAGAGTGAGGTCACTCTCCACCCTTATCGTCCGTGACCCGCCTGCAGGCAGGTCGAAATAATTATCGGAAAAGTTACGTGCCGCCGTAGTGCCCGGAAGAGCCTTTCCGCAATCATCAGTCCTGAGCATAGCGCCCCTGACATTCAGGTACACGCCCTTGACGAAGCAGTCTGTGCTCACGGTCACCTCAAAGCCTCCATCGCAGGCCTCGACCGACGCCACCAGGCCGCTGACCGGGAGCCTGGCTTCACGGACGGATGTCAGCATGCGGAGGTTCTCATAACGCGTTCCGGTGGCGGCATCGGTGAATGCCATACGCACATACAGCACGTCCGGAGAGGCGCCCAGCTTGTCCAGAGGATAATCTGCAACGCGCACCGAAGCGTTCGCAGGAATCTTCACCCGCTTGGTGCCGCTCAGCACACAGTGTCCGGCAAAATCCTCAAAGGACACCTCCAGGCTGCCCTTAACCGCCTCAAGACGGTCTGACACCAGCCACAGCTCCACCTTGTCGTCCAGCACCGAGGCGCTAGGGAGGATGTCCTTGAAAGCTTCTCGCAGATAGTAGTGGAGGGGTTTCCAGGTGCCGTACCAGTCGCGGCCGGACCATGAAGCCACCGGCCAGCAGTCGTTTATCTGCCAGACAAGGCTGCCCCAGCAGAGAGGCTTGTCGCGGCGGTGCGACTCCACGGCGCGCCGAATTATATCGCCCTGCGCTATCTGCGACAGGTACACCTTTTCCTCAAAACTGTCGGGCAGATAATACTCATCGATGAGCTTATTCATCATGCGGATGTTGGCCATTGTGCCGCCGCGCTGGTGGAACATCATCATCTCGGAGCCTTCGTCCCAGTCGGCCCGGTCAGGCGCAAACTGCTTTATCGTCTCGATGCCGGCGAATGACTGGAAGCCGTATTCACTGTAGAAACGGCTGTGGTGGCGCTCGAATTCAGTACTGGGAATACGTTGCGCCCACGGTGTCCAATAGTGGAAATCCCCCATCATAGGGTCCATGTTGCGGCCGTCCTCCGGGCTCCACGGAGACGTGGGCGTATAGTCCGTGCCCGGAGAAAGGCGTTCAACCACCTCCGGCAAATCCTTGTAATACTGCCGGTTATACTGCTCCTGGGCAATTCTGTCGAAAGGCCGTCCGGTCTGCACGCCCCAGCCGTACCACATCTCGCTGCACTCATTGTTGCCGCACCAGAGGGCTATGCACGGATGGTTGCGAAGCCTGCGCACGTTGTCTTCGGCCTCGGCCAGCACGCTCTCCCTGAAGGCCCCCTCATAAGGATAGATACTGCAGCTGAACATGAAGTCCTGCCAGATCAGGATGCCGGCGCGGTCGCAGAGCTCATAGAAAGCATCATCTTCATACACTCCCCCGCCCCAGACGCGTAGCATATTCATCCCGGCGTCAGCTGCATCTGCAACCACACGCCCGTATTCAGCAGCGCCCACGCGCGGCAGGAAAATGTCGTTCGGAATATAGTTCGCACCCTTCATGAACACAGGCACGCCGTTGACCAGGAAGCGGAAACTTCGCCCCGCCGCATCGTCCTGCCGCTCAAGGCTGACGGTCCTCAGGCCCACTTCGTCCTGCCTGAAATCATGCTGACGCTCACCTGCGTACAGAAGTGAACAGAAAGCATAACGGTACTGATCACCCATTCCCCGGGGCCACCATAGACGGGGTTTCGGCACTTTCAGTTGCACGCGAACATGATTCGTTCCCGCCTGAAGGTCAACCGGGACCTCCTTCCTGATTCCGCCGTCAGGGGTTGTGACGATGATACCGGCAAGCGGCAATGCGTCCGGAGCCTCGATTTCAAACTGCGCCTCAACGACAGCTTCCTTCTTGCCGATGCTGACACAACGGTAGAAAGCATCTGTGATAGTGCAATACCGGAAACCCTCCAGCCTCACACCCCTCCAGATGCCGGCAGTGACTATCCTGGGACCCCAGTCCCAGCCGTAGTGATAGCCGGCCTTGCGGGCGAAAATGCTGATCTTCCGGTCCAGCAGACCGCCGTTGAAGCTCTGGTCGTTGCCGGGGTCGTAATGCTCGGGATAAGCTTCCCACTTGGGCATATCCACCTTCACGGGAGAGTGGAAATACACCTCCAGCTCGTTACCCTCCGGCTTCAGCAGCCCTTCCACGCGCACCCGCCAGCGTCGGAACATATTGTCGGCGGAAAGCACCTTCACGCCGTTCAGCGTGACGTCGGCATAGGTGTCCAGGCCGTCGAAGCAAAGCTCCACACGAGGCAGCGACAGGATGTCCTGCGGCACGTCGAAACTGCGCCTGTAGACCCAGTCTTCCTTGTCTACCCACTGCACGGCACGCTCCCCGAAGCCTGGAAAGGGGTCTTCTATTACCCCGGCGGACATGAGGTCGGTGTGGACAGTGCCGGGCACGGTGGCGGGATACCAGTTGAAGCCGCGGGCCTGCCGGAGCTCCCAGCGTCCGTTCAGGGGCAGCACCTCTGTCCCGGCAAAGGCGGCGGTCGCAGAAAGGCACGCCAGGATTATGAGAAACAGGCGTTTCATAAGCTAACGGTCCACACCACGTTGGACGCACCACCGGCGGCCGCCATGTCGGTTATCAGTTTAGTCTTACCGGTCATAATGACTACTAAGGTAAGACTTTTATATGAATAATCCTATTTCAGAACGCCCAGCCGACCGAGAAATAGTAGTAGGGAGCCCCGGTAGATATTGCCGTGAAAGGATAGTGAAGATCGTGGATGTGCCCTGCCGTGATGCGGAGGTGATCGTAGACTTCCAGCCCGGCGCGCACTAATATGTCAGCGCTCCAGATGTTCCTGGGCTCTATGGAGTGGGACAATTGGGCGTAACGGTACTGGGTGCCGCCACCGAGCCCCACGAAGAATGCCAGCGGACCGGAGGTCTCGAACCTGTATTCAGCAACTGCGTTGATGCTATGGTAGCGGGTCCTTATGGTGAAATCCGGCTTGACCTGATCCGAGCTGGTTGCCTTGGGCTCACCGTTATGGTTTGGCACGAAACTGTAGTTCACGCCGGCGGAGAAAGCCTTGGTGAACTGATAACGGTACTCACCGTAGAAACATGCGGTGTTGACCTCACTGGTCGACATGCTTTCGGCCAGGAGTTCAGTGGGGATGGCCAGGCCGAGTCCAGCCTCGAAATGGTGCTTGTTCTGGGCGGCGATGCCCAGGGGAAGAAGCACGCACAGAATTGTGATCAGCTTTCTCACCGGCGCTTGTATGTGTATTTCTTTTCCTTGTAGAGGGGCAGGAGGGGGTCGCTGCTGAGCACCATTTCCTTATAGGTCAGCGAGACGATATCGTAATAAATGGCGCCGCTGAGGATCAGGTGGGGATCACTGAACTGCATCGGGTACTCGGTCTTGGTGCTGCCGGAGTATTCGGTGAAAGTGCTTTCAGTGATGACAATGTAATGTCCGGCGCTGGCCGTGGTTGTGGTCTCGGTGCCGCTGTATGATACTATGGTCTCGGAGACGAGGTCCCAGGTGCCGATAAGGTTGTTGATCTTGATGTTTTTAATCTCTGCATTGCAGGAAGACAGGCCTGCCACAATGAGCAGCGCAGCCAAAACTTTGAAAAACTTTTTCATAACAAGGCAAAGATATGCATTTTCTCAAAAAAAATCGTAATTTTACGGCAATAACATAATTCTGAACATGGGACTTTTAAAGAATCTACTCAGCTCAGTGGCCGGAAAGAACCTTGACCAGGTGAAAGAGGCCGTGAATAATTTGGTGCAGAACCTGTCGCCCGGCAGCGCCCCTGCGCAGAATCCCCAGCCGGCCCGTCCGCAATATTATCAAGAGCCCGTAAGGGAGAAATCGCCCGAGGAATGGAAAGCATATTTCCGTGAAATCCTGCAGAGCGAATGTGCCGGATACGGCATACGCGAAAACGTTCCGGTGACCGAAATAGCCGGTCCGGCAGCGGAAGAATTCAAGCTCTACAAAACGCGCCCGGCACAGGTCTACCGCGCCGAATGGGGCCAGCCCTACAGCTTCGTCCTGTCTCAGGGAGGTTTTCCTAAGGCGGTGGTGATGCTTGGCTCGGGGCACAGCCATTACTCCAAGGTCAAGTATCTGATTTCCAAGGCGTTTGCCCGGAAGTCAGGACTCCCCTACATCAACTTCTACACCCAGATGCCGAATGAGCGCGGCTACGTGGTGGAGCGAATCAGGAAATTCCTTTAGCCTTTCAGGAAAAAGGGGATGCATTTTCATGCGCCTGCATTGGATGCAGCCCTGCCCAAATTGTGCCTTGCAGGCGGCCGGACAGGGTACACATCCCGTGATCGGCAATTTTGCCGATTCAAATCCTTTCCCCTTTTTCCTTTTTTCCTTATCTTTGCAAACTTTTTAAAAGCCACATATTTTTATCAACATGAAAAAACTGATACTCACGGCTATCGCCGTATTCGCTACCGGAGCTTTGCTCCAGATTTCCGCGCAGGAGCAGGAAGTCGCACAGGAAACCCTCCAGGCCCCTCAGGAGCCCGAGAAAGAAATTAAGACCGGCTGGTCCTTCGGTATCCTGCCCACCGCAACATATTCCGTCGACAACGGCTTCCAGGCCGGTGCCTTCGGTGACGTCTATTACTACGGCGACGGCAGCACCTATCCTGATCCCCTCCACAAAATCAGCTGGGAGGCTTCGTACTTCACCCATAGCCAGCGTTCCCGTTTCTACCTTGCCTACGACTCCAAGTACCTCATCCCCGGAATGCGTCTCAATGCATCCGCGACCTACGTCAACGATCCCCTCTACAGTTTCTGGGGCTACAACGGCGGCGCATCCCTTGCCAACCTTCCCCAGCCCTACGACACCTACTGGACCAACAAGACCACGGATATCAACTACTTCGGCATGAGCCGCCAGATGCTGCGCATCCTCGCCAACGTGCAGGGCCGCATCACGGACCACCTCAACTGGGCTGCCGGAGTCAATTTCTGGAACTGGACTCTCGGCGACATGCGCGACACCGGCTACCCGAAGGAAGGCTCCAAGGAAAAATTCTACTACAACAAGGACAACACCCTCTTCAGGGATTACCAGAAGCTCGGGCTCATCAAAGACAACGAGAAGAACGGCGGCACCGCCCTCGAGCTCAATGCCGGCTTCGTGTTCGACACCCGCGACATCGAAGCTGCTCCCAACAGGGGCATCTGGGCCGAGGCCTACCTCAACGGCAACGTGATCAACCAGCGTTACCTCAAAGCCTGCGTCTATTTCCGCCACTACATCGACATCCCCATTCACATTCCTGCAGGCGATCCCGTCTTTGCATACCGCCTCGCCTGGCAGCAGACCATCGCAGGAGAGACCCCCCTGTATATGATCCAGAACAATCCCCTGCTCGTGCAGCGCAACATGATTTCCGAAGGCTTCGGTTCTTCCAACACCATCCGCGGTCTGCGTGAGAACAGGATACTCGCCGAAGGTTTCGCCTGGGCCAACACCGAACTCCGCGTGAAGATCGTGAACTTCAAGCTCTTCAACCAGTTCTTCTACATTGCCGTCAATCCTTTCTTCGACGCAGGTATCATCACCAAGGCATACCGTGCAGCAGAACTCGAGAAGGCAAAGACACTGGTCGTCGACACCTATATGCCTCTCAGCCAGCTCTATGACTCTTCAAAGGTGGGCGATTTCGTCTACAGTGCAGGTGCAGGTCTCAAGATTGCGATGAACCAGAATTTCATCGTGTCCGTAGAACTTGCCAAGTGCTTCTACAAGCCTCTGGACGCAGGACTCTGGCTGGGAATCGGTATCAACTACCAGTTCTAAATCACCGTATTACTTCGGACCCATCAGAAAGAGGTCGACTAAAAAGAGTCGGCCTCTTTTTTTGTTCGCCAGGCTCCACAGCGGGACTGGCTGCCGGTACGCCAGGCTCCACGTAACTGGCCGCCGGTCCCGGCCATGGGCCCTCCGCACCACCCCGGCCGCCACCGTGGGACCTTCCCCACCCTTTGCCGATCAGCTTCCAGGACCTTCCCCGGCCATGGGCCCTCCGCACCACCCCGGCCGCCACCGTGGGACATTTCCCACCAAAACGGCATCCTGGTGCCTTGCTGTGCCGAATCACTGGGGAAGGTCCGGTGTTGTTACGGGGAAGGTCCGGTGCCGTTACGGGGAAGGTCACTTTTGCTGGCGGGGATCTTCCCCGCCTAAACCGCCCTTGAGGCCACTGCACGCCTGTTTCCATGGGGAAGATACCGCACACTTTTTGTGACCTTCCCCAGTTGGGTTAAAGACCTTCCCCAAATAGTTCCGTCTCAAGGCGGACATTATCCGCGAACCGTTGCAATTAATTATGAAATTATCCGTTGCAAAATTTTTTGCAATGCTTTTTGTTGTTATATTGCGGCCGTTTTTAAACAATTGTTGAACTTCAAAAATGTTTTGTTATGAGCTTAAACAGAAAAACATGCTTTCTTCCCCAGGATCAATTCGACAAGATCAAAAGCCAGTACGCCAAATTTAATGATCCGTGGCAAGTTGATGAAATTGAGGAACTTAAGTCTATGAGCGCCGACGGCGTCCCATTGAATGAAATCTCTACACAGCTGCAACGTACGGCCAGCTCAATCCGGATGAAACTAAAGTCCCTTGGCCTGTACACACCTCGTGATGTGCCTCGCCCCTGGACGCCTGAAGACGAGTCGGAACTGATAAAAATGTACAGTGACGGCGCCCCGTTTCAGGAAATTGCTTCACATTTCGACCGCACTGAAAAGGCCGTCATCTCCAGGCTGGTTAAGCTCAGGATGGATTTGTTCAACAATCAACCTCCGGCACTATGAAAAAGATTCTTGTAGTTCCCGGCAAAGCCACTTGCTGATGCAAAGGATCGTTCGCCGTCAGTTGCCTGATGGGAGCTGGCGGCAGGTTTTTCCGTTCCATGTGAGCCTGGAAGGGCTTCAGACTGCTGTGCTGTGCCGTGATGATGTGGATTACGATGCAGCGGTGAAAATATTGTGCGTGTGCGCAAAAAGGGTGAATGTGATTGTCATCATTTATGCTGTGGTTTCCAACCATTGCCACGTAGCCGTCCTGGCAGGTTCACAAGTTCTGGCATACAATTATGGGCTTGAGGTAAAACGCATGCTCTCAATGCATTATAGCTTCCGGTACGGCAAAACCCGGGTGATGAGAAGCGTTGATGTCCAGGCTATCCCTTTGGATAACGACGGATATGTAAGGAATGCTCTTGCATACATACCGAGGAACGCCCTTGACAACGGCTGCAACATCAATGAGTATGAGTGGTCCGGTTTTCGGGCCATGTTTTCCGCGAAGCCAGTTTCAGGACGTCCGGTGGCATCTTTGACTAAGCGTGAGGTTGAATCCATAATGCACACGGGAGATAAACTTGCCGGAGTCAGGTGGCTTCTTGACGATGACGGGAGATTAATCCCGGGAAGCTGGTGTGACCATCAATATCTGGAGCAGGCATTTGAAAATGATCCGGCATATTTTCTCCGGACTATTGGAGGAGTCAATCCGGCACAGATGCATGAACTGCTCATAGAGAATCCCAGAATCAGGATGCCCGATGCGGAATTTGTGAAATACGCCAATGAAGCTTGCCAGAAATGGTATAAACAGGATATCATGGCCTTATCGGTTGACAAAAAACTACGGCTTGCATCCTTTTTGTTTCGAACCACCAGAACGTCTGTCCCTCAGTTGTCAAGAGCTCTTGGCCTGCCGCGGGAGAAAACTGCTGCAGCCATTGGAAAGAAATACCAAGCAGAATAAGCTTCCGGGGCTGAATGACAGCAAGGAAAAGACGCAGGTGGCAGGAAACAAAACGTTTGCAATGTCATTCCGGCAAATGATAGGAGACTGGTTGGGGAAGGTCACTTTTTCCATGGGGAATCTTCCCCAGCAATTCTGCTGCTGAGGCCAGTGAGGGCCACGTTTCAAGGGGAAGATACAGCTCATTTTTTGAGACCTTCCCCAAAAGTGCCATTGACCTTCCCCAAATTGGGCAGACCTTAGAGGGAGTCGCCGAAGTCGCCCCTCAGCACCCCGTCAAAAAAAAATCTTTAAAAAATAGTATGTCCCACGCGCGTACATGCAAGTTTTTAAGTCTCTAAATTACCTGCTGCTTGCGTTTCCAGTTCAGTACCGGGAGCAGGAAGGAAATCACGGCTGCGGCGAGCCAGAACCAGCTGACGTAGGTGAAGTCGTGGACCTGAGCGCCGGCAGCGTTGGTGACGATGTTGTTGTCCAGCAGGAGGCCGGAGACAACATTCTGGAGGCCGGCGGCTGCATAGGATGCCATACCCACGATGCCGAGTGCCGCGCCGGTCGCCTGCCTGGGCACCAGGTCGATTGCCATGAGTCCGCCGATGAAGGCTATCAGCACACCGATGGCGATGCCGAAGAGCACCATGGCAAGGATGTTGAGCCACTTGGCGGGGCCGCCGAAGAGGAATATCGCCAGCGCAATCGCCTCAAGGATACCGGCCACGAAAGCGGGATACTTGCGGTCACCCTTGAACACCACATCCGAAAGCCATCCGCCACACACGGTGCCGATGATACCGAAAATCGGGTTGATACCGATTATGGCAGCCGCTCCGGCAAGGTCGTATCCCTTAGTTTCCTGCAGGAAGATTGTGCCCCATTCGTTGATGGCATAGCGGCTCATATACATGAACGCGCTGGAAAGGGCAAGGATCCACACGCCGGGGTTCTTGATCACTGCTTTCTGCATGCGCTTGGTTTCAGCACGCTGCGCGACCTTTGCGTCTGCTGCACTCTTCAGCATCTCGGCATGCTTACCGTCGTACTCCTCCTGACTCATCTCGCCGGAAAGCACCTCGATCGGGGGAAGGCCCTTGCTCTCTGTGCTGTCGTGGAGCCAGAGGAGGATGAGCACTATGCCGAGGACGCCGGCAAGCGCAGCTCCGAAGAAGCCCCACTTCCACCCTGCGGCAGCGACGAGGCTGCCCACGAAGATGAAGGAAAGGCCCTCGCCGATGTTATGCGAGGCACTGAAGAAGCCATAGTATGTACCACGGACCTTGAGCGGGAACCAGCGGGTCAGGGAAATGATTGCGGGCGGGGCTCCCATCGACTGGGCCCATCCGTTGATGGCCCAGAAAATGGCGAAGCAGATAAACAGGGCCGCTGAAGGAAGCGCACCGTTGAGGGCCGTCACGCCAAGGATTCCCATGATGAAGTTCATCGCCACGGAAACGATAAGGCCGGTTGCCATGAACCTTTTGACGTTGGAGCCGTCGGCAAGGAATCCATTGACCAATTTTCCTGCAGCATATGCCCAGTAAAGGCATGCGCCGATGACACCCAACTGGGTGGCTGTCAGGAGCCCGGAATCAATGAGTGGCTGCTTCATGACGCCCATAGAGAGGCGGCACACATAATAAAGCGCGTAGCCGAGGGTGGCAGTGATGAAGGTCTGCATCCTCTGGCGCTTGTATGTACTCTGCACCTTATCTGCGGGAACCTTGTTCTCCGCCGGCTGGCTCATCTTTAAGAAATCAAGCATGGAGTATAAAAAAGTTTCGAATTACAAATATAATATTATTTAACAAGAAGTGTGTCCAGTCCAAGCTGATGGTACAGCGAGAGTTTGGCATTCAGTATGGCAATGGAATCCCGGAGCGCCTGGATCTGCATGTCGGAGTGTTCCAGGATGCTCTTGATGATTTCCGAATCGGAGGTCTCCTCCCGCTGCGTCGACGCCTCGTCGCGTATGATCACCTGCTCGCGGAACAGGCCATGCTCGGCGGCGGAAGTGTAGATACGCTCCCGCTCCTCCCCGGTCAGCTGCTCACCTGCAAGGTAGACCGTGACGGTGGATGGATCTGAAGACGTGCTGACTTCGTAGTCATAAATGAATCCCTTGCCTATGGATTTGTTGTCCTCGACGAAGCGGGATGCGTGGATCTTGAAATTGCTGTCCCTGACGATGTCTATTGCGGAAAAGACGCTGGGCACTATCATGAGCAGCAAGACCAGGGCTACTGCCCTGCCGGTCAGCTTGCTCCGCTGGCCCTGATCGGCGCTGACAGCCGGATATCCGAGGTATTTGACGCCGATGAAGGTCGCCAGGGCGATGAAGACGCTGTTGATGAGGAAAAGATACGCCGCGCCGAGAATGTAGTTCAGCTTGAGCACGGAAATGCCGTAGCCTATCGTGCAGAGCGGGGGCATGAGCGCGGTCGCGATGGCGACACCGGAAAGCACGGTGCCGCGCTCCTTGCGGGAGTTCTCAAGTATGCCGGCAAAACCGCCGAAAAGCGCTATGAGCACGTCATATACGGTGGGATTCGTCCTGGCCAGCAGCTCGGTAGGATGCTCCATGTTCAGGGGGCTCAGCAGGAAATAGACTGCGGACGCCAGGATGCTTACCGCCACCATAACGCCGAAATTGCGGAGCGACTCCCGCAGCAGATGGCGGTCATAGACGCCGAGGCTGAAGCCGAAGCCGAGGATAGGACCCATGACCGGGGAAATGAGCATGGCGCCGATTATCACCGGGATGGAGTTGACATTGAGGCCTATTGAGGCTATGATTATAGCGCAGACAAGAATGAACACATTCGGCCCGCGGAAATAGATGTTCTTGCGTATTGATGCGCCGGCCCCCTCCAGGTCCATGAACTCGGACATGTTGAGGAGCGAGCGCAGGAATGATGACGCCTTGTTAGCCATACGTAGTCTTTTATCTTGCCAAGATAGTGATTTGGCGACAAAAAACAAAATAAGCATTTATCGGGAGAATCCCGGAAAAATGATTAAATTTGTATCCCGTTATAAAATAATCGTTTGAGCGATGAACACAAAGTATGTATTCGTAACGGGCGGGGTTGCGTCTTCCCTTGGAAAGGGCATCGTTGCGGCATCCCTGGCAAAACTCCTTCAGGCACGCGGTCTCCGTGTCACCATCCAGAAATTCGATCCTTACATTAATATCGACCCGGGAACGCTGAATCCCTACGAGCATGGCGAGTGCTATGTGACTGAAGACGGCGCCGAGACGGACCTCGACCTCGGCCACTACGAACGCTTCCTTGGCGTACATACCTCCAAGGCCAACAACGTGACCACCGGCAAGATCTACAATACCGTCATCACCAAAGAGCGGGAAGGAGCCTATCTGGGAAAGACCGTCCAGATAGTTCCGCACATCACGGACGAAATCAAGCGCCGCATGTTACTGCTTGGCAAGACGGGACAGTTCGACGTAGTCATCACTGAAGTCGGCGGCACGGTCGGCGACATGGAATCACAGCCTTTCGTGGAAGCTATGCGCCAGTTGCAGTGGGAAATGCCGGAGGAGGACTTCCTGAGCATACACCTGACGCTTATTCCCTATCTGAAAGCCGCCAAGGAGCTTAAGACTAAGCCCACCCAGCACTCGGTGCAGGAGCTCCAGTCCGCCGGCGTGCACCCCGACATCATAGTCTGCCGCACGGAGATGCCGCTTTCTGCCGAGCTCAAGAAAAAGATAGCGCTGTTCTGCAATGTCCGTCCCGGCCATGTTATCCAGTCGCTGGACGCTTGGAGCATCTACCAGGTGCCCCTGAACATGGAGGAAGAAGGACTGGACACGCTGGTCGTCAACAAACTGGAGATTAAGTGCTGCGCTCCTGAGCCGGATCTTACGGCCCTGAAAGCCTTTCTGGAGCGGCTGAAGAACCCGAAGCGGGAAGTCAACATCGCCCTGGTCGGCAAATACGTGGAACTGCAGGACGCCTATAAGTCCATCCAGGAGTCATTCGTCCACGCGGGCGCCGCAAATGAATGCAAGGTGAATGTCAAGACCGTCCATTCGGAGCAAATCAGTGAAAATAATGTGGCTGAAGTGCTGGCAGGCATGGACGGCATCCTTGTCGCTCCCGGTTTCGGGGAAAGGGGCATACCCGGGAAGATTGCCGCTGTTCGGTACGCCCGTGAGAACGGCATCCCCTTCTTCGGGATTTGCCTGGGCATGCAGATGGCCGTGGTGGAGTTTGCCCGAGACGTGCTGGGGCTGGCGGATGCCGCATCGACGGAAATGAATCCGGAAACCAGCAACCCCGTCATCGACCTTATGGAGGAGCAGAAGAGCACCACGATCAAAGGTGGCACCATGCGTTTGGGCGCGTATGCCTGCAAACTGCAGTCCGGCACCCTGGCGCACCGAATCTACGGCGGGCAGGATGTCATTTTCGAGCGCCACCGTCACCGTTATGAGTTCAATGATGCCTACCGGAAGGCCATTGAGGACGCCGGACTGAAAGTTTCCGGCACCAACCCGGACACCGGCCTGGTGGAGATAGTGGAACTCCCCTCTCATCCCTTCTTTATCGGCACCCAGTTCCACCCTGAATTCAAGAGTACTCCCGAGCAGCCTCAGCCCATCTTCACCGCCTTCGTCAAAGCCGCGCTTGAGCGCCGCGAAAGGCTTTAGCAGCCTGGGGGCCGAGTTTGTGAACAAGCGGAATAATTGCTATATTCGCATTCAGCACAACATAATTCAAAAGCTATGATTCTTACTACTACACCCACCATTGAGGGCAGGACAATCACCGAGTACAAAGGCGTCGTTTTCGGAGAGGTTATCGCCGGCGTCAATTTCCTTAGAGATTTCGCAGCCAGCATCCGCAACATAATAGGAGGCCGGAGCGGCTCCTACGAAGAAGAACTCATTGCCGCCCGCACACAGGCCATGCAGGAGATGTCTGACCGTGCCCGCAGTCTTGGCGCGGACGCTGTCGTGGGCATTGACATCGATTACGAAGTCCTCGGCGAGAACAACGGCATGTTGATGGTGACCGCTTCCGGAACGGCCGTGAGACTTGCCTGAAAGAAACTACGCTCCAGCTACTTGAAGAAATTCCCATAATACCACGAAAAGTAGCATTTTTCTTGATCATGCAATCCCCTGTTGCTTGACTGAAATGCTGCGATACGATACTTTTGCCAAAAAAAACGAAGTATCATGAAACTATCTGAAAAAATCAAAGCGCTCCGCAAAGGAGCAGGGTTGTCCCAGGAAGAATTCGGGGCCAGGCTCAACGTTTCCCGCCAGGCCATAACAAAATGGGAAAGTGGTGAAGGGCTGCCGGACATCGGCAATCTGCTTGTCCTCTCACAATTGTTCAATGTCAGCATCGACGATCTTCTCTCAGAAGAAAAAACGCTTGCCGAAAAACGCTTCCTCTACGAGAGCCGCGTGACTTATGACATCGAAAGTGTCCGAGATTTCGACATCAACCTCGGCTTTGCCGCAGAGGTCTCGGTGAGCGGCAATGATGGTGAAAAATTGGAAGTGGTCTGCTCTTCCAACGAAATTGCCGACCTTTCAGGACTGGTGAAGATAAAGGTAGACGACGGCGGGAGGAACGCCGATGTGGACCTCAAGCTTAAGGACGGGATTACCGAAACCCTGTGCAGGAAGGCACTTCACATTGATGTTTCTATCCCGCAGGCATATGTGCATAAAGTTGAGGTCTCTGCGCGTACGGGAAAGTTCTCGCTCCGTCATCTGCAGTATGACAACTTTGAGTTCGGCGGCAAGGCCGAAGAAATCCACCTTTCAGACATCATGGGGAATACGGAGCTGGACGTCAACTCCGACGTGGTTGTCCGGGCGGATTCATTCAACGGTGAAATATCTTTGAACCAGATAGGTGCCGTGTCCACGATGTATGTCCCTTCGGGGAAAAGTGTCGCAACAAGGACCAGAGGGATACGCACCCGTATCATTTGTGACCATAAGGAACTGATCTCTCCTGAGAGCACGGACCTTATCGAACTTAATGGCATCAAGTCCGAGCTGACGCTCGTGTTTGAATGATATGACAGTTTTTAGACCATGGATAAAGGATTACTGACTCAAGCTCTGGCAAAATTCTTTCTGGGCGTGATTCTGATGGGGGTGCTTATCTTTCTCCCGGCATGGTCGCTCCAGTATTGGCAAGGCTGGCTATAGATACGGGCCTTTATATGGTAGTATTAAGAATCCGATGTGATGCTTTCAATTCTCAGGCGCAGGGTTCCGGAGGGGACCTGGGCCTCGGCAATCTCGCCGACCTTCTTGCCCATCAGGGCGGCGCCGATCGGGGATTTCAGCGAAATCTTGCCAGCCTCGAGATCCATCTCGTGGGGACTGACTATCTCGAATTTCATTCGCGTATTTGTCGAGAGGTTCGTGAACTCGACACGGCTCAGCAGGCTGACCCTGTCTTTGGGGAGATTGCCAGGGTCTATCACACGTGAATGCTCCAGGATCTTCTGCAGGAAACGAATACGGCTGATAGTCTTCGCCTGGTTACGCCTTGCTTCCCGGTATCCCGCATTGTCGCTCCGGTCCCCCTGGGCGCTGGCCTCAGCAAGCTCGTCCTGCACCTTGGGGTAAACTTCGTCCGTAAGATGCCTCAACTCGGCTACAATCTCGTCGTATCTTTGCTTTGACAGGTATTCCATGGAGCAAATTTACTAATTTTCCGATATCCACACCTGACAAAGACGGTTATTCCAACGAATAATTAGCTATGCACATGAACTCAATTCTTGCTGTTTATTTGCGGCAGAACAGGCGGAAACTGATTATACTTAAAGAAAAAATGCGTATCTTTGTTTGAATAGATTCACATAATATGAACACAAAAGAACCCTTCGTAATTACGATCAGCCGTGAGGTAGGTTCAGGAGGACATACCGTCGGGCGCATCCTTGCCGAAAAACTCAATGTACGTTACTGCGACAAACAGCTCCTTGAGTCACTTGAGAAGCAGTTCGGCTTGAGCGCCAGCCAAATCGAAAAGCTTAAAGGCGAAAAGAAGAGCTGGTTTGCCGATTTCTTTGAAAAGGTGACTCCGATGCCCTCGGCTGCGGCGCTGGGAATCAAGCCCGAGTATTCCCGGGAATTCCGTGTCGAGGTTACCTCAGAAGATATCTTCAAGGCGGAAAGCGAGATTCTGAAGGGCTTCGCCCAGCTCGGTCCGTGCGTGGTTGCCGGCCGCTCAGGCTTCTTTGTTCTCAAGGACCATCCCAACAAACTTGATGTGTTCATTTCGGCATCCCTGCCCAACAGGATTGAAAGGGTGATGCGCAAGCAGAATCTTTCAAGGGAAAGCGCACAGTCAGTCATCGGGGAAATCGACAAGGCACGCGAAAACTACATCCAGCGTTTCGCCGGAGTAAGCCGCTATGATTCACGTAATTACGACCTTTGCATCAACGCTGGCGGCCATAGCGAGGAAGAACTTGCCGATCTTATCCTGGCCTACATCAAAACCAACCTGAAATGAAACGGATTATTCTCACCGCTGCGGCTATACTAATGACATTGACCGCCTGCGGCCAAAACAGCAAGAAAGAAATGAAAACCCTCGTCGCTTACTTCTCTGCCACCGGCACGACCGAGGCCGTAGCCAAAGACCTGTCCGAAGTGGCAGGAGCCACGCTCTATGAAATCAAACCGGAAGTGAAGTACACAGACGCGGACCTGGACTGGCGAGACAAACAGTCCCGCAGTACGCTGGAAATGAAGGACAAGAGTTCCCGTCCGGCCATCGTCAAGGACCTGAAAGATGCCGACAGCTACGATGTCATCTATATCGGATTCCCCGTCTGGTGGTACACGGCGCCGACCATCATCAATACTTTCATCGAAACCTACGGCTTCGCAGGCAAAACCGTCATCTTCTTCGCCACCTCCGGCGGCAGTGACGTCTCCGGTGCCGACAAGCAGTTCCACGCCCAGTATCCCGACATCAACTGGAAGACCGGAAAACTGCTGAACGGCGTGACCAAGAAAGCTCTGCAGGACTGGATTGAGAGTAATAAGTAGTATAGTTCTAACCAAAGAAACAAACTTTTGAGAACCGGGTACTTAGCCCGGAACCCAAGTTCGTCCAGAAGAGAAGGCAACTCGCTGATAACAATGACACTTACGGGGACGTGTCGACTTTTGAAAAAGAAATCCCTGAAAAAAGTTGAAAAATGTCTACTTTTGTAAACCCAGATGCCGTGAAAAAATCACCGGTGTCTACTTTCGAAAATAAGTATTAACGAAAAAATCTTTTCGTGTCTACTTCTCGCGCGCGGTACACGTAGCCGCGCTCGGTATTCCAGAGCTTGCTGGTGATGAAAAGTTCGCTGCGAGGCTTGCCGCCCTGCCTTATGCCTTCGCCTACCGAGCATTCGTTGCCGTAGACGGCGGCGGTGTCGATATGGGTGTAACCAGCCTTGATGGCCTCGCGGACTGCATCTATGCAGATTTCTCCGTCAGGAGTCTTGAATGTGCCGAATCCCGGAC
>JAILIM010000006.1 GCA_024695285.1 Bacteroidales bacterium
CATTGCACCATCCACGGTCTTCCAGACTGAAAAGATAGCCCTTGTCTATGGCGCATCCCTGCACGTTGCGCAGGTGCTCCAGCTCCGGAAAATCGCTGAAAGAGAACAGGAATTCAGGAGATGGGCGCTGCACCAGATGCGCGCAGCCGATGGCAAACGCCAGCGAAAATATGGCAGTCAGGAGTTTCCTCATAATGCTTCGATGACGCCCAGATTGATCTTGCGCAGCTTTTCTTCGTCCAGTTTCACCACTTCGCGGTCGTAGGTCATTATGCCGTTGACCTCGATTTCCACGTCCGTGATCTGGGTGTATACGGCGGACGAGCAGCCGTTGGCTATGAAGACCTTGATCATTTCGGCGAACTTGCCGTAGAGATCCAGCACCTGCTCTCCGTTCTCGAGCACCTTGCCGTAGCCCCAGTTGTTGTCTTTGTTCCACAGGTGGCCGCGTACGGGATAGCCAAGCCCGCCGTACTCGCCGATGACGTTGATGAACTTCGATTCGAAAACGTTCATCGCCGGGCAGGCGTAGTGGTGGGTGTCGAGGATGTCGCCGGCAAAAGCGTAGTTGCCGCCGGATGCCTCGTTGACAAGGCGGGTAGGATCCTGCTTGCGGGTGAACGCCACGACTTCCTTCGTGTCGAACTGCCCCCAGGCCTCGTTGAACGGCACCCACACCGTGATGCACTGGAAGCATTTCAGGGCGTCGATGATTTCGCCCCATTCCTTATAATAGTTGTCCTTCCATTCCTGGGGCACCTCGCAGTCGGTGCCGCCCAGGAGGCTGTCGTGCGCCCATTTGTTGGATTGCATCGCGGCAATCTCGGGCTTGCGCCAGACGTTGGTCTTGCTGCTGTGGTCGGCGATGCAGGGCATGTCCTGCCACACGCTGACTCCCAGCATGTCGCACCAGTAGTACCAGCGTGCCGGCTCCACCTTGATGTGCTTGCGTATCATGTTCCAGCCCCACTGCTTAACCTTTTCTATGTCGAAACGCAGGGCTTCGTCGGTCGGGGCGGTGTAGAGGCCGTCGGGCCACCATCCCTGGTCCAGTGGGCCGAAGAAGAAGGTGCGCTCTCCGTTGAGGCCTATGCGCTTGTAGGAGTTGACGTTACGGTCGGGATGAGGGTCCCGGACTGTGCCTACGCTGCGAAGGCAGGTGTAGCCTTCCACGCGGTCCACCGTCTTCCCGTCCTTGACAAGCGTGATGCAGAGGTCGTAGATTTCGGGGCTGTCGGGGCTCCAGAGCTTCGGGGCGTCGATTCTCATCTCGGTGCCGTTTGCCACTGGGCCGCCGCCGTAGCTGAGTTCCACCCTGGCTTCGTCGTAGCTGCCATCGGCCTTCACCTCTACCTTCAGCGTGGAGCTGGCTGCATCCCATACGGGGTTGTACGAGACGATGTGGGCCTGGGGGCACACGGGCTCCATCCACACTGTCTGCCAGATGCCGGTCACGGGGGTGTACCATATGCCGTGGGTGTGCTCGATCTGCTTTCCGCGGGGCTGGAAACCTTCATCGGAGGCGTCCCAGACGCGCACGCGTAGAGTCTGCTTGCCGGACTTTTTCAGGGCCGGCGTGATGTTGAAGCAGAATGGAGCGTAGCCGCCGGTATGCTCACCGACCTTTGTGCCGTTGACCCAGACTTCCGCTTTCCAGTCCACGGCTCCGAAATGCAGGAGCACGTCGCGGCCCTTCCATCCGGAAGGCAGCTTGAAGCTGCGCTCATACCAGAGGGCGTTTGCCGAGCCGACGTGCCTCTGCACCCCGGAAAGGGAGCTTTCGGCGCAGAAGGGCACCAGGATCTGCCCCTCGGGCTTGCCGTAGGATGCATCTGCGGGAGTGATGGCGTAATCCCACAGGCCGTTGAGGTTCATCCAGTCGGGGCGTACCATCTGCGGACGGGGGTATTCAGGCAGGGGGGCGGCGGGATTCACGTCCGCTGCCCATCGTGTCTTGATCAAATCTCCCTTCGGAGCCCATCCGAAGGCGCTTCCGGCGAGCATGACCGCTGCCAGGACTAATATCAGTCGCTTCATTTCCTATTTGTTTTTATTTCTCCGTGCGTAGGCGGGGTCGAAAATCATATTGAGTTCCTTGGCAAGGCGGTAGCCGCCTTTGCGGAGTTGCGAGAGCATCAGGGGCTCCATTTCCCTGTACCAGTCCATGGTCAGTTTGTCGCCTTCCCTTACCTTGTGCGCCGGCCAGCAGCACCTCGCTACGTCGCGGCCCCAGTCGTAGGGGCCTCCCTTCGTGATGCCGGCCATGGTCTCCTTGTCTGCAGAATCGAGGATGTGCGCCATGTCGCCGAAGCTCCAGGGGTACTTGAAATCCAGCATCTGGCTGTCCCAGAGGGTGTGGTAGCGGATTTCCTCCTTTCGGAAGGTGACGTTGTAGTAGCCGATGGTCATGTCGTCCGGGTTGTAGCGTATGTGCTCAGGGCAATGCATGTCGCCCACGAAGTGGACCAGCAGGACCAGCTCCGTGAATGCCGTGGAATCGTCCAGGGCCTTGTAGTCCCGGAGGTCTTCTGCATATTTCTCTATGAAATGGATGCAGTTTTTGACGTATCTGCCGTTGTCGTTTATCCCCCTGAAGGGCTCGAAATCCATATTGGCCTCGAAGGTGTGGGGCAGGGTGTTGACTCTCGGTTCGCCTCCGGACGGGTCGAATCCCATGTCGACGAGCAGTTGGGCCTTGTAGTCGTCGGCATAGGATGCATAGCCGCTTATGGGCTCGCCGTGCATGATCTCCGCAATCTTTTTCTGCGTGGTCTTCGTCAGATGCATCTCGGCGATGCGGGCGATGGTCGCGTGCCCTTTACGGCCCCAACCGCCGGCTGCAAAGCAGCACAGCAGCGTGAGGGCGAAGGCAAGCAAAAGTCTCTTACTCATACTTGTAGCAGATTCCCGGTTTGTCGAATTTCATCTTTGCATCGACCTCGCGGACGTCGTCCTTGGCGTAGGTGATGGACCAGACGGGCCTGGTCATCAGCTCCCAGAGGCGCTCGGCGGTCATAGGCTCGGCGAAGCGCACCTGGATGCTCGGCAGCAGGTCCTTGTTGAGCTTGAGGTATGTTCCAATCACGCCTTCTTCCTTGGACAGATGGTTGCTCAGGAACGGCAGGGCGCGCTTGATGATGGGCTTCTCGTAGTTCTGGTCTGTGATTTCATAGATCCACTGGGGCTTGCCTTCATAGACTTCTACCCTCTTGCGGACGATGGTGGTGTCGGCGGAAGGGTAGCGGCCGTTGTATTCTGCGCTGAAGGGATCGAACATCCTTTCCAGGTATTCGGCTATACCCATCTTGCCGCTGCCCTTTTCGAGGCGCACGAAAGTGAAATCCACGGGAGTCTCCTTGACTCCGCCGCCGTGGATGGGCATTGCAAGCACTTTCTTTTCGACTATTTCCTTATACCAGGCCTCGTCGAGATCCTCCGAAGGGTCGGAATAGACGCGCACGATCAGGGGACAGTCGTATTCGGACTCGACTCCGTAGACTTTCTTTCCGGACATGCGCATCTGCAGGCCGAGGAAGTTGAGGTCGGTCTTGTTGGGCATGTGCTCGGTGCGTATGGTCTGGATTTTCACTTCCTTGACTTCCTTGGGATCGGGGGAGTTCACCCTGAAGTGCGAAGGCTCGTAGATATCTTCAAGGAGTTTTTCCTCGCTGGTCTTGGAAGGATCGTAGGTCAGGACCACGGAGTGGGAACCGGCGTAGGTCTTGACGCCGTGGACTCCGCGCACATTTTCCATCTTGCCTTTGAACGCCATGGAACTGCCGTAGCAGTGGACGCTGGTAAGGTTTTCGATACGCATCGTCTTGAGCTCCATACCTTCTTCGATGCCCCATTTCTCGTCTATCGTGGGCACTTCGAAGCGGCCTCCGAAGATGATTCCGAGGGCCGTGAGGACGACAGCGATTATTGCCGGCACGAAACGGCCGAACTTGTTCCCCATGGGCTTGGTCACCACTCCGAAGCTCAAGGCCTTGCCGGGGCAGGATGCGATACATTCGCCGCAAAGGGTGCAGTCCACGTCCGTCACCACGCCGCCGCTGGCGGGGATGTCGATGTTGTAGGGGCAGTTCTTGCGGCAGGAGTAGCAGCGGCGGTTGCAGTTGTCGTCATCGAATATGACGTGGAGCGCCTGTAGCTTGGGCTTGCGGTAGCAGATCTCGAGCACGTAGCCAAGCACGCAGAACGCAGCCAGCAGCACCCACCAGGGGATATTGACGCCCAGCAGGCTGATGCCCCACCAGACGAGTCCCAGAAGCAGCAGGGGAAGCCAGAAGCGGAAGGTGTTGGCGGCCGCCCCGAGCGGGCAGATGTAGCGGCAAAAGAAGCGCTTGATGAAGAAGCCTCCCAGCACCACGACCACGATTGCGACTATGCTCATCCAGAGCACGATCTCACCCTTGAACCCGGTGGCTATTGCATAATAGGGGTCGAACTTGCGGCAGAGCAGCTCGCTGGCCGTCGCCGTGGAATAGAATACCCAGAAGAGCAGGCCATATTTAAGGACACGCAGGAATTTGTCTCCGAAGGAGCCGCTCTTGACTTCCAGGCCTCCGATGCCCATGCCCTGGCGGGCTTTGGTCAGCAGGTCTTCGACCGAGCCGATGGGGCAGAGGTAGGCGCAGAACAGCTTTCCGAACAGCACCACGGCGGCTGCGAGCAGTATGCCCATAAGGATCTGGGATGAACTCATGGAGCAGGGGAGGGAGCCCCTGGTCACGTAGGTCGTCAGGGCCTCGAGGCCGCCGAGCGGGCACCAGGCCTCAGGGTCTGACGGAGCGAGTTTGGGGAACACTTTGGCGGCGAGTCCGCTCAGGAAGAAAATCAATGCGGCCAGGACGCCCCACTGCAGGACATACTTAGGCCAGTTCTTGCGAATAGTCGATTTCATAATACGCAAATGTAAGAAAAAGAAATCATTTGTTCAAATACAAATAATTGCCTAAATTTGTGCCCGCAAAATTGACAAAAGATATGTCCAACAGCAAATTTTCTGTAAAGTTTTGTGTGCTTCTGCCTATCGTGCTGATAATCACAATCCTGCTATGGGCCCTCCCTACCTCGGTTTTCGGTATCGCGGACCTGACTCCGGTCCAGCAGCGCATGATCGCCATCTTCGTGTTTGCCGCGCTGATGTGGATGTTTGAAATCATTCCGAACTGGACCACTTCCCTTATCGTCATCGTGGTGATGCTGCTCACGGTATCCAACAAGGGCCTTGCCTTCCTCTGCAGTCCCGAGGCAGGCAGCCTGGTGGACTACAAGAGCATTATGGCTTCCTTCGCAGACCCCGTGGTCATGCTGTTCATGGGAGGCTTCGTGCTTGCCATCATCGCATCCAAGTACGGCATGGACGCCGTCATCGCAAAGGGCCTCCTCGGCCTGTTCGGCAAGAAGCCCAAGATGGTGCTTCTCGGGTTCCTCATCATCATCTCCATCTTCTCGATGTTCATGAGCAACACCGCCACCGCCGCCATGATGCTTGCGTTCCTGGCTCCGGTGCTCAAGGCCCTTCCGGAGAATGAGACCGGAAAGGTGGGCCTCGCACTGTCCATTCCCGTCGCGGCCAACCTCGGCGGTATCGGCACGCCCATCGGCACCCCTCCCAACGCAATAGCCATCGGCGCCCTCGAGAATGCCGGCTACCAGATAGGTTTCGCCACCTGGATGTCCAGGATGATCCCCTACGTGGTGGTGATGATCTTCATCGCCTGGCTGCTTCTCCAGTTCTTCTTCCCCTTCAAGTCGGACAAGATCGAGCTTAAGATCGAAGCCAAGTCCCACAAGTGGACCTGGAAGGACTACGTGGCTTGGATCACCTTCTTCGTGACCATCCTTCTCTGGGTCACGGAGTCCATCACCGGAATCAATTCCAACATCGTTGCCCTTATTCCTCTTGCAGTCTACACCTGCACGGGAGTTTTCGGCAAGGAAGATATCAAGGAAATCAACTGGAGCGTGCTCTGGCTCGTCGCCGGCGGTTTCGCCCTCGGCACCGGACTCAACAAGACCGGCCTTGCGGCAGTGCTGATCAATGCCATACCGTTCAGCACCATGAACGTGGTGATCGTGATGGTCATTGCAGGCCTCATCTGCTACTTCCTTTCCAACTTCATCAGCAACTCCGCCACCGCAGCGCTTCTGGTACCTATCCTGGTGGTCGTCGGCACCGCGATGGCCGACCCTGCCGCCGCCAACAACGCCCAGTTCGTGGCTCTCGGCGGCATGAACGCAATGATACCCTTCATCGCGGTCTGCGCCTCCATCGCCATGCTCTTCCCGATTTCCACGCCTCCGAATGCCATCGCTTCCTCGACCGGCCTGGTGAAAACCGCCGATATGACCAAAGTGGGCATCATAGTGGGCGTGATCGGCTTCGTGCTCGGCTATTTCCTTCTGACCTACATATTCCCTTTCCCTCAAGCATAACACTATGAAGAAATTGTTTATCATTGCGGCCGCCCTGCTTATCGGCGCAGGAGCCGCTGCTCAGGAAACTGAAAAACCCGAATACGGCATACAGCAGACCGGCTGGGCGAGCAAGCCAAAAGTCGGCGCCTATATCATCGGCGGCTACAAATACAGCGACAAGGAAGGTGCAAACGGCGGCCCCGGTTTCAACTGCAGGCTTATCCGTGCCTACGTGGACGGCAGCATTTTCAACCAGTTCAACTATCGTATACAGTTCCAGGCCAACGGTGAGAAACCGCACGTGAAGGATTTCTACGTGGAGTGGGCCAAGTACAAGTGGTTCTCCGTGAAGATAGGCCAGTTCAAGAGGGCCTTCACCTTCGAGAACCCCATGAACCCCTGGGATGTGGGAGCAGGCGATTTCTCCTTCCTGGTGCAGAAAATGGCCGGTATGGGCGACCGCCTCGGCGAAGCCAACATGGGCGGCCGTGACCAGGGTATCCAGATCCAGGGCGACCTGTTCCCGATGGCGGAGGACCAGTACCGTCTGATCCACTATCAGCTGGGCCTGTACAACGGCCAGGGCATCAATCTGGCCGATGCCAACAAGGC
>JAILIM010000030.1 GCA_024695285.1 Bacteroidales bacterium
GCCCTGCACGAATTCGTTGAGTTTGGTGAAGCGGTCGAAGATGGCTTCGGCATGCTCGGCCGGCACTCCGGGGCCGGTGTCGGTCACGGAGAACGTGACTTCCCCGGGGTTCTCGTCCAGCGAGCAGGCTAGTTTGATGGAGCCCTTGCTGGTGTGCTTGCAGGCGTTGGTGAGCAGGTTGATGAGTATCTGCTGCACGCGCCGGGGGTCGGTGTGGAAGGTGAAGGGACCGCCGGGCAGGGGATCGTAACTCATTGAAACTCCGGGCTGCAGGCGGTGCTCGGCGCTGCTGATGGCAGCGTAGCACATATAGTTGCACTCACCCTCTTCGTAGGAAATCTTGTAGTTGCCGGAATCCATCGCGGAGGCGTTGAGGATGTCGTCGAGGAGCATCGTGAGCATCTTGCTGTTGTTGACCACGTGGCCGGCGAATTCTTCCTTCTCTTCCGCCGGGAAGGTGCCGTCGGGCAGGCCGAGCAGCTGGCTGAAGCCCACGATGGCGTTCAGCGGGGTGCGGACCTCGTGGCTCATGTTCTGCACGAAGCGGGTCTTGGCGGCGTCGGCCTGGCGCACCTTTTCGTTGGCCGCCTGAAGCTCGGCGATCCTGGCCGCGTCCTTGCGCTTGTTTTTCTGGAGGTTGTGGATGTGGATGCCGCCAAATACGGCGGACGCCACGAGGATGATGAGAAGCAGCACGAAGATGATCGAGGTGACGGTGTCCAGCTCCTCTTCCTTGTGGGCGAGGTCGGCGCTAAGGGCCGCCTTTCCCATGGAGACGTCCAGCTCCGAGAGGCGGGACTGGTTGGCGCGGGAGATGGTTCTCTCCAGATTGCGCACCAGATGCTTTTCCACTTCGAAGGCGAAATCTTTATATCCGTTGTTTTCGCAGACGTTGGCTATCAATTTGATCTGGCGCACGTTGCTCGCCTTGAATACCTCTTCCACGCTTTTGTCTAAGGTGCCTTCGTGGATGTCGTCCAGCAACTTGAAAAACTGCGTGCTGTTTTTGATGATTTGGGAGAAAGACTCGTCGCAAAGGCACTCGTCGCGCAGGCGGGCGTATTCATCCCAGTTGCCGTCCAGGGCTGCGATGCGGGCGTAGTAGTAGTACTGCTTGTAGCCGTATTTCTCTGCGATCGCCTTCAGTTTCTGGTAGGCCATGTCCACCGCCGCGTCGTTTTCCGGAGAGCCGGGCTGTCTGGTCTGGTTCTTTAGTTCGGCCACGTAGTAGAGGGTCTCCGCCTTGGTGTCTTTCAGGCGCATGGCGGCCTCGAAAAGGGCCGCGCTGGCCTCTTCGAAGCCGGGCTTGCCCAAGAGACTCTCCGCCTTGACTAACTAGTGGTAGCATTCGTCCGCTATTTCATATGGGTTGTTCTGGGCCCGCGAAGGCAACAGGACAAGCAGCAGAAGAATGAGGGTGGTGGCAAGTCTCGGTCTCATATCTTCCAAATATAACGAAAAACGGCAAAACTTGGTGCGGAGAGCCGCAAAAAACTACACTTCCGTCCAGTGGATACGGATTCCGGAGCGCTCCATACCGCGGAACCACGTCATCTGGCGCTTGGCGAACTGGTGGATGGCAATGGCGAGGCGCTCCCGCATAGTCGCGTAGTCGAGCTCCCCGATAAGATACTGGGTCACAAACTTGTACTCAAGTCCGTAGCTGATAAGCACCTGCGGGTCTATGCCCTCGTCCAGAAGGCCTTTGATTTCCTGTATCATGCCCTCCTGCATTCTGGCGTCGAGCCGGGCGTCGATGCGGGCGTTGCGCACCTCCCGGGAGACGAGGGTGCCGATGAAAAAGACCTTGTCGGGCTGGCTGTCAAGCCGGGCGGAGAGGGGCTTTTTCGAGGCGAAGTCGTAGCCGGAGGTCACGGCGCTGATGTAGAGGCCCGTGCCGCCGCAGAGTATGGGGAAGGCCCCGCGGGAGCGGATGTCTTCCATGGCCGCCGCGAAATCCTCCCTGAAGCGGTACACGTTGTACTGCGTGCCCGGCTCCGCTATATCTATAAGATGATATGGCACGGGGCCGTACTCGGAGAGGTCCTTGCCGGTGCCGATGTCCATGCGGCGGTAGACCTGGCGGGAGTCGGCGGAGATGATCTCGGCGCTGCCGAGGGCGCGGGCGAGCTGCACGGCGTAGCGGGTTTTGCCAGAAGCCGTGGGCCCGAGCACGCAGACCATCTCCACGGCCCCGGAGGCGATGCTGCCGCGAAGGGCCTCCAGATCGATGGTTTCCGCGTCCGGAAGCGCTGCGATTATGTTCTTAACTTTTGGCATTCTTCGTGAACCATGCGCACCAGGGCCGCAGGCCGCACTCCGCGCATTTCGGGGCACGGGCGGTGCAGATATAGCGTCCGTGGAGTATGAGCCAATGGTGGGCGGTGGCCCTGTGCTCCTCCGGGATGTGCTTTTCGAGGTCTTTCTCCACGTCGTAGGGCGTCTTCCCGCTCGAGAGGCCTATCCTGTGGCTGACGCGGAACACGTGGGTGTCGACGGCAATCACGGGCTCGTCGTACACTATGGAAGCCACCACGTTGGCGGTTTTCCGGCCCACACCGGGAAGGGTCATGAGTTCGTCCACCCCGGACGGGACCTGCCCCCCGAAATCGTCCAGCAGCTTCTGCGCCAAGCCTTTAAGGTGCCTGGCCTTGCTGTTGGGATACGACACGCTGCCGATCAGCTCCAGCAGCTCCTCCACGGATGCCGCGGCCATCTTCTCCGGAGTCGGGAAGCGGCGGAAGAGGCCCGGAGTCACCATGTTGACTCGCTTGTCGGTGCACTGCGCCGAAAGTACCACGGCCACGATGAGCTGGAAGGGATCCATGAACACCAGTTCGCTCTGCGCCACCGGCACGTTCTCCCGGAACCATCCTACCACGGAGGCGAATCTTTCTTTTCTCGTCATACTGAAGGGCAATTCTTTTGTCAAATATAACGAATTTTTTAAATTTGTATTCCGTATGAATGCTGTTCAGAAAACCCTTGCCGGAGTGCAATTTCTCTTCGTTGCATTCGGCGCGACAGTCCTGGTGCCGTTGCTTGTCGGCCTCGACCCCTCGACAGCCCTCTTCTCTGCCGGTATCGGCACGCTGATCTTCCATCTCGTGACCAAGGGAAAGGTGCCCATCTACCTGGGCTCCAGTTTCGCCTTCATCACCCCTATCATCACCGCGTCGGCCCAGTGGGGGCTCCCCGGAGCCTTGACGAGCTTTATCGGCGTGGCGTTCGTGTATTTTGTCGTTGCCGCTATCGTGAAGTGGAAAGGCCTGGGCCTTCTGAACAGGATTTTCCCGCCCGTGGTGATTGGTCCGGTGATCATCCTGATCGGCCTTTCGCTGGCCGGCACCGCCGTGGACATGGCTAAGACGGACTGGCTGCTGGCGCTGATTGCGCTGGTCGTGGCCGTGGTCATCATGTTCTTCGGGCGCGGGCTGGTGAAGTTGCTGCCTGTGCTGGGCGGCGTGATCGTGGGCTACCTGGTGGCCATTTGCCTGGGGAAGGTGGACTTCACGGCCGTCGTGGATGCCCCCTGGCTGTCGCTGCCGTCCAATATCCGTGACCCGCACATGCCGAAGATTGCCTGGGAGCCGCTCGTGTTCATGATGCCGATCGCGCTGGCGGCGGTGGTGGAGCACGTCGGCGACGTGTACACTGTGGGCAGCGTTGCCGGCAAGGACTTCGCGTCCGACCCGGGCCTGCACCGCACCATGATGGGCGACGGTCTCGCCTGTCTTGCAGCGGCCCTGCTGGGAGGCCCTCCCGTGACCACCTACAGCGAGGTGACCGGAGCCATGCAGGTGACTCGCATCACCGACCCCAAGGTGCTGAGGATCACCGCTATAGCGGCCCTGCTGTTCTCGGTGTTCGGCAAGCTCAACGGAGTGCTGCAGAGCATACCGCAGGCAGTGCTGGGCGGCATCATGCTGCTGCTTTTCGGCACCATCGCCACCGTGGGCGTGCAGAACCTGATACGCAACAAGGTGAATTTTGACGAGACGCGCAACCTCATAATCGCAGGAGTCACCCTGACCGTCGGCATCGGCGGCGCCGTGCTTGAAGCGGGCACCTTCGTGCTCAGCGGAGTTGGCCTGGCTGCAGTGGTCGGAATCCTCCTGAACCTCATCCTCCCGAGGCCGAAGGCCGCTAAGGAGTAAGCGTTTCTGCCAAGAATTGACGGACGCGGTCGCCGAATTCGAGCACCGCGTCCTTGTTGTTTATGTCCACGAGGGCGAGGTTGCGCTCCTGGCCGCCCATGACGGTGTAGTTGAGGGCGATGCTGCCGCCGACGATGCCGGTGATCCAGTAGCCGCCAAGAAGGTTGGCCACGGTGAAGGCCACTGCTGCGGCATTGAGGCCGGCGGAGAGCAGGCCCTCGCCGGGGCGGCCGTTGTAGATGTGGCCGGCAGGGGGCAGGAACGACAGTGCTATGGCGGTGCCGGTGTTGCGGGGGACTGGATGCCCGGCATACAGATCCAGCAACGCCTGCAGGTGGGGGCTTTCGCCGTTCCATGAGATGAAGCGGGCGGCGTAGATTTCCGATTCATCGAACTTGCCCGCGTAGGCGAGCGAGAGGGCGTGCAGCAGCAGGATGTCCTCCGAGACGGGCTCGACTTCTTCCACCAGGGCGGCAGCCTGGGCGAACTCCCCGCCGAGGAAGTGGCAGAGTTCCTGCTGGTAAAGCACCTCCTGGCGCTCTTCGGGCAGCAGAGCGAACATACGCACACGGGCGAGCGTGGAGGAGGCGTCGGCGTAGAGCCCGAGCTGCTTGTAGCATTCTGCCTTGCCGCGCAGGGCGGTGTTGACGTCCTCCAGAGAGGCGCCCTCCCAGATGGTCCGTTCGTAGCTGACGGCCATCCCCTCCCAGTCCTGCGCCCTACTTGAAAACAGAGCGCAGAGGCATATGGATATTATACAGAATAGCCGTTTGCTGTACATCGTTCACACTGTTGTTATATATGCTCACGGAGACGTAGCTGCCGTAGATGTTGCCTATGTAGAGTGCCGCGCAGAGCAACCCGGGCACTATGGTCTTCCAGTCACCGGGGCCGTCCTTGATCCAGTGCTCGGCGGTGATGGCGCCCATCGCGCCGGTCAGCAGGAAGCTCTCGATGCCTTCACCGATGCGCCCCGCGTACACTTTCCCGAGTCCCGGCACCACGGCCGAGGCCAGGGCCGCCAGAAGCGGGCTCTTCTGCGGGCGCACGTAGCGGAAATCGTAGATTTCGTCCAACTTGCGCTCCGCTTCAACAAGGGCGAAGTCGGAGTAACCGAAGCCCGCGGAGGCGCGCTTGAAGGCGTCCGGGTCGCCGCGGAGCAGCGCAAGCCCGGCCAGCTGCACGCTCTGCATTTCCTTGTACGGTCCCTGGTAGGATTCCAGCAGCGCGGCGGGGGTGGTGTAGTCGCCAAGGTGAGCCGAGACGGCGTTGCCGTAAAAGAAAGATTTTTCGGCGAAAGGGGAGTCCTTGGGCACGGCGCGCAGCAGTTCCAGCGCCGGCTCGAGCTCCTTGAGCTGGTAGGCTGCCCAACCGCGCAGGAACGTGAGGGTGTCGGACGGAAAGTACACGTCCCGGCGGAGCAGCGCCGCGGCGTCACGCTTCAGGTCCGTGTCGATGAGGTATTCCGTGAAATCGTAATCGGCTGATATCCAGGTGGATTGCGCCGCCGCCCGGGGGCACGCCAGAAGCAGGAGCAGCGCCGCTGTGAGGGCTATGCGTTTCATTTGCCGGCCCTCCCTGGTGCGTACGCCTCCGGCCCTTCCGTGATCACCGGATAATCAGGGTCTATCCACACATCGTAGGTGCCGAGCTTGCTGTCGCGAAGAATTCTGTCTGCGGTGGCGAAGACGGCGGGGATGAAGCCGATTTCCTTGACGGCCTGCCGGAAGAACATGAAGTTCACGGGCCTGTAGTAGTCCCGTCCGGTCAGCTGCCTGCTGATGTGCCAGGAGGCACGTTCGAAACAGTTGGCGCCTTCCGGGGCCTGTTCTTTGGTCTTTTGTTCACTGAAATCCCTTTTCAGGACCAGGTCCCTGTCGGACACGCTCTGCGCTGCCGCCGGGGCTGCCAGCAGCAGGAGGAAAAGGACTATGGACCAGGGCTTCATTTAGGGGCCGCCTCCGTCTTCATGGGTTTGGCGTCGGCGGGAACGGTGAAGTCGAATTCGGGGGCGTCGGTGTCGGTCCTGACGCTGGAATATATGGTGCGGACGACCGTGGAATCACGGTGGGAGCCGTAGGAGATGTCGGTGGTGCGTAGAGGGAGCATCATGCGGCCGAACTGCCGGTAGTCGGACAAGTATTTGCGGCTGAGCGTCTTTCCCTCGGGGGAAGTGTATTCACAGTAGATGGGCAGGTAATTTTCGTAGACTATGCAGACCGTTGCGTATGTGGGGTCAGCGTGGGTGAAGGTTTTCTTGGTGTAGCCGTCTTCACGGCCGGTCTGGGTGACCCTGTAGCCGTAGTAGCCGAGCCCAAGGTCGTCCACGTGGCCGCTCATGAAGAGGCTCAGGAGTTCGGTGGTGGAACTCAGGGACTTGTCGACCTGGCTCATCACCTCGTTGGTGGACGGATTGTAGAGCTGTAACTCGCCTTTGGCGTTGGCGACCGTATAATATTTGGCGGGGGTCCTGAATAATGTCACCAAGCGTCCATTGCTGGTGCAATAGACGCTCTTGGTGACAGTTCTGAGTTTGCCGTCCGCTACCGTCTTGACTTCTACGTCAGCGCTGACTTTCCTTTGGGCGCTAGCCGGCAGAAAAGCCGCTGCGAGCAGCGAAAGGCAAATGATTTTACGGATTAAATCCAAACGATAACTTTCCTGTTGTTGATGAATTTGTTGATATAGCCTTCGCCAACCTTGATCACATCGAGGAAGAGGAGAATGGTGTCAACGCTCCAAAGGATTCCGAGGCCGCCGCCAGTGAAGGTGTAGACTGCCCACATCCAGCCGGCAGTGCCGCAATAGTGGCGATGGATTCCGAAGCCGCCGAGAAGCCAGCTCAGGAGGAATGCGGTGGTGGTGTTGACCTCTTTCTGGCTCACTACGGGCAGGTTTGCAGCTGCAGGAGTAGCGACATCGAGGACGAAGACCTCTTCGGCATTCTCAATGATGTTGTCGATTGCATTGTTGTCAACTTTGTAGTTGGCAGCGTTTGCGGAGAACGCGATTGCGAGCACCGCAATGATTGAAAGGACTAATTTTTTCATAATAGTTAATAAAAGTATTAATAAGCAAAAATATAAATAACTTTTTAAAAAGCAATGATTATTAGGCCAGAATTGCATCTGCCAGGGCGTCAAGAGACGGAAAATCGCTGCGTTTCATGCGGCTCCTGATGGTCACGAGAGGCTCCACAATCTCCACTTCCTTCATCTGGGAGAGCATTTCTTTCATCACGCGTCCGGCGCTCGGGGCCCAGGAGCCGTTCTCCATCAGGCCCGCCTTGCGCTTCGACCAGCCCTTGATCTGGAGGCGGTGGATGAAGTCGTACATGGGGGTGAAGAGGCCGGCGTCGTAGGATGCGGCGGCGAGGATGATCTTCGGATAGCGGAAGGCGTCTTCGATGTTCTCGGCTATGTCGCTGCGGCAGAGGTCGCTGAGCACCACCTTGGGGGCGCCTTTCTTCTGGAGTATCTGGGCGAGCATCTGGGCGGCTTCCATGGTGCCGCCGTGGATTGAGGCCACGGCGATGAAGATGCCGTCGGTCTCGGGCTCATAGCGGCTCCAGGTGTCGTAGAGGCTGGTGTATTCGCCGAGATTGTCTTCCAGGATGGGGCCGTGGAGGGGACGGATGGCCTTGACGGGGAGGGCGGCGGTCTTTTTTAGTACCTGCTGCACCTGGGCGCCGTATTTGCCGACTATGTTGAAATAGTAGCGGCGGGCTTCGCAGGCCCAGTCGTCATCGTCGCGGCCGTAGAATCCGCATTCGGAGAGGGCGCCGAACTTGCCGAAAGCGTCGGCGCTGTAGAGGGCTCCGTCGGCGGGGTCGAAGCTCATGAGCACCTCGGGCCAGTGGACCATCGGGGCGCCGATAAACTGAAGTTTGCGGCTGCCGAGGTCAAGGGTGTCGCTTTCCTTGACGGCGAGCGTGCGGCCTTCCAGGTTGATGTCCTGGAAGAACTGGGGCAGCATGCGCAGGGCCTGGACGCTCGCGACGAGCTGCAAGCCTGGGTATTGCTGCAGGACCCAGGCCACGAGGGCGGAGTGGTCGGGCTCCATGTGGTGCACCACGAGGTAGTCGGGGGTGCGGCCGGCGAGGGCTTCGGCAAGGTTTGCCTTCCATTCGTCGCCTTTGCGGGCGTCGGAGGTGTCCATTATGGCCACCTTATCGTCTAATATAAGGTAGGAGTTGTAGGATATGCCTTCGGGGACTATGTACTGGCTCTCGAATAGGTCGAGGTCGAGGTCGTCGGAGCCGATGTAGATGACGTTTTCGTTAAGTTTGCGTGTCATATTTCTCTGGTTTTGGGTAGGTGGAAGAGTTCCTGTATTTCGGTCATCTGGGCGTCGGTCATGCCTTCGGGTGGCGTGCCCATCTGGCAGGAGGCCTTGTAGATGCAGGCGGCCTTGTTGAGGACGTCGGTCTGGTCGAAAGCGTCCATCATGTCGACACCGACGGCTATGGTGCCGTGCTTTTCCCAGAGCACGACATCGTAACGGCTTATCTCCTTGAGGGTTGCGTCGGCAAGATCCTGGGTGCCGGGGGTGGCGAAGGGGATGAAGCCGAGGCCGAGGGGCGCGAAGGCGAGAGTCTCCGGGATCATGGACCAGAGGGTCCTGGTGAGGATCTCGGAGGAGCAGAAGCTGCGGATGTGGGATAGAGCGACGAGCTCAATGGGGTGGGTGTGGAGCGTGGCCTTGTAGGAGCTGCCGGTGCCTTTGAGGTAGTCCTGGAGGGCTAGGTGAGAGGGTAGCTCGGAGGTCGGCGCCACGGGGGCGTCGGCGACCATCTCGTAGCTGGCGCAGTCGTCGCAGATGCGGATGATGCAGCCGGCTTCCATCGGCCTGCGGGCGAGGTCGCGCATGCGCTTGCCGGTGCCCTTGGCGTAGAACCAGTGCCCCTTGAGGTGGGGCAGCACGGAGCCTATCTTCCTCGCCGGGCCTAGCGCCGGCATAGCTTTGATTTCGTCGTCGATGAATTCCGAGACATCGTAGGTCATGTTGCCGCCGTTGCGCTCGGCCCAGCCTTTTTCCCAAAGGTATCCGGCCACTTCCGCGCACTGGCTGATCACTTCGTTGAGCCCTTTCCGGGACTCCAGTATCGATTTGCTCATAACAGGGCAAAGATACCACTTTTCGTTGAAATAGTGGTCAGCGGTGGCGCATAAACCTCTGGTTCCCAACCCGCAGCAACTTTTGCCTGCATGTTTTTTTATGCAGGCAAAATGCGTAAGTGGCTGCAAGAGAGGATGTTGGCGGGCAGCAAAAGAGGAGGGTGACTATGGGCCGGAAGACCGATAGTCACCCTCTTTCTTCAGGAAGTTGCCTTACTCTCGAAGGCGGATTATTCGTTGACGACCTCGATGAGAGGGCTGCTTGAAGTTCCGTCATCCTTCAAGTCAGAGCCGGCAATACGGGTGGTTGCAGTGCCAAGGCCGCCGATGGACGTCGTGCCGGTCTCTGACTGATACAGGCCCGTCACTATCTGGCGGTATTGAATCTTGGATGTGGGGGCCGTCAGGACGAAGTATGTTTCCACGGTGGTGTTTTTCTTGCCGTCTTCTTTCATCTTGATGTTGTAGGAGAAGGTCTCCGGATTTCCGTCACGGTCCGTCAGGGTGGTCTCCACGGGAACGGCGAAGTTGTACTCATCTTCGATGACCTCCATAGGAGCAATCTTCCACTCACCGGCGTCATAATACTCACCCATCCAATACTTGGCGCCGGCCTTTGAAGAACGGGCTATGTACTTGATGTGAATCTTGGTGCCGGCGGGAAGTTCAACGTCGCTGGGCACTTCAAACAGCCAGTAGTCGCCATACCACAGACCGGTGATATAAGGATGGCCGGTGTCGCCCACTTTACGCGCGGCGTTAGGTTGCTTGTCTGCGGGGAATATTGTCTTGTCTCCCTGCACCCAGGTGAGCTTTCCATTGCCGATGGCTGCATTGACATATGCCCCGCCGTCTCCGGGATTGGGGTTAGAGCCAAGGGCGAAGGTGTCTTTGTAGCCGTCGCCGCCCTCGCTGACAGGAGCCATCCTGGCAGCGGAGAAGAGCCACTGGGTCTTGAGCGTGATGGGGGTAGGCTGCTTGTTTTCATCTCCGAAGAGCTCGGTGCGGAAGATGGTCGAAGCATCGATTGCATCGGCAGTATCGAGCTTGTTGTCAAGCATATACTTGAAGAAGAAGGTGTAGGTGAGCAGGGCCCTCTTGGAGCAGAAGCATCCGTAGTAGCCGGCAAGCTGGCCGCCGGCGTAGCCGCAGAGGTTGGTGATGCCCTTGCCGTGCTGGAAGTTCAGGGAACGCATCGCCCAGTTGTCGAGGGCGTCGAGCTTGATCTTGCAAGGCTCGTTGTCGTCCTTGGTGCCCATCACGAAGTGGCCGCCGTTGCCGGTGGTTTCGTTGTAGGGGCTTGCTCCCCAGTAGTAGCCGTGGGTTTCGGGCACCGGGGTGGTGCTCATCGCCTGGGCGCCGCCTGCGAGGGCTCCGATGCTGCCGGCACCCTTGCTCTCGGTGTCGAGGCCGTCATAGCCGCGGACCAGCAGGTAGCTGCGGATGGCTGTCTCAAACATGTCTGCCGTATTGTAGTCCTTGCCGCCGACGGTGATGGTGGTGGCATCAGGGACGTAGTGGGCGTTCTCGACATTCCATTCGCCGCCTTCATAGGACTCGCCCTTCAGCATGTCGATGGTGCCGGTGGTGTTCTGCCAGACGTCGAGGATGGTGACGAGCTGCTCCGCGAAGTCCTTGATGGTCACTGAAGGGGCGCTGGAGTCCCAGGTGGTCACGTAGGAGTCGGCATTGGCAATCACGCCGAATACGGAACGCTTGACGGTCTGGGCCTTGTCGCTGAAGTAGACGCCCTCAGCGGTGTCGGTGGTGAATGTCAGACAGAGACCAGCAGTGAGGTCACAGGGAAGCAGGGTGACGTAGTAGAACTTGCCGGGCTCGAAAGTGCCGCCGCCCGGGGCGGTAATGGTCACATCCGCCTTGGCGTCGACAACGCTGGAGATGACAGGCTTGCCGTCGCCGTCGAAGGCGAATTTCACGGCGCCGGCGAGGGCCTCACCGTTGTTGCCCTTGATATTCACGGACTTGATGTCGCTGCGGGTCACGCTGAACTTCACGCCGCCGCAGAGGTTCCAGAACGCAAAGCTCATGGAAGTGGACTTGGCCATTGCAGGGAACACTCCGCCGGAGAAGCTGCCCTCGACAGCCACCTGCTGGTCGGGGATGACCGTAGTAATGGAAGAACCGTCGCAGGCATTGTCCGCCGCATAGGGATACACAGCCCAATAGTCGGCATCTCCGACGACCGACAGGGTGCCGTAGAATTCAACGGTAGCGGCGTCGGTGATGTTGGTGGAGGTGAACTTGTCACCACCGTTGGTGCCGGAGCCACAGAAGACGCTGATTTCCTCGGATGCGCTCCAAAGGACGCTGCCGCCGTCCTGGAGGACGGACTTGGAAGCGGGGGCAATAGCCTCTCGGGTGGCGGTGAAGGTGGCATCCTTCCCGGGTGCTGCCGGCTCGACGCGGTTGTTACAAGCGGCTGCAGAGACTAACACAGTCGCAATCAAAAGGGTTTTGAACAATGATTTCATACCGAGTCCTCCTTTTTTAAACAACCCAATCTTCCTCCTCGATCCCTTCGAGGCCACCCTCGGTGGGGCTCGTACAAATCATTTCAACACCCAGCGCGAGCAATTCTTCGCACTGAGGTTCGGAATAAAGAAACTCTTTCTTCATAGGCGGGTGAATTAGTTAATAAGTGTTTTTATAATCTGTGATATTGAATGCTTTGGGGCGGGTCATCGTTTCGGTGTATTTTACGCCGTTGCGGTCGGTGACTTCTATGGTCACGGTGGAGGTGGCGCTGGAAGCGACGGCCCTGAAGAAATGGGGCCAGGTGTCGGTCATGAAGCTCGGTGTGGTGCTTGCCGATGCGCTCTTGCAGCGCGGAGCGGACAAGGCCGCGATGTGGAGCGGGTCGTAGGCTGTCACCTGCGCCACGCTCAGCTGCTTGCCGTCTTCGGAAATCTTGACGGTCCAGCTGGGGTCGTAGTCCCAGACATTGACCAGGATGGTGTTGGCGGCATAATTCTGCATCGCGGTGGAGAATTTCAGGAAGTCCTTGTGGCTGCCGCCGAGAGCCGGGGTTATGTATTCCTTGACCTTGTTTATGTCGTAGGCGCGGAACTGGTAGTTGAGGTCGTGGCCGCCGGCCTGGTAGTTCTGTGTGAAGGACTTGCCGTTGAAACGCCAGATCGCGAAACCGCCGGGAGTGCCGTCCTGGCAGAGGTGGATGTCCTGGGTCAGGTGTCCGGACCACCACCAGGACGCGCACACCGCACCCTCGTTGTGTTCCGAGAACCTGGCGGAGTGCTTGCGATGGAAGAGCTTGTGGGTGTGGCCGCTGAGGAAGTTGACGTTGTGGGTGGACACGGCGCTGATGAATGCCGACATGTTGGCTTCACCGGGGGCGTCGGCGCCGTTCATGTAGGTGTTGCTCCAGGACGTGCCGTTGGGATGGGACACGGGTGCGTGGGAGGTGATGAACACGGGCGTGGACGGATCGACGTAGGAAAGGTCTTTTGCAAGCCAGGTCATCTGCTCGGCGGTGTAGTTTTTCTTATAGTCGCCCCGGGCTTCGGAACCAGTACCGACGTCGTTGTAGTCGATGTTGTCCATCACGATGAAATGGATCTTCCCCAGGTTGAAGGAGTAGAACGTGGGGGCGATTTCGCGGGAGTAGCCGTAGGCCTTGGAGTAGTCGCCGACGCAGTTCATGTCGTTGTCGTGGTTGCCCATGGTGTGGAAGAAGGGCACGTTCAGGACGGAGTTCATCGTGGCGACGTACTGGGGGAACTGGTATTTGTTGCTGTACCAGTAGAGGTCCCAGGTCATGTCGCCGAGGGTCAGGATGTAGCACGGGCCGCTGCTGGCGGCAATAGTGCCGTTGAGGGTCTGGGCCAGCTGTTTGAACTGGGCTATGTCTTCGTTGCGCTTGGCAAGGTGCATGTCGCCGAGCACGAAGAGGTTGAATTCGTCGTTGTCTACCTTGACCAGCTCGAAATCCTTGCGCTCGGGGGCCGTGGCGGCTTTGTTCGTGGTCTGGTAGAATTTTGGAAGAATGCCCTGACAGGGGACCATGTAGCCGCCGGGAATGGTGATGAAGACGTATTCCCATTTCTTCTCCGAAGGCAACTGGTAGACGCCGTTGTCGTCGGTCAGGACGATTTCCGCGCCGTCGGAGACGGGGACGCCGGGCATGCCCTTGCCCTCGCAGAGGACCCTGCCGTAGACGGTTGCACCCGGTTCGGGCTCGGGCTCGCCGGCGGTCCATTCGGTCACCCTGGTGTCGATTTCAGTTAATGCGCCGAATACTGAGCGCCTGATGGTCTGGGGGTTGAATGAAGCGAAGGAGCCTTCGAGGAGGCCGGTGGTCTTGAACGACATTGTGAATCCTTCGCCGAGCATGCCGGGCAGCATGGTCATGTAGTAGGTCTCGCCGGCCTTGAAGGTGCCGCCGGACGGGGCATTGAGCGTGACTTCATAGACGCCGGAGACGATTCCGGCCATCGCGGGCCTGCCGTCGTCGCCGAAGGAGAAATTCACCTTGCCGGCAAGCGGTTCGCCCATGTTTCCCCTGAAAGCCACGGACTTGATGTCGCTGCGCGAGACGGTGAACTTCACGCCGCCGCAGAGGTTCCAGAACGGCAGGCTGAGGGTCTTTGACTTCGCCATTGCCGGGAAGGCGTTGTCGGAGAAATTGCCGGCCACGGCGGTCTGGGTGGACGGAATCACTGTGGTTATCGTGGTGCCGTCGCAGGAGTTGTCGGAGGAGTAGGGGTAGATGGCCCAGAAGTCCTTGCCGGAGCCGGTTATCTGGATGGAGCCGGTGATCCTGGCGGTCTCTGCGACTTCGGTGTTGGTCGAGACCAGTTTGCCGCCTCCGCCGGTGCCGCTGCCGTAGAAAACACTGACTTCTTCGGCGGGATTCCAGAAGACGGAACCGTCGGACTGGATGACGGTGCGGGTGCCGGGAGCCCCGATGGCCTCGCGCGAAATGGTGAAGGCCAGCTCCTGTTCGGTAACTATTTCATGTTCAGTTATATCCACAAAGCCGCTGCAGGCGCTTGCCAGAAGCATCGCCGTCGCGGTCAGAACTTGCTTAAGCATTTTTCCCATACGGTGCTTAATCCCACAAGTAGCAAATATAAGAATTTTTCGATAAATTAATAGATTCTTCGGCAAGTATCTACTTGCCTCAGAATGACATGCCGGTCGTTTGTCATTCTGAGCGAAGCGAAGAATCTGGAAAAAAAAATTAAAAAAATTAATGATTTATTATTCAATAGTTCGTTAGTTTTATAGTTTTTATGCCACGGCGCGAACGCCGTAGAATAAGAGTTCTTTGAAATCAGTGTTATTTAATCGCAAGTTCGCATGTTTCGCGGACATTGCAATAAATCTATCCACCATTGCAGCGTTGTGCAGCAGGGTTTTGGTTGAACCGACGGAAAGGTTGTGCCCCTGTTGCCTGGCATAAGCCCTGGCAACGTTGACGGAAGACAAGGACGCGTTGAACGCAAAGGCAAGGGCCTCCTTATTGCGGGCCTGACAGTGAGTGAGCCCGGTGAACTGCTTGGCATCGCGGAAGACGAACTCCAACTGGAACCTCGTCCGGTAGATGTCGAAGATATCACGAGCAGACAGAGTCAGATCCGTTGAGAAGAACACC
>JAILIM010000035.1 GCA_024695285.1 Bacteroidales bacterium
CCTTCTTGAGAAACGGAAATCTTGTCCATATTGAGTCGGCGGAAATCTCCGATGCGGCAACCGAAACAGCAATTCAGAATGAAGGTATCCTTCACTTGACTCAACTCTTCCGGAACCTCGGTGTTGAGAACTGTTTGGAACTCGTCCTGGCGGAGATACACCGGCTCGTCATACATCACACGGAAGATGTTTTTGCGGCGTTCGGCCGTGAGCCTGCGGAACGGAGACTTCGCTATCTCATCATTTGCTTCAAGTTCACAGAAAAAGGCGCGGAACATAGACATAACCTGGACACCTGATGCGTCCGAGAGGCGACGAGTCGGAATGCGTTGAACTTTCCCCTTCTTGTACAAAGATTTATACTTGGGCACGTAAAGATACTCATCAAATACGAACTGACGGAACTCCAGCAGCATTTCAACCGTAAATTCAGGCGGCGTAATCTTGCTTTTCCCTTTGATTGTCAGGAAACGCATCAGTTTGTTCGCATAGCAGACCGCCTCAGTATACCGGTTGTCGCTGATGACACCATCGCGCAGCGCCTGGCGTTCGTGACGGAGGAACCGCTCGTATAAGGTTTCGGTCGCCTGGGCACGAACTTCCACGACAGGATTGAATACTTTTTGGATCTCCAATTCAAATACGTCACTAGTCATATCAAGCCCCTCTTCCTTCATCTTAGCATAGGCTTTCTCCATGGCCGACATATGACGCAGGATTTCCCCCTTGAGTTCACTATTATAAACAGTAACACGCGGTTTAAGCGAGCCGTCCTTTTCGAATTTATTGAGATCCGCCGCCTTGGCAACATAGCCAGTTTTGTGATAGAGATTGACTTTGCGTCCGTCCACCAGGCGGAATCTGAGTCTGACAGATGTCTTGTCTTTCGACTGCCATTTATACAACTGAATCCGTTCCATAACACTCAATTTTATCGTTGTGCAAATTTAAGCATTTTGCACAACAAAACCAAATTTGAGTAAAAGAACAGTTCAAGACACTACAAGAAACACCCTTTTTAAGTAGTTGTATATTAGTTATTTATCATTTATATTCTTGCGTGGCTCTTGTTTATTCTTGCGAAAATAATTTTCTGCATCGGAAAGTAGTTTTGCCTCTAACTAACAAATCCATAAAGAACTGAAAATGTCAAGAATAGCCATCATCACAGGCGCATCTAGCGGAATGGGCCGCAGGTTTGCGCTGACTGCGGCCAAACACGTCGCATACGACGAATTATGGGGCATTGCCCGCAGGGCAGACCGCCTCGAAGAGCTTTCGCAGGAGTTGGCCGGGCAGACCGTCCGGCGAATTCCCATGGACCTCACCGACGGGGAAGCCCTGGAGAGATTCACACGCACCCTGGCCGCCGAGAATCCCGAGATAGTTTTGTTGGTGAACGCCGCCGGATTCGGCAAGTTCCAAGCGGTCGAAGACGTCCCCCGCAAGACAGCCGACAGCATGCTGGCGCTCAATTGCTCCGCCCTGATGGACATGTGTTACATCTGCCTTCCGTACATGAAGGCCGGAAGCCGGGTGCTCAACATCGCATCCGTCGCAGCCTTCCAGCCGGTCCCGTACATCACGGAGTATGCCGCCACCAAGGCGTTCGTGCTGAATTTCAGCCGTGGTCTCTGGAAAGAACTCAGGCCGAAGGGTATCACAGTTACGGCCCTCTGCCCTTACTGGACGAAGACAGAATTCTTTGACGTGGCCAACAACCGGACGGAGAAGGACCGTATCACGTATTTCAACGCGATGTACGATCCAGTGGACGTGGTGAACCGCGGTTGGAGAGACCTCCTGAAAGGGCGCGACCTCAGCACTTTCGGATTTATCGCCAGGATGCAGATTCTCCTCGTCAAGATTCTCCCCCACCGCCTTGTGATGAAGGTCTGGTGCAGACAGCAGAAAATTGCCGATTGAAAGACCCATACCTCGGCTAAGGCGTGATTCTCCGGCCTCGCATAGGCGGCAACCGTCTATTCCTCGCGCCAGCGCTTCAGGTGCGGAAAGTACATCTTCATCTGGCCGATGTATTCTTCTTTCGTGATGGGCTGCGGCAGGCCTTTGTTTACCTCGTCCACAAACTGGGCGCAGTGCTCTATCATCTCTTCCATCGTGCATTCCTGCAGGAATTTACCATCCTTGTAGCAGTACATGCAATACTCTTCGTTTTTGCTCCCGTCGGCATTGGTGCCGAGGACTTCTTCCGTAAGCGGCATTCCGCAACTCTGGCAAAATTTCTGTTCCATATCTTTTATACTATTGTATTCCTGTTTCATTCTTCGTATCCCAATTGTCCGGGAAGGTGGAGTTCCTGCGTGCTCAGCAGGTATTCCCGCCCCAACTTCTTTACGCCCCAGCAGCGGATGTACTCCGGAGGGTCCTTGGGGTCGAAGCGGGCATCGGGCTGTAGTCCTTGCTGGAGAAGATGCCGTGCATCAGGATGACCATCGGGCACCGGTCTGTATCGGAGTTGAACCCATCCTGAAGGGCGACCTTGAAGGATAGGCCTCCCTGGGGCCCCCGGACCTGATATTCCCTGGCCACCAGGGGCAGGAAGGCGAACATGGCCAGCAGGATTGTGAGGATTGTTCGTTTCATATTTACTAATTAAACGCTTTTCCCAAGTTCGTATGCCTCTTCCAACTTGTTATTGTCTGTTATATCGCGGGGACATCGTCCTTGAATACGCAGGCGCCGGGTTTAAGAAACTACATATCACTCTGTTCCATGTAGAAACAGCCCCAAAAAACGGGAATTTACTTCAACGGATTCTTCTTCGCTTTTGGCTTCGGAAGCGCCGGTATCGTGGCTTTGATAAGCGCCGTCAGATAATCCCGATCATCCACATCGCTGATGTAGAAGTAGTCTTTGGCACCGTCATACGGGGGCCGCAGGATGACTTCCTTCAGGACAGCCCCTCCAGGCTCCGTCACCTTCACATAGAAGTTGTTGTCGCAGATAAGGCCGAAGAGGACACCATTACAATAGGCGCAGTAGTCTCCCATCATCTTCTTCACGGCAATTTCCCCAGCGCCCGAACACTGGTCGATAATGTATTGAACAAAGTCTGAGTTACAAGCCATATTATCCGTTTTAATATTCAAAGACAAAGATACGCCCTTGCTGCCATTTTCGCAAGGGCGCGTCTCTACATTATGCCTTCTCCTCCGGCACCGTCAGGAACAGCAGTAATCCGGTCAGCTTGTTGGCCCTTGTGTGAGGAAAGCAGAATCGTTTACAGACAAGCAGGTCCGATACCTGGTTCACCATCTTGATAAAGACTATCACTCCGGCCCAGATCCAGAGCCATGCTGGAATCTCCAGTACCGGCAACAGGCGGATAGCGCAGCAGGGAACGCTGCTGTCGCTTGACGTTACATACAAGTTCGATTTTTACACCCGTTTCCAGCCGGGAAGGGATTACCGGGTATATCGCTACCGCGTCCTCATCGACGGCTGGGAATACAGCACCGGCGCCGTTAAATCTGAGTCCCAGAAAGTGTCCATTCCCATTATGGCCAACGACACGCACGTTGCCGTAACGATAGAAATCGGGTAATCTATATCTGGATGAGGGCCGCTTGTGCATCAGCCTACGGGACAAAAAGAACCCGTATTGTTATCCCACCCTGCTTGGCCGGGTGATCAAGGAAGACCTCAAGGTCCTTAAGTCTTTGTACCCCGGCCGCCAGCGTCAGGAGCAGGCGGAAGTCGTCGCGTGGCTCGAATAACTGCGCATTTGTGATTATGAGTTGCGGTAATAACCCCAAGAAAACCTGACAGGAGATTGCCTCCGGCGCTAATCCGACACGCTACCAGTCCTTGTCCAGTTCGGCCATGTTGCGGGCTGTGTAACGGGGCAGCCACTGCTGGGGGCGTTCTGCCAGGCCCAGGGCAGAGGCACGTCTACGCTCTTGACAATGGTTTTACCATTTTCCTTGTAAGAATCGAGCACCAGGTTTATTTCGGTCTGGGACGCCCAGTCCTTTTCGAATTCCAAATTGCGGGAGGCATACCCTCCCATATAGCCAAATCCGGCATTGAAACCATTATTCTCGCCGCCAAGTCCAGTTTCATTGTCTTTCGAGCAGGACACTGTCGCAAGAGCCAGTACGGCGCACAGAGAAAAAAGCAAGATGTTTACTTAACATAAGCATATTAAAATGAGGGGTACAGCAAAATGCTAATCTCGTTCATTATGAAAGCATAGTTAATTATTTCTGTCTACATGCAAATACATGCTAATAAAGCATTTTGGAATTCTGACTGTTTTTTAATAATTTTGTATACCAAAGTTTTTTTAAAGATGAAAAGACTCTTCATAATTGCATTGGTTGCCGTTTCTGCAGCCTGCGCACTTGCAGGATGCAAGGAGAGCGCGCCGAAGTATGCCAACAGGGCTGAGGCAATCGCCGCCCAGATCCACAATCCTGATTCAAAATATGTGGTGGTGACATGCCACCGGGGCGACTGGCGCAATTTCCCCGAGAACTCCATTCCCGCCATCGAAAGCATCATCCGTATGGGCGCGGACATCATGGAGCTCGACCTCAAGATGACCAAGGATTCCGTGCTCGTGCTCAGCCACGACGCCACCGTGACCCGCTGCACAAACTTCAGCAGCGTGTTCAAGGGCGAGCCCGGCAAGAGCGCACGGGTGAGCGACCTGACCCTCGAAGAAATCAAGCGCCTGAGCCTCAAGCGCGCCCACAATGTCGCCATCGACACCCTTCATATGCCGACGCTCCGCGAGGCGCTCGCCTGCTGCAAAGACCGCATCTGCGTGAACGTGGACCAGGGTTATGAATTCTACGACGAAGTGCTCGCAATCACGGAAGAGCTCGGCGTGACCGACCAGATCCTGATCAAGGGCAAGAAGCCCATCGAAGTGGTCGCCGCCCACGAAGCCGCCTATGAGCACAATATGATGTATATGCCTATCGTGGATATCCAGAGGCCGAAGGGAATCGAATTGTTCAATTCCTACCTCGAGCAGGGCGTCGTGCCCCTCGCTTACGAAGTTTGCTGGCAGACCAACGACGGCGCCTTCGAGGATGCATGCAAAAAAATCCTCGACCAGGGTTCCAAGATCTGGGTGAACACCATCTGGGCCTCCCTCTGCGGCGGCGACGGCAACGACGACGACGCCGCCTACGTGGCCAAAGATCCGGGCGACGTCTATCAGCAGTACCTCGACAAGGGCGTCTCCATGATCCAGACCGACCGTCCCGAGCTCCTCATCGGCTGGCTGAAGTCAAAAGGAAGGCATACTCTGTAGCAGGAGTCAACACAAGTGCTCCCGCTGGAGTCATTTTTATCCCAGCGGGAGCAAAAAAGGCGATAATGCTTCTCCTGGAAAGAAATCTTTGCCAGCGGCAGCAGTAAATGACAATGTTTCTGCCCGCTAAAGCTCGCGGAACTTTTCGCTGGAGATCTTCTTGTCTTTGATGGTGATGATTTCCTTGATGCGGGAGAGGACCTTGTTGTCTTCGACCTGCTCGGAGAGACGCTCCAGCTGGCGGCGGTCCTTCATCATGTTGGCCACGGCCTCGGTGATCATGTCCTCGGGGACATTACCGATGCCGTACATCGCATACTGGTAAGTCACATACGCCTTAGCAGCCTCGTAGATGTCGTCGTGGGTGATTTCGAAGCCGAAATCCTTCATCAGTTTGCCGCGGACGAGCTGCCACTTGAAGTCCTCGATGAAACCAGCGAAATCCTTCTCGATATCCTCGGCGGTCACTTTGCCCTGGTTGGCTGCAAGCAGCCAGCGCTTCAGGAAAGCCTCAGGCATCACCAGGCCGGCCTTAGCCACATAGAAATCACGGATATCCTTGGTCAGGCGCCATTCTGCCTCCTGCTTGTGCTCTTCCTTGAGGCGCTCGGTCACGTCCTTCTCGATTTCCTCGTCGGACTTGGCCTCTTCCTTCTTGTCGGCGTAGTACTTCTTGATATTCTCAATCATGGAGGCCTTCTCCTTTGCGGAAGAAGTGATGGCATACTTGTTCACCACGTCGGCCGCGTCAACGGTGACATTCACATCGGGAGAGAGGGCGGCGTCGAAAATGAAAGTGAAGGAATTGCCGTCGGCCCATTCAATCTCGGGCTGGTTCTCGCTTCCGAGAGGCTCGCCCAGCAGATGGAGCTGGTTGTCGTTGATATAATTGTCGAGAGACGTGGTGATGACGTCGTTGACAGCATCGACCAGGACCTGCTCGCCGTAAACCCTCTTGATAAGGGATGCGGGCACCATACCCTTGCGGAATCCTTTGAACTCCGCCGTACGACTGCGCTCCGCCAGTTTTTTCCTGACCGCTTCTTCATAATCCTCCGGCACAATCTCCAGGGTCAGCTCGAGATTGAGGTCGTCAATTTGTTTTTTAGTAAGGTTCATAATTATTTATTTGATGTTAAAAATTTTCTCTTTGTCTGAGGGTAAGCTACGCGGCCGTGGTGCATCTGGGCGATATAGTTCTTGATCGCCTCCTTCATCAGCGTCAGTTCCTTGATGGAAATATCGGCGTTGTTGAACTGCCCCTGGTCCATCTTGCCCTTCACAATCTTCTCAACGAAAGCGGAATATGCCTCCGGAGTGCGCTCCGTAAGGGTCCTGGAGGCCGCCTCGATGCTGTCACACAGCATAAGGATAATTTGCTCTTTGGTTGTCGGCGCAGGGCCGGGATACACGAAGTGACTGCGGTCATCGGCACTTCCGCCGGCAGAAAGATGCTTGCCCCAGAAATAGCCGGTTAGCGTGGTGCCGTGGTGGGTGCGGATGAAATCCACAACCACGGTCGGCAGGCGGTGCGAGCGGGCGGCATCGACGCCGTCGGAGACGTGCTTGATAATATCCTCGGCACTTTGCTCCGGAGTCAGTCCGCTGTGGTACTTCTCGTCTTCCGGCTTGTTCAGCAGGGACTCGTTCTCTATGAAGCACATCGGATTGTTCAGCTTGCCGATGTCGTGGTATAGCGCCCCAACGCGCAGCAGGAGCGGATTCGCATCGATTGCACGGGCTGCCGCATCGGCCATGTTCATCACCTGCAGGGAGTGCTGGAAGGTGCCGGGCGCCTTCTGTTCCAGCTCACGGAGTACAGGATTGGAAGTGTCGGCAAGTTCGGCGAGCCTGGAATTGGACACCAGGTTGAATATCTTCTCGAAAAGATAAATCAGAGGATACAGGAACACGGCAAGCAGCGCGGCTACCAGCAGTTTCAACAGGTCCATAAGGATTATGCCGCCGTCGCCTCCCGCGAGCCGCAAGGCAATGTATGTCAGCGCCATAAACGCAAAGTTCAGAAGCGCCAGCAGGAACTGTTTCCAACCCTGCACAAGATAACGCGAGCCGTAGATGGACACCAGGCCGCCCGCAAGGAAAATCACGAACAGTGAGGCGCCGTGGTCGGCATAAACCAGCAGCGGCAGCAGGGACATAATGTATACGGGCACAATCACACGGGCACGCACGAAAGCCTGCAGGTAAAGGGCGCACAAGGTCAGCGGCGCCAGATACAGCAGGTTGGCGCCGAACCGTATCATCAGCATGATAAGTACCGCAAACAGCGTGAACACGAAGATGATGTAGTAATACCGGCTGTCCTCGAAGAAGCTCTTGCCGCTGAACAGGATCGACAGCGCCAACAGCGCCACCATCAGCAGGGCCACCATAATGTTGCCCAGCAGGTTGAGGTACATGGGCCCGGACGAACCCACGCTGGCCTCATACTCACGTTTGTAGGAGTCAAGGATACGGGCGATGTCGGCGGTGATGATCTCACCTTTGGAGACTATAAGCTGACCGGCGGACACGAAGCCCTGTGTGGGGGAAATAGAGCGCACATTCTCTTCGTTGACCGCATCCGTGATCTGCTCGTCGAACTCAAGGTTCGGCACTATCAGCTGGGCGACGGACGATGCCAAGAGCAGCGAATCGGCCGCCTGCGGCACGCCTGCCTTGCGGACTTCGGGCAAGAGAGATTCACGGGCAGCCGACAGGCTGCTGACTTCGGCGCCCGGCACCTTCACTGCCCTTTTGTCTTTCTGGATGTAGATAACGCCGTTGCCTTCAGGCACCGAATCATCAGAAACCACTCCCCTCTCCAGGATGGCGCCGAGGGCCTGCAGCACGGCTGGACCGTACTCGCCGAGGTCCAGCGAAGCAGCCTTGTGGATGGCGTTGCGTGTCACTTCCTCGGAATACTTGTAGTAAGGCACACGCACCCCGGAGGCCCTGTCCATCTCATCCATCATCTCCTCTGTCGTCTTCATGATCGGGAAGTCGAAGGGTGCGTAGAGGGTCTCGTAATTCCATGTGCCGCCTTTCTTGTAGTCATAGCTCAGCTTGGCAGCGCGGGGTGCGGCTGCGGCAAGGAGGGCTGCTACAATCAGAAGAAGGAGCAATTTATTTAAAGGGACTCGCAGTTTCACGGGCTATGTATTTGTAGGTCAATTTATCGGTCAGTCTCGGGAACAGACGGTGGGCCCATACGGTGGCCTTGCCGAGTCCGGTCAGGATGACCTGGGACTTTCGGCGGGCAAGGCCGCGGGCAAGGTGCCGGGCGCACTCTTCGGCACTCATCAGCTTGTCCTCGTCAAGGGGCGTCTCGCCCTGCGCGCTGCCGTCGGCTGTGAGCGCCGCGTTGCGCACGTTGGAAGAAGTATAACCGGGAGCGAACACAAGCACGCCGAGCCCGTCTTTCATGTGCTCGATGCGCAGGGTGTCGAGGAATCCGCGGATAGCGTATTTCGAAGAACTGTAGCCGGTGCGGGCAGGCAGGGCTGAATAGCCGGCAATGCTGATCACTCCCACGACCTGTCCCTTGCGCTCAAGGAGATACGGAAGGGCGTATTTAGTGCAATTGACGGTGCCCCAGAAATTGACGTCCATCAGCTTGTGTATCACCTTGAGGTCCAGGTCCTTGAACATGGCGCGCATAGAAAGGCCGGCATTGTTGACCAGGATGTCTATGCCGCCGAAAGCGGCAACGGCGGCCTCAACCAGCGCCCTGCAATCCGCTTCTTCGCTCACGTCGCACTTGACGCAGAGCACCCTCTCTTGAGGCGCCACCGAAGGGGCCAGGGAGCAGAGCTTGTCGTAGGAGCGGGCTGCCATCACCACCTTGGCGCCGAGGCTACCGAACAGCCTCGCGCTCGCCAGCCCGATGCCGCTGCTGGCACCGGTCACGATGATGACTTTGTCCTTGAAATAGGCGGGGAGATTCTTCACTTTAGATTCTTCACTTCGTTCAGAATGACACTGTATTGTTCCGTCAGTCTATCTTCATTTCGGCTATGTCGTCGCCGTCGTAGAGGCCGGCGTCGAGTTTCGCCTTGATTTCCTTGAAGGCTTTCAGGGTGTACTCCACGTCTTCCATCGTGTGGGCGGCAGTGGAGACGATGCGGAAGATGATCATGCCCTTGGGTATCACGGGATAGATGACCATGGAGCAGAATATCCTGTAGTTTTCGCGCAGGTCCTTGGCCATTTTGGTCGCCTGGGCAACTCCGCCGAAAATGTGGACGGGAGTGACGCAGGCCTGCGCCTCGCCGATATCGAAGCCCTCCTTACGGAAACCGTCCTGGATGGCGTGGGTGATGGCCCAGCACTTCGCGCGAAGGGCGTCGCCTTCCGGGGAATCGATAATCTCCATACGCTTCATATTGCCGATGACAAGAGGCATCGGGAGTGATTTGGCGTACATCTGCGAACGCATGTTGGCCCGCAGATAGTTGATTATCTTGTGAGGACCGGCCACAAAGCCGCCTATGCTCGCCATTGATTTGGCAAAAGCACCGATGTAGAGGTCGATGTCGTCCATGCAGCCAAGCTGCTCGGAGGTGCCGCGGCCGTGCTCGCCAAGGAGTCCGAAACCGTGGGCGTCGTCGATGAGGATGCGGAAACTGTATTTCTTCTTCAGGGCAGCAATCTGGTCCAGGATGCCAAGCGCACCGGTCATTCCGAAGACACCTTCGGTGATCAGCAGCACTCCCCCGCCGTTCTCCTCAGCAACCTTGCTGGCACGGTTGAGGACTTTCTCGCAGTCGGCGATGTTATTGTGGCGGTATTTGTACTTTTCTCCAATATGGAGACGTATGCCGTCGAGGAGGCAGGCATGGCATTCGGCGTCATAGACTATCACGTCATGTCGGGCGGTCAGGGCGTCAATCGTAGAGACAATTCCCTGATAGCCAAAGTTATAGAGGAACGCATCCTCCTTCTTTTCGAATTTGGCGAATGTCTGTTCCAACTGCTCGTGGTAGCGGGTATGTCCGCTCATCATGCGGGCGCCCATAGGGTACGCAAGGCCCCACTGGGCGGCCGCTTCAGCGTCGGCCTTGCGGACGGCAGGGTGGTTCGCCAGTCCGAGGTAGTTGTTCAGGCTCCAGTTGAGAACCGGAGTGCCGTTGAATATCATATGGGGGCCGAGTTCGCCCTCCAGGCGGGGATACATGTAGTATCCGAAGCCCTGTTCGAAGTACTGTCCGATAGGGCCGCCGCTGTCCCGTTCTATACGGTCAAAAATGTCAAGCATGTGGTTAAGCGTCGATGTTGGCGTAGTGTGCGTTTTCTTCTATGAACTGGCGGCGGGGCGGGACGTCGTCGCCCATGAGCATCGAGAAGGTGCGCTCGGCCTGGGCGGCGTTGTCGATGGTAATCTGGCGCAGGCGCCTCTTGGTGGGATTCATGGTGGTCTCCCAGAGCTGCTCTTCGCTCATTTCGCCCAAACCTTTGTAGCGCTGGATGTTGTAGCCCTTTTCGGCGCCCTTGCCGAGCTTCAGGGCCGCCTCCTCGCGCTGCTCCTCGGTCCAGCAGTATATCTCTTCCTTGCCCTTCCAAACCTTGTAGAGAGGAGGAGTGGCGAGATAGACGTAGCCGTTCTTGATAAGGTCGTACATATAGCGGAAGAAGAATGTCAGAATTAGGCAGGCGATATGCGAACCGTCCACATCGGCATCCGTCATGATCACGACCTTGTGGTAGCGGAGTTTGCTGAGGTCCATGTGCTTTTCACCGGTCTCGTCTTCCATGGCGACGGTCACGCCGAGGGCGGTGTAGATGTTGCGTATCTCTTCGGAATCGAAGGCGCGGTCGCCTGCGGCTTTCTCCACATTGAGGATCTTGCCTCGCAGAGGAAGTATGGCCTGGGTGCGGCGGTCGCGGCCCTGCTTGGCGGTGCCGCCTGCGGAATCACCCTCCACGAGGAAGAGCTCGCACCTTTCGGGATCCTTGTCGGAGCAGTCGGCCAGTTTGCCGGGCATTCCGCCGCCGCCGAGGGGGCTCTTGCGCTGCACCATCTCGCGGGCCTTGCGGGCTGCGGCACGGGCGGTCGCGGCGAGGACTATCTTGTCGATGATGGTCTTTGCGAACTTGGGATTCTCCTCCAGATACATATCCAGGGCAGCTGCGGTCGCCTGGGAGACGGCAGAAGTCGCCTCGGGGTTGCCGAGCTTGGTCTTGGTCTGGCCTTCGAACTGAGGCTCGGCGACCTTGACGGAAATGACGGCGGTAAGGCCCTCGCGGAAGTCTTCCGGAGCGAGATCGCCCTTGAATTTGTCAAGAAGCTTGTTCTTCTCGGCATACTGCTTCAGGGAACGGGACAGGCCCATCTTGAAGCCCTGGAGGTGGGTACCGCCTTCGATGGTGTTGATGTTGTTGACGTAGGAGTATATCTTCTCGGAATAGCCGCTGTTGTACTGGAGGGCTATGTCGATGGGGATAATCTTGTCGGAGGCTATGCAGACCGGCTGGGGGATGATGGTCTGGGCGCCTGCATCGAGGTATTCGATGAACTCACTGAGGCCCTTCTCGGAATAAAAGGTGTCGGTGCGGAAGATCTTGCGGCCGGTGGCCTTGGACTCGCCGCTGTCGTCCTTGACGAACTCGTCCACCATCTCGCGCTCGTCGGTGAGCGTGATCTGAATGCCCTTGTTGAGGAAAGCGAGCTCGCGCAGGCGGGCAGCAAGAGTGTCATACTTGTAGTGTGTGGTCTGGACGAAGATTTCGGGGTCCGGGTGGAAAGTAATGATGGTGCCGGTGTCATCGGCGTCGCCCACAACCTCGACGGGGGTAATGGGCTTGCCCTTTGAGTAGCGCTGCACGAACACCTTGCCTTCACGGTGTACCTCTGCTATCAGCAGGTCGGAAAGGGCGTTCACGCAGGACACGCCCACACCGTGGAGACCGCCGGAGACCTTGTAGCTGGACTTGCTGAACTTACCGCCTGCATGGAGGACGGTCAGCACCACCTCAAGGGCGGAGCGGTGCTCCTTCTCGTGCATTCCGGTCGGAATGCCACGGCCGTTGTCGGTCACGCGTATGGAATTGCCTTCGAGGATGCGGACGTCGATGGTGTCGCAAAAACCTCCCATCGCTTCGTCGATACTGTTGTCTACGACTTCATAGACAAGGTGGTGGAGTCCGCGTTCGGAGATGTCGCCGATGTACATCGAAGGACGCTTACGCACCGCTTCGAGGCCTTCAAGAACCTGGATACTGTTTGCGGAATACTGCTGTTCCGCCTGTTTCATCTCTTCCTGATCAATCATATTTATTCTCACTTAATTGTTACAAACTAAAGGCGGCGCCCACAATGATGGCCGGGCCGCACTCGCTCAGCATGGGACTGATGCGGATATCGTGCGCAAGCAGGTTGCTGCCGTTGAGCCAGAAACTCAGGCGGCGGTTGAGCTTGTACTCACCCCAGACGCCCACGTCCACATAGCCGGGAATCTTTGTCTCGATATTGCCGAGCATTGCCTTGCGGTTGGTGCTCATGTTCACCGAGAGGCCCGCATAGATGCGTTTCTTCCAGTTGTATCCGCCCTTGATGGTGCCGGTCACGGCCGCAGGCTTGAAGGTGCGGTCGGCGACCTCGCCGGGGACGTTGGTATAATGGAAACTGCCGTCGAGGTTAAAGCGCTCTGAGGCCCATGAAAGCAGCAGGTCGGCGTGGAACATGTTGCAGTCCTGGAATCCCAGCATCTCCTCACCCACGGGGCCGAGGGCCCAGAAGGGAGCGTCCTTCAGGAACTTATAGCCGCCCTTGACCTCATACTGGAGGCCGAAGTCGGCATGTCCGCGGACACCGAGGAAGAGGTCGGCGACCTCACGCACGGGACGCGGATCCCCGTAGGAACTGGAGTGGTATCTGTGCACCCTGGTCTTATAGTCCCAGTAGTTCATCAGGTGGTCCTGCCCCACCGCCCCGGCGAAGACGTCGAGGTAGTTGTTGAGAAGGTGCATGGACACGGTGATGTCGGGACAGATGGTGAAATGGCCGGTGTACCATCCCGCCCTGAAGCCGGCGTCGAAATCGGCATTGCCAAGCTGGAACACGGCGTGCGGATGGATGTTCACGGCGGTGTAGAACAGGTTGTAGCAGAACGCAATGTCGGCGCTGATGTGATAATCGTCAAACAGATAAGGGGTCACGGTCGCATCCACGTTGACTTCGTTGTCGATCACGGGATCGACGCCGTTCAGCCAGTCGTGGACATAACGGTATTTCGCTCCGGCGCTGAAGCCGAAGGAGCCGGGTTTCTCATATCCCACGCGGGCAGAAACGTAGGGGGCGTGGCAGTTGTCGCGGCGGAATACCTTGTGGCCGTTGTAGACACCGTCGTAGCCGAATTCAGTGCGGAGCACGAAGTCGCCCAGGTTGAAGCGGGCGTCGGCGCCGACAAGGGTACGGAAATCCCAGCCCTTGTCGAGGGTCTTCTTGTCAAGCTCCAGGGTGAGGGGCGTTATATGGCGATAGTTGCCGTAGTAACCCTTCCCTGAAGCGAACACATTGACGGCCATTTTCTTCTGGTCCACTGCGGCCCACACCACGTCGAGTTCCGGTTTCAGCACGTAGCCGAGACCGCCGCGAAGATACAGCTTTCGGCCGTCATAGACCTTGGGGTCCGGGGTGATGGTCACGGAGTAGGGAGAGAACTCGTACGAGCCCTTGTAGGGGGAATCGAAGACAGAGTAGTCGAAATGGTAGTCGAAACGGAGGAGGGAATCCGGAATCCTCATCGCCGGCCCCTTCTTGGCCACGTCGTCGATACGCGTCTGGTATTCATTGGTCACCTGCACTTCCGGGTTGAGGTTCTGGGCCCCGAGCCCGAAGGGAAGCAGCATTGCCACGAGAAGTATAATGTTTCTTTTCATAATCGCGCACTAGTTAAGTTTGTAAAGTCTGGACTGCACGAGATCCTGGATGTCGTCGTCTGGACGCTCGGGCTCGTAGCCGTCGCGTATGCTCTCCAGGGTGGCTTTCGCCTGCTCGGTCTTGCCGAGCTGGATGAAGGTGTCGGCGAGGGTCAGGAAGGCACGGGCGAGCCAGTAGTTCTGGCCGCCGGACTTGTCGGAGAAGTCGAAGACACCGTTCTGGACAGCGGCGTAGTCGGCCCTGTCGTAGGCGTCCTGGATCACGATGTAGCGGGCCTCGGCACCCTCGCTGGTGGCGGGCTGCGCCGAAAGCGTGCGGAACAGGTTAAGTGCCTCGTCGCGGCGGCTCGTGGCCATGTAGGACTTGGCCTTAACGTAGAGGGCTTCCCTCTTGATGGCCTCTGAGGCGTCGGGCAGCGCAGCGACCTGACCTGCCGCATCGGCGGCGTTGTCGTAAGCCTTTGCCCTGTAGGCGGAGCGCATCATGCCGCAGAGTCCTTCCGTACGGTTGGCCTCCATGCGCGCCGTTTCGCGGAGGCGCTTGTAGGCGTCGTAAGCCGTGGAATAGTGCTCAAGGCTGTATGAAAGCTCGGCAAGGTGGAGGTTGGACACCTCGGCAAAAGAGCCGGCGTCGGGAGCATCAATGACCTTTGCGTAGTAGTCGCAGGCCTTCTCCTTGTTGCCGAGGGCGGCGTAGGATTCGGCCAGATAGAAGACCGCATTGGTCGTGTGGGAGCCGTTGGGATAGGTGTCGAGATACTTCTGGAGCGACGAGGCAGCCTGCACGTAGTTGCCTGCAAGGTACACCTGCTCCGCGGTATTGAAGTATAGTTCTTCCTTGTCGGCATCGGACTTACCGGCCGCAAGGTTGTTGTTCTCTATGTATTCGAGGTACTTCTCAGGCTGCTGGCGGGTCTGGTAGATGGACTCGATGGCGGCGAGGGCGTCTTCGGCATACTGGCTGCCGGGCATCAGCTTCACGACATCCTTGTAGCAGACGAGCGCCTGGTCATAGTCGGCAGTGTTGCGGTTGACCATGCCCATGCCGATGAGGGCTTTCGCCTTGGTCTCGCGGTCGGGGGCGGTGTCACGCAGTATGGTGAAGGCTTCCAGGGCCTTGCGGTAGTCGGAAATATCCATGTTGGCGCGTCCGAGCTCGTAGAGGCCCTCGGCATACATGGGCGTGTCGGGATCGGCGTGGAGGACATATGCCAGCACGTCGGCACGGGCGTTCTTATCGCCGGACAGGCCGTAGGAGAGCGCCAGCTGACAGTAGGGATAGATGTCTTCCTTGACGTCGATTTCCTTGATGGCGTTGCGGTAGGCCGCTATGGCGCCGGAATAGTTGCGGGCAGCGAAATCGCAGTCGCCCCTGCGCACGATGGCATCCTTGCGGAAGGTCTTGTCGCCTTCGGAAAGGTAGATGTCGAACCAGCGGGCGGCCGATGCGTAATCCTTGTCGCGGAAGTGGGAATAAGCAACGTTGTAGGAGAGAATCTTGCCTTCAGCTTCGCCGTCAAGCGCCGAGAGATTGTAGAGGTCGGCGTAGATGTTGGCGGCTTCGGCGTAATTCTCGGACTGATAGTTGGATTCAGCCTGCCAGTAGCGGGCCAGCTGTCCAAGGCGGTCGTGCTTGGGCAGGTAGTAGGCCGCAGCACGGAGGCAAGGGATGGCGTCGCGCCAGGCTCCGCTGGATATCAGCTGCTCGGCGCGCAGGTAGTAGGCCTTGATGTAGTTGTTGCGCTGGTCGGCGTCGAGTTCGTCGATCTTGTCGTAGGCCTCGACCGCAGCCGCATAGTCGCGGTTGTAGAGTGAGGCGAGGGCCATGTAGCCGTAGATCTCGTCGCCGCGCTTGGAAGTGTTGTATTCGTCGATGTAGCGGGCGAAGACCGTGGTGTCTTTATTGAGGTCGAACGCCAGCTTCGCGTAGTTGAACAGGGCGTCCTCCTTCATGACGGCATTGCTGCCGGCCTCGGAAGCGTCCTTGAAAGCGTTCATCGCTGCCACGTTGTTGCCGGTCTTGAGATAGGCGTTTGCCAACTGGTAGTTGGCAATCTGTCCGAGGGAGTCGGTGCGCTCGGTCATCTGGGTGTAGTTCGCGATGGCACCCTTGTAGTCTTCGACGGCATAGAGCACGGACCCGGCATAGAAATAGTCGGCGCGGGTCATGTTCTCCTTGGAAGTAGCCGCATAGTATTCCTTGGCCTTCTTCTTCTCGCCCTTGACGAGGTAGGATTCGGAGATGATGCGGGCGAGGTGGGCCTGACGGACTCCGGGCTCGCCCTGATAGAGCGCCACACCCTCGTCTGTGACGTAGTCGTAGTCGTTCTGCATGAAGTGGCAGTCCACCAGGTAGAACGAGGAAAGCTCCTTGAAGCGCGGGTCGGTCACCGACAGCTCGAACCACTTGCGGGCCTCCTCGAAGTCCTTTTCGCAGTAGCTCATGTAGCCGAGAGCATACCGGGACGGGGCCTTGTAGTCGGACATAGGAAGGGCTTCGACCTCGAAGAACCAGGGACGGGCGTCATCGTACAGTCCCCTGCTGAAATCCGAATATCCCTTCTTGAACGACAGCTCGGGATAGTGGCTTTCATCCAGGTATTTCTTTTCCACGTAGCCCAGACGCTTCGAAGCCTCCTCGTAGGAGCCGCGGTCGAACAGCACGAGGCCGTACTCGTAGTCGATGAGGTTCGATATGCTTGACTTGCGCCAGATGCGTTCGTAATCGGCTAACTTCTCTTCGTAGCCCGGGCTCTGCATCTTGATTGCGCAGAGCAGGGCGTAGCCGTCTGACATAGGGTCGCCCTGTATCTTGTCGAGCAGGTTTGCGGCCCTTTCGTACATGCCGTTGTTGTAGAGGTTGACCGCCTCACGGTAGATTGCCGTGCGCTCGTCCGGCGCCGCATAAATCGTCGCGGACAGCAAAATGGCGGCCATAAAAAGTCTCACTCGCATAAATTTACAGTTTTAACTTACAAATTTACTCAATTTAAGTTATATTTGCAGAGTTTATGGCGAGAATTTTATGAAAAATGTCATATTTTTCAAAGACGCCGATATTTCCAACGGCGAAAACGTCGTGGTCTATGGCGTCAACCTGGAAGTCAGGGAGGGCGACCTCGTTTACATAGTGGGCAAGGTCGGCACCGGAAAGACATCCATCATACGCACCATAATTGCCGAAAATCGCCTTTCCACGGGCGAGGGAGATGTGTGCGGCTTCGATCTGCGCAAGCTCCGCACCAAGGAAATCCCCCATCTTCGGAGGCGGCTCGGTGTGGTATTCCAGGACTTCCAGCTGCTTATGGACAGGAGCGTCGAAGCGAACCTGGAGTTCGTGCTGAAATCCACCGGCTGGAAGGACCGCGAGGCGATGGACAAACGCATCTCCAAAGTGCTGGAGGCGGTCGGCATGCAGACCAAGGCCCACAAGATGCCGCACCAGCTTTCCGGCGGCGAGCAGCAGCGTATCGCCATAGCCCGCGCGATCCTGAATTCTCCCGAGGTCATCATAGCCGACGAACCCACCGGCAACCTTGACGCCGAGACCGCCGACGGCATACTCCAGCTCCTGCAGGGCATCAACAAGGAGCAAGGTACAGCAATAGTTATGGTCACGCACAACCGCAGCATCATCGACAAGTACCCCGGCCGCGTATTCGAAACGAAAAACGAAACTTGTACCGAAATATGAAAGAATTTGAACTTAAAGCTCAGAGCTGGCTGGACGGAGACTTCGACCAGGCCACCAAAATGCAGGTCCTGAAACTGCGCAACGAAGACCCCGCGGGCTTCGAGGACGCTTTCTACAAAAACCTTGAATTCGGCACCGGCGGCCTGCGCGGCATCATGGGCGTGGGCACCAACCGCATGAACAAGTACACGGTCGGAATGGCCACCCAGGGCCTCGCCAACTACATCCTGAAGAAGTGCCAGGGCGACGACCTGCGCGTCGTCATTTCCTACGACTCCCGCAACAACAGCAAGGAATTCGCAAGGATTGCGGCCGACGTGCTCTCCGCCAACGGCATCCACGTATTCATCTTCGACAACATCCGTCCCACTCCCGAAATGAGCTACGCGGTGCGCCTGAAGAAGGCCGTGGCCGGTATCATGATCACCGCGTCACACAATCCGAAGGAATACAACGGCTACAAGGTATCCTGGTCCGACGGCGGACAGGTGACCGCCCCCGTCGACAAGGAAATCGTCGAGGAAGTGGCGAAGACCACCGACCCTTCCATGGTCAAGTTCGAAGCCGGCCTGCACTGCGGCGAAATCGAATCCATGGGCGCCGACGTGGACGAGAAATATCTCACCGACCTCCTCTCCCTGAGGCTCAGTCCCGAGGCCGTCGCAGCCCACAGCGACATCAAGATAGTCTACACTCCCCTGCACGGCTGCGGCGTGCGCCTTGTGCCCGAAATACTGAAGCGCAGCGGATTCACCAACATTATCCACGTTCCCGAGCAGGACATATCCGACGGCAACTTCCCCACCTGCGTCTCCCCCAACCCCGAAGAGCCCGCCGCACTTGAACTGGCGCTCCGCAAGGCCGAGGAGACCGGCGCCGACATCGTGATCGGGACCGACCCCGACGCCGACCGCGTGGGCATCGCCGTGCGCGACGATTCCGGCAAGATAGTGCTTTTCAACGGCAACCAGACCGCCTCCATGCTGACCTGGTACATACTGAACCGCTGGAAGGAACTCGGCAAGCTCGGAGAAGGCAAGTATGTGGTCAAGACCATCGTGACAACCGAACTGATCACCGAAATCTGCAAGAGTTTCGGAGTGCCAGTCTACAACGTGCTGACCGGGTTCAAGTACATCGCCGAAGTGGTCAAGCGCAAGGAAGCCGAGGGCGGAGAATTCATCTGCGGCGGCGAAGAGAGCTACGGCTTCAACGTGGGCCAGTTCGTGCGCGACAAGGATGCCCCCGTCAGCTGCATGATGATAGCTGAATGCGCAGCCTGGGCGGCAAGCAAGGGCATGACCCTCTATCAGTTGATGCAGAAGATCTACAAGGATTACGGCTACCGCAAGGAGGGCCTCGTGAGCCTCGTCCGCAAGGGCATTTCCGGCGCCCGGGAAATCCAGCAGATCATGGTGGACATGCGTGCCAATCCCCCGGCAGAGCTCTGCGGCTCGCCCGTGACCAAAGTGATCGACTACCTAGAGCCCGAGAAGACCGGACAGCCGAAGTCCAACGTGCTTCAGTTCTTTGACGAAGCCGGGGACGTGGTGTCCGTGCGTCCTTCCGGAACCGAGCCCAAGATTAAGTTCTACTTCGGAGCCAAGGGCGACGACGCCGACGCCAAGATTGAGAAACTCAAACAACAATTCAAATAATGACATCTAAACAGATCAATATCGCATACCAGGAGTTCTCCAGCATCGACGAGCTGAATGCCGAGGACCGCGAACTGGCACAGGCCGCCATTGAAGGCATGAAGGGGTCATACGCTCCCTACTCCCACTTCAACGTCGGCGCTGCCGTGCGCATGTCCAACGGACAGATCGTGCGCGGGGCCAACCAGGAAAATGCAGCCTTCCCTTCCGGACTTTGCGCCGAACGCACCGCGATGTTCGCCGCCGGAGCAAAATACCCGGAAAAAGACATGTGCAGCATTGCACTGGTCGGTGGCGTATACGGCCGCATCACCGATGAGCCGGCTACTCCCTGCGGCGCCTGCCGCCAGGTTATGGCCCAGTATCAGGCAAAAGCCGGCAAGCCTATGTCCGTGATCATGGTCGGTGCAAAGAGAATCTGGAAGTTTGAAAAAGTTGATGATATTCTGCCGTTGATATTCGACAGTATCTGATTTTTTCATATATTTGCAACGGGAAAGTCGTACACGACCAGCTCCCTCAAAATTCCCCCAGGGCCGGAAGGCAGCAAGGGTATGAGGTCGTAGCGGTGCGATGTGCTAAGCTTTCCCTTTTTTTGATTTCATCGTAATGAAGAACACTGAAACACTTGGCGCCATAGCGCGCCGGTTTGCCATCAAAGGCAGCATCACGGGCATCAGCCCCCTCGGCAACGGCCTCATCAACGACACCCTCCTCGTCTCCACCGACGGCCCCGACAATTATGTGCTCCAGCGCATAAACACTTCCATTTTCAAGGACGTAGCTCTCCTGCAGCACAATATCGAGTGCGTGACACGCCACATCCGCAAACAGCTTGAAAAAGAAGGCGTTAAGGATATCAACCGCCGCGTTCTCCGCTTCCTCCCCTGCAAGGAGACCGGAAAGACATGGGTGGATGTGGACGGCGAAGCCTGGCGCGTTTCAGTGCTTATTCCCGATTCATATACCCACGAGACTGTGGACCCCGAGCATTCCCGCATAGCGGGCCTTGCTTTCGGCGAATTCCAGGCCCGCCTCGCCGACCTTCCGGACAAACTGGGCGAGACCATTCCGGACTTCCACAATATGGAACTGCGCGCCCGCCAGCTCCATGACGCCGTTTCGGGCGACGCAGTGGGACGCATGGCCATTCCCGATGTTAAGGCACTGGTACGAGGAATGGAAGAGTTCGAGGAAGAGATGTGCAAGGCGGAGCGCCTCCATCGCGAAGGCCTGCTGCCCAAGCGCATCTGTCACTGCGACACCAAGGTCAACAACATACTCTTCGACGCCGACGGCAACGTGCTGTGCGTCATTGACCTGGACACGGTGATGCCCTCATTCGTTTTTTCCGATTTCGGCGACTTCCTGCGCACTGCAGCCAACACCGTTCCTGAAGACTCACCGGAGACGGACAAGGTGGATTTCAGGATGGACATTTTCAACGCCTTCGCCAGCGGGTATCTGGAAGCCGCAGGGTGCTTCCTGACCAAGGTGGAAAGGGAGAATCTCCCCTATGCAGCCTGCCTTTTCCCCTACATGCAGGCAGTCCGCTTCCTGACCGACTACATCAACGGCGACACCTACTACAAGATACGCTATCCTGAGCACAACCTGGTGCGCACACGCAACCAGTGGGCCCTGTTCAGGTCCGCTCTGTCCAAGGTCCCGCAGATGCAGGAAGCAGTCTCAGATTAAAAAAGGAACTCCCCGAAAAACTCCGGCCGGTGGAAATCCGGCGAAGGTGTGCCTATGGGCGCCCAGCTCACGTAATGTGGATGGGCCGTCTTGTCGCCGCACTTGTAGATGTTGCCGAGCAGCTTCTCAGGAAGGGCGTCAGCATCGATGCCGAGCAGGTCGAAAGGAATCATGACCAGCACGCGCCAGTCCCAGATGCCTCCCTCGTGGTCCTGTGTGCCTTCCACTGTAGATACACGCACTATACGGGCAACTTCTTCAAGGGGAAGCTGGATGCGGTCTCCCCTGCCGGTGCCGCGGGCCACGAGTATCTTGCCCGCCGCGTTGATCTCGAAATTGAAGTAAGCATGCTCACCCGGAACCTGGAGGAAAATCTCGCAGCAGCTGTCCTCCCACTGGCGTCCGTTGTCGGATATGTTTTCCACCCTGAGGTCGAGGCCGCTGACGTGGAAATCCACCACCAGGGAGTCCTCGGTGCGGGCTATGCGTCCGCCGCACAAAGGGGCATACGGGTATTCGGCGGGCCAGTTGACTTCGCTGACAAGGAACCTTGCGCCTCCGGTTTCGAGGGCGGTATCGAGGTCTTTCTCCTCAAGGTCGCGGAGAAGGGGTATCTGCAGGCTTATCATGCTATTCGTGTGTTTCCAGGCGGCGCAGGGCGAGCTCTTCGTATTTGGTGCCCGGGCGGCCGTAGTTTGTATATGGATGTATGCTGATGCCGCCTCTGGGAGAGAAGAAGCCGGTGACCTCTATGTACTTGGGATCCATCAACTTGACAAGGTCCTTGAGGATCACGTTCACGCAGTCTTCGTGGAATACTCCCTGGTCGCGGAAACTAAAGAGGTAGAGCTTGAGGCTCTTGCTTTCAACCATTTTCACATCAGGGATATAGCCGATGCGGATTTCCGCAAAGTCAGGCTGGCCGGTGATAGGACACAGGCTGGTGAATTCGGGGCAGTTGAAACGCACCCAGTAGTCGTGGTCCTGATGCCTGTTGTCGAAAGCTTCCAGCACTTCGGGAGCGTAGTGGTTCTTGTAGTCGCTTTTTTTGCCAAGGGCCTGCAGGCCCTCGTCTTTGCGTGATTCTATCATATATCTCCGAGTTTAAAAGGATTGTAGGATATTCCGTTGTCGAACACGTCTATGCCTTCGCTCTTCTTGACCTTTCGCACCACTATGCTGGTTATGGGAAGGATGATTATTTCATAGCAGACCTTGAACGTCACTTGGGCGAGCATCATGGGGAGCAGGGACTTGAAAGGAGTTCCAAAGAAAGCAATAGGCATGAAAATCAATGAATCGAGGAGCTCGCCGGCAAGCGAAGACAGCACGGCGCGAACCCCGAACCTGCGGCCGCCGCCCGCCACCTTCATCTTGCTGAGCACATAGGCGTTGAGGCTGGAGCCGGCTATGAACGCGAGCAGGGACGCGCCCGCGACACGCGGGGCCATATTGAACATATAGTCGAAATGGGGCGCTCCGTCCCAGAAAGACGCAGCCGGGAGCCATACGACAAGCTGTCCGAGCAGTACGACGAAGAAATTCATCGCGAATGCTATCCAGATGACAAGGCGCGCCTTGCGGTAGCCCCAGACTTCAGTGATGCAGTCATTCAGGATATAGGAGACAGGAAAAATTATCACCGCTCCGGGGAGCGTGATGCCCCAGAGGCTTATGACCTTCGTCGCGAACAGATTGGAGCTGATGAGGCATACTACGAAGAGTATAGCCATCACCAGGAATGTAGTAGAGAATTTATTGTTCATTTACAGTTTTTTTAGTGGTTGCTGTCACACTTGAGGCCTTTCAGTTGTCTATCGTCGAGATGATTGCTGCATGGAGTTCAGGGAAACGTTCGGCAAGCACGACAGGGCGGCCGCCCGAGAGGAAGCAATGGGTGCTGGATGCGGTGCAGACCACTTTCCCTCCGACCTTCATGGTGTATGTGAAACTGATTTTCAGTTCGGTCATGGAGGCGACGCGTATCTCTGTTTCTATGACATCCTTGAAAGTGGTGGTACGCTTATAGGCGAGTTCAATTGCCATCACTGGAGACACTATCCCTTCCGCCTCCATACGCTCAAAGCCGTAGCCGAGCTGGTCCATCCAGTCGATACGGGCCTCTTCCATTATGCGTACGTAATTTGAATGATGTGTGACACCCATGCGGTCACACTCATAGTACTTTACCTCGTGGAAATATGGCTTTGTGGTCATTTCCTGTTGGTGTGGATAAGGTAGGTCAGGGTGACTTTGAATGCCGCAGGATCGGGGAGACGGCTGTGTATCCTGGCGTCCGGCAGGTCAGACGTGCCGGTCAGGTCGTAGCGGTCGAAGTCAGCAATCATCATTCCGAGGTTGCAGGAGGCATCGATACGCCACCATTCGCCAAACGCCCAGGTATAGCCGCCGCCTATGCCGCCGATCACGGCTGCGCCGTTAACGCCCTGGCCATTCCAGGCCAGGTTGTATTTGGCGGTGCCGACTGCGGCGGAAAGGAACCAGCCCTGGTAGATGTCGTTGCCGCGGCCGGTCCAAGGCTTGATGTAGTACCTGGCCCCTAAGTCGAGGCATTGTACCTGAAGGGCATAATGACCGTCGGAGAAGGACCACCATGGAGTGGTGTATCCGACGTGCGCGCCCCAGTGCCGTCCGAAAGGAACTTCCACTCCGACATTCAGGGCAGTGGCGGCATCCAGGAGGAGGTTGCTGGAAACGCCGAGGATGGTGACTGCTCCGGTCCGGGCCTGAGCTGCAGCACGTTCCTCTTCACGTTTTCTGGCAGCCTCGGCACGTTCAGCCTCACGCTGCCTCGCCGCCTCGGCTCTTTCAGCCTCACGCTCTTTTCTGATACGCTCGGCCTCTTCCTTTGCGGCCTGCCTTTCAGCCTCTTTCTTCTTTGCTTCTTCAGCCTTTCTGGCAGCTTCGGCATCCTTTGCGGCCTGCTTAAAATCATCGGCTTTCTTTGCCTCTTCAGCCTTCCTGGCCTCTTCCGCTTTCTTCGCCTCCTCTGCCTTACGTGCTTCTTCTGCTTTGCGAGCCTCTTCTGCCTTCCTGGCCTCTTCGGCCTTCTTTGCGTCCTCCAGGCGCTTCTGCTCCTCTAGACGCTTTTGTTCTTCTAGACGCTTTTGTTCTTCTAGACGTTTCTGCTCCTCAAGGCGCTGTTGCTCCCGCTGGTCCTTTACCGTATCGGGCGAAGGAGGCTGAACGGTGCCCTGAGACTTGCCGCGCGCAGAAGGAGGAAGCACGATGGCATCCTGAACCTCATACTTTTGAGTAGTAGAGGGCGTCTGGGAAGAAGTGGCTGGAATCAGTAAGGTCGAACTGGCGTCCTTGGTCTTGGACTTGTTCGAATCGTTGACGGTATTTGGTGTCTGCTGGGGAAGAGGCGGAGGGGAGACAGGAGATTTGTCCCTATTCTGCGAATATGCAGTAATAGAGAAAAAAAAGGCGGACAGAGCCGCCAAAACCCACTTTAAGCTCAGCCTCATATCAAATCAAACTACCTGAAACTGATGTTGTTCAACTCGAAGCAAGCACCTGTGTTGGTTATGTTCAGCTCAGGGCAAAGCACGCAAAGCTTGATCTTGGCAAGTGCCGTCGCTTCCTTTGCTACTCCGCGGACGAGGATGTGGCATTTCACGGGAACCGATGCCGGGAAACTGGTCGCGCTGTACTGGTCCGTCAGGTTCTTGTTGGCGACGGAAACCTGCAAACGCTGAAGCTCATAGACATTACCGTCGTTGTCGTATGCGACGGAGCCTCCCATACCGTTCTGGTATATGCCGCCCACGAGATTGATCAGCACCTCGTTGGAGGAGAGGTTCGTGAGGAGGACAGTCACTTCCACGTCGCTGCCAAGCTGCTGAACATCACGAAGCTGAACCCTCAGATCCTTGCTTGGGGTGGTAATGGTAGTCTGAGCGAAAGCCGTTGCAGCAAAGAACAGCGAAACTAATATGGCGATTATTTTATTCATAATCAGTGCACAATTCAGAAATATCTGCAAATGTAAGCAAAGTGTTTCATAAAAACAATTTTTTTAGAATCATTTTGTACTTATTAATTGTTTATCTTTGCAAAAATATAAAGCCATGGCAAAAAGGAAAATACTGCTTGCAGTCGATCTGCAGAAAGATTTCATCGACGGCCCCTTAACCGTCCCGGGCGCAGCGTCCGTACTCCCCGAAATCAACCGCGTCAAGAAGGATTTCGATTTGGTATATTTCACCCTCGACTGGCATCCGGTTGACCACTGCTCTTTCAAGGAACAGGGCGGTCCCTGGCCTGTGCACTGCGTCCACCACACCGCCGGCGCATCAATCCCTGACGAGATGTTCGAAGGGCTTGACGAAAGCTGCATGAAATTCATTCTGAAGGGGCGCGTCCAGGGTCCGGAAGAATACGGCGCCTTCGTGGGCTTCGACCCTGATAATCAGGACCTTTTCGAGCCCGGCGACGAGGTCGTGGTCTGCGGTATCGCGGCGGAATACTGCGTCCTTGAGACGCTGAAAAACCTCTACGCCATAAGCCAGAAAATCGGCTTCACTGTACGTGTCTTCCTCGGCGGCACCGCCAAGTTCTCCAGCCACGACACCGTCGTCGCCTTCATGTCCGAAAACGGCATAAAGGTTTGGTAATTTCTGACAAAAATGGATTATTTGGTACTGGGGTGTCATCCCAGTACCAAGAAACTTTACTTGATTGAAAGTTCCAGAGTGGAGCGGATGTCGGCGGAAGTGGAGCCGATGAGGATGTGCCAGGTGCCGGGATCGACGATCCAGCTGTGGGAGGCTTCGTCGAAGCGGGTAAAGCTGCGGAGCGGAAGGGATATGCGTACGTTTTCGCCCGCCCCCTGCTTCAGGAACACCTTTCCGAAGCCCCGAAGTTCCTTCACTGGCCTCTCGACCCCGCCCTCAGGCGCAGCCACGTAAACCTCCACCACCTCGGCCCCGTCGCACCCGCCGCTGTTCGTCACCCGCACAACCGCATTCACCGCCTCCTTTCCCAGTGCCGCATCATCCACGGCATAGCTCCCCGCACACGCAACGCTCTTCTTCGAAAGAGAAGCAGCGCCATAGGTGAACTCGGTGTAGCTCAGGCCATGCCCGAACGGGAAGTCCACGGGAATGCCCTTGCTGTCGTACCAACGGTAACCGACGAAGACGCCCTCGTCGTAGTACTCCTGCCACCACTTCTCCCCTTCCGGAAGGATTCCAGGATACTGACGCTCTGTCTGTAACGGGCCGTCAGAGAGCGACTTAGGAAACGTGAACGGAAGTCTTCCTGAAGGGTTGACAGCACCGGTCAGCACGTCTGCCAGCGCATGGCCGGATTCGGAGCCGCCGTACCAGCCCTGGACTATGCCCTTTACATTTTCCGCCCATGGCATCGCCACAGGTGAACCGGAAATGTTCACGACAACGAGATTCGGAGCTGCCTCCGCCAGCGCTGCTATAAGTTCCGGCTGGCCGTACGGAAGACCGATATCGAAGCGGTCGGTGCCTTCATTGTCCTGGTTCCGGCTCTTGTTGAGACCGCCGATGAACACTACTGCGTCCGCATCCTTCACTGCGGCAAGCGCGTCGGCGAGCAGCGCTTCCGGACTGCGGGACTCGCTGAGGTCCTGGCCGGTATCGACCTTGTTGTAGACCCTGCCGATATCGCCCACGTAGCCGCGCTCCCATATTACATCCACCCCGGGAAGAGCCTCCTGAAGAGCCTCCAGGGGCGTAATTTCATATTTTGTCTTAAGGTTGGAGCTGCCGCCGCCGACCACCATCTTCTTGACTGCGTTCTCCCCCACTACCAGCAGTTTGCCGCCTGCAGGAACATGCAGCGGAAGCACTCCGTCCTCGTTTTTCAGCAGTACAATGCCGGCCGCAGCAATCCTGCGTGCGGCTTCGTAGTGTTCCGGTGAATTAAAGCTGCCGTAGTGCGCCTCTCCGCTCATGGATGTGCGGAAAATCGTGCGCAGGATGCGGCTCGCCTTGTCGTCCAGCTCCTTCGTGCCGGCCCTTCCGTCACGCAGGCGCTCCAGATACGGGCGGGCCAGGTGATAGTTGTTGTAGCTGTCGGACGGGGCGCCGCGCAGGCCGTTGGTCCATGTGCCGAATTCCATGTCAAGGCCGTTGGTAATGGCCTGATCGTCGTCGCGGGCACCGCCCCAGTCGCTGACCACCACGCCGTCGAAGCCCCATTCACCCTTAAGGATGTCACAGAGCAGGCGTTTGTTGTGGCAGTTGAACTCCCCGTTGTAGAGGTTATAGGAGCCCATTATCGCCCATGCGCCTCCTTCTTTGACGGCAGCTTCGAAGGCGGGCAGGTAGATTTCATAAAGAGTGCGGTCGTCAACCACGGAATTGGTCGCGGTGCGGCGTGTCTCCTGGTTGTTGACTGCAAAATGCTTCACGCAAGCTGCGACACCATTCTCCTGGACGCCACGCACATACGGGACAACCATGGCACCGGCGAGGAACGGATCCTCCCCCATGTACTCGAAGCTGCGGCCGTTGAGCGGAGTCCGGCAGATGTTCACTCCGGGGCCCAGCAGTATATCCTTCTTCCTGTAGCGCGCCTCCTCTCCAATGCCGCGTCCGAAGAGCAGCGACATCTCCCTGTCCCAGGTTGCCGCGAGGCAGGAAAGGGCCGGGAAAGCGGTGCAGGAATCGTTGGTCCAGCCCGCCTGGTCCCATTCATCCCAAAGCACTTCAGGGCGTATTCCGTGAGGGCCGTCAGTGCACCACACCTCAGGAATTCCCAGGCGAGGTACGCCGGGGGAACTGAATTTGGACTGGGCGTGGGTCAATGCCACCTTCTCCTCAAGGGTGAGGCGCGGAAGTGCGTCCGCCACCCGCTCCTCGACGGAACGGGAAGGGTCGAGATATGCCGGAATGTCTTTCCGGGCCGGAGTACTGCAGCAAATGATGAGCAGCGCGGAGAGGGCCGCTACTGGTACTATTCTCATAAAATAATTGGAATCGTTTTTCTTATTTGAGCCTAATAGTATTCTGCGTTGTATCGGGTCAGGATATCCATGTGCATATAATTGTCTCGGCGTTCCGGGGTTTTCCCGAGAACTATGTACTCCGCTAGAGCCTGGATGGAATTGGAGACCTGCTCGTCCGGATGCTGGGCGATCAGGGCGGAGACGGTGCCTCTGCGAAGGGCCGCCATGTTGGGGGCAAGGTTATCGAAGCCAACGACACGCCGCACCAGAGCAGGATTCCTTTCCAGCCACGGCACCACAAGGTGGATACGGGAGTTGAACATGGCTATGTGGTGCGTACCGGGGAATGTGGAGAAGAAAGCGCTGAGCTCCTGGTCGGTACGCGCAGGGTCGTGGGGATCGATAAACACACTCCGGATGACGCACTGGGGGTTGTGTTCTTCCATGTATGCGAGGAATCCCGCCCTGCGCTTGACGGTAGGATCCGACTGCCGCTGGGGGTCACGCTGAAGCCGCAGGAGCAGCACTTCCCCGACCGGGAAACCACCGGTCAGCTGGTCGGCGCAAAGGTAGCCGCTCTTGTATTCAGGCAGGCCGAAATAGGCCAGATATCCCTCATCCTCAATTTTGGAGTCGAAAAACACGTATGGAATACCGAGACTGTGCAGCTTTTCCGTGACCAGGCGCGTCTCGGCGCCGAACATAGGGGCCAGCACCACACCGCCGGGAGCGCCGGCGATAACCTTTTCCGCGACGTCCCTGAAAGCCTGGATGTCATTTGCCTCATATTCAAAGACTTCGACTTCAAAGCCCAGCGGGCCCGCCTGCTCTTCGGCTTTCCTGACGCCCTTGAGCGCAACCTCCCAGAAAGTATCCGGATCGTGGGTCGGGACGATGAGCGCCACCCTCGTGTTCGCGCCCTTGGCAAGCAGCGAGGCGAAGACGTTGGGTTTGTAGCCCAGTTCGTCGATGGCGGCCATCACTTTTTCGTAGCTTTTTTTCGACACTTCGCCGCGGTTGTGCAGCACGCGGTCGACCGTTCCTTTCGACAGTCCGGTAATGCGCGCAATGTCCTTGATAGTGGGTTTGTCTGTCTGGTTCATAGCAGTGCTTTCCGAGCACAAAGATAATAAAAAAATTTATTTACCGTGCACGTGCACGAAATTTTTTCCGTTACCGTGCACGGAATCCAAAAAATGTATTATCTTTGCGCCGTAACACTACGATTATAATCAATGAAATCTAGTTCCAGAATAGTCCCGCTACTCGCTGCAGCGCTTCTCTGCTGCTGTTGCGCCGGCCATACAGGTGCCTGGGAGGCCGTTTATGACGGAGTCCCGTTCGAGATGCCAAGGGTAACCCTCCCCTCCATCCCCAACCGCAGTGTCTCAGTCGCCGACTTCGGCGCCGTTCCCGACGGCGTGACCGACAACACTTCCGCGTTTGCCGATGCCCTCGCCTCCCTGGACGGCAAGGGCGGCCGCCTGCTCGTACCCGCCGGCATCTGGCTGACCGGCCCTATAACGCTTGGCAACAACACCGAACTCCATCTCGACAAGGATGCCATCCTGGTCTTCAGCACCGATCAGGATCTCTACCCCATAATCGACACAAATTTCGAAGGCCTCGACGTGCGCCGCTGCCTATCCCCCATCAACGCCGAGAATGTCCATGACATCGCAATCACCGGCGATGGCATCATCGACGGCAACGGCGACGCCTGGCGGGAAGTCAAGCGCCGCAAGGTCTCCGACGACCAGTGGAAGCGCATAGTCGCCCGCGGCGGCTACGTTCCGGAAGACGGCAAGGGCTGGTATCCAGACGAAGGCTACTACAAGGCCCGCCTGACCGCCGGTTCCCTCAACTACCCCGACCCCTCGCTGGACGAAAACGAGATCAAGACCTTCCTGCGTCCCGTCATGGTGTCTCTCCGCGGCTGCCACAACGTCCTGCTTGAAGGATGCACCTTCCAAAACTCCCCCTGCTGGAACATCCACCCCCTGTGGTGTGATAACCTCACCGTCCGCAACATCACCGTCCGCAACCCCCACTACTCCGCCAACGGCGACGGCATCGACATCGACGCCTGCACCAACGTGATCGTGACCGGATCCACATTCGACGTCGGCGACGACGCCATCTGCATCAAGTCCGGCAAGGACGCCGACGGCCGCAGGCACGCACGTAAATGTGCCAACCTCATCATTTCCGACTGCACAGTCTATCACGGGCACGGCGGCTTCGTCGTGGGAAGCGAGATGTCCGGCGGCGTTGAGAACATCCTCGTGCGTGACTGCCGTTTCATAGGAACGGACGTGGGCCTGCGCTTCAAGAGCACCCGCGGGCGCGGAGGGCTCGTCCGCAACATCTGGTGCCGCGACATACTGATGAAGGACATCGTCACATACGGGGTGATTTTCAATCTCTACTATGCCGGAGTGGCTGCGACCGAGATGTCGAAGGACGGCGGCGCGGACCTTATGCCGGTAGACGAGACTACCCCCGAGTTCCGCGACTTCCATTTCAGCGGCCTCGTATGTTCCGGAGCTGAACAGGCCATCTACATCAACGGCCTTCCTGAACTTCCGGTCAGGAACATAGACTTCACCGGCTGCAGCTTCAAGTCCGCGAAGGACACTGAGGTCAACTACGCTGAGAACGTCACTTTCAACAACGTCACCGTCAACGGAAAAACCATATGAAACGTTTCTTTCCTGCGGTCATCGCCGCCCTCTGGCTGCTCTGCAGCTCTTTCACTGTCCACCTGATGGGTGACAGCACCATGGCCGAGAAAAACCTCGCCAAAGGCAATCCCGAACGCGGCTGGGGCATGATGTTCCAAAACTTCCTGGACGAGGGCGTCAAGGTGGTCAATTACGCACGCAACGGCCGCAGCACCAAGAATTTCATAGACACAGGAGACTGGGCAAAGGTTTATGATGCCGTCCGGCCCGGCGATTACGTGTTCATCCAGTTCGGCCACAACGACTCCAAGCAGTCCGACACCACACGCTATGCATCCCCCTGGGGCGCTTATCAGGACAACCTCCGTACCTTTATTAAAGGCGTGCGCGAGAAGGGAGGCACTCCGGTGCTCCTGACCCCGGTCGCCCGCCGCTGGTTCAAGGAAGGCGGCCTCGACCGTGAATGCCACGGCGACTACCCTGCAGCCATGAAGCAGGTGGCCAGGGAATGCGGCGTGACGCTGCTGGATGCCACCACCGCAACCCTCGACTGGATCGAGGGGCTCGGCGACGACGCCTCACGCCCGTACTTCATGCACCTCGCCCCCGGCCGCTACGCCTACGCTCCCGACGGCAAGGTGGACAATACCCACACCGTTGCCTCCGGCGCCCGCAAGGTCACTGAAATCATCTGCGGGCTCATCAGGGAGCAGCTTCCCGAAATCGCCTCGCACCTCATCCGCTACGACATAGTGGTGTCCGCCGACGGCCACGGCGACTACATGACCGTGCAGGAAGCGATCGACGCCTGCCCCGACTACAGCCACAAGGAGATCACCACCATCCTCATCCGCAAGGGCATCTACAAGGAAATGGTCAGCATCCCCCACACCAAGTTCCGCCTCCACATCAAGGGTGAGGATGCAGAAAACACCGTAATCACTTTCGACAAGTACGCAAAGCAACTCTGGCCCGGCCGCGACTTCGCGGTAGGGACATCCGGCAGCGCGACCATCTACATCCACGCCAGCTACATCACCTTCGAGAACCTGACCTTCGAGAATTCAGCCGGCGAGGGCAAGGACATCGCCCAGGCCGTGGCCGTGTTCACGGACGGCGACTTCCTCTTCTTCAAGGGCTGCCGCTTCCTCGGCAACCAGGACACCCTCTATACCTACGGACGTTTCGGCAAGTTCGGCGGCATAAAGCGCAACTACTTCCTGGACTGCTATATCGAAGGCACGACCGATTTCATCTTCGGCACCAGCATAGCCTACTTCGAGAACTGCCTGATCCACAGCAAGAAAAACAGTTATGTAACAGCAGCTTCAACCCTTAAGGGACAGAAATACGGCTACGTTTTCAAGGACTGCAGGCTCACCGCCACCCCCGGCGTGGACAAAGTCTACCTGGGCCGCCCCTGGGGCGCCTACGCAAAGACGGTGTTCATCCACTGCGAACTCGGCCCCCACATCGTCCCCGAGGGCTGGCACGACTGGGAAAAGGAAGGCAAGCCCGACACCAAGAAGAATTCCTGGTATGCCGAATACGACAACTACGGTCCCGGAGCCGCCGGGCCCAGAGTCAAGTGGGCGAAGAAACTGAATGCCCGCAAGGCTGCAGAATTCTCCTTCGACAAAGTGATGTACCAAAAGGAAGACGGAATCGTCTGGAACCCCTACGACAACAGATGAAACTCCTGAACATCATATTATGCGCCTTTGCCTTGACTGCATGCACAGCCAGGGCTCAGTTGCACCTGGACGTCGTCCGTTCGGAAATGGTCCGCTGCCCCGAGGCCTCATTCATCGACGGCCAGGAGGGCAAGCTCAAATGGAACTACACCACCGGCCTGGAGCTCAAAGCGATGTTGGATAGCTATTCCGAGCTATCCTGTCATTCTGAACTATCCTGTCATTCTGAGCGAAGCGAAGAATCCAGATCCTTCGTCGCTGACGCTCGTCAGGATGACATTCTGTCATATGTCGACGCCTGGTACGACGCCGTCATCGACTCAACGGGCAGCATCGGAGGCAAATACAAGAAATCCAACTATTCCTCCGACCACATCTGCCCCGGGAAGACGCTCTTCCGGCTCTATGAGGCCACCGGCAAAGAAAAATACAGGATCGCGATGGACAATCTGTACGGGCAGATACAGGAAATGCCCCGCACCCCCGAGGGCGGATTCTGGCACAAAAAGATATATCCGGACCAGATGTGGCTCGACGGCCTCTATATGGTGGAGCCCTTCTACGCCGAATACACCGCCCGCTTCATCCCCGACTCACTCAAGGAGGCCAACTACCAGGATATCGTGAAGCAGTTCACCCTCGCCTGGGACAAATGCTACGACCCTGACACAAAGCTGCTGCGCCACGCCTGGGATTCTTCGCACAAGATGTTCTGGTGCGACCCTGCGACCGGCCAGTCCGGGCACGCCTGGGGGCGCGCCTGCGGCTGGTATGCCATGGCCCTTGCCGACGTCATACCCTGGATGCCGGAAGGCGAACTGCAGCAGAAGCTCATAGACTTGCTCTCCCGCCTTATGCACACGGTGCGTGAATTCGCCGATCCGGAAAGCCGCATGTGGTACCAGGTCCTCGACCGTCCGGGAGCGGAGGGCAATTACCTTGAGGCCAGCGCCAGCGCTATGTTCACCTACGTACTCCTGAAAGGCACACGCAACGGCTGGATCAAGGATTACAGCGTCAAATCCGCGAAAGACCGCTACCGCAGGCTGCTCAGGACCTTCGTCACCGTGGGAGCCAACAGCCTTGTGAACCTCAACGACTGCTGCGAAGTTGCCGGCCTCGGCGGGAAAGAAATGCGCAGCGGCACATATGATTATTACATACACGAGCGCGTGCGCGCCAACGACCCCAAGGGCATAGGCCCCCTCATCTGGGCATCGATAGAATACGACAAGATATGAGGAAATACCTGTTGATACTTTTATCCCTCTCCTTCCTTGCCGCCACCTGCGGGGAGAAGAACGAAGAAAACACTCCGGAAGCGCCTGCCGTGCCGTCCGGAATAAAGCTCCATTCCTCGACCGAGACTTCCCTCTCCTTCCAGTGGAACGCGACCGACGGCGCAAGTTCATACGACTGGCGTCTCAAGGAAGGAGCCACCGAGGTGAAGACCGGCAGCTCGACCGCCCGCAACGCCGTGATTTCGGAGCTCACCCCCGGAACCTCCTACAAGTTCGGCGTCCGCAGCGTCAACTCCGCCGGCACGTCCGCCTGGTCGGCCGACTTGGAAGCTGCCACCCAGGGCTCATCTACGCCCGACCCCGATCCGGTCGACCCTCCTGTGGATCCGGCCAGCTATGACGAGTTCCTCATCCCCGCCGCCGAAGAGGACGGCACCGCCCGCGCCTTCCCCGGAGCCGAAGGCGGCGGAATGTATGCGACCGGCGGCCGAGGAGGCAAGATCCTGCACGTTACCTCCCTCGAAGACACGACCAAGGAGGGCACCCTCCGCTGGGCCGTAACGCAGAATTACCCCCGCATCATTGTCTTCGACGTGGCCGGAATCATTGAGCTCAAGAGCACCCTCAACATCAACCGCAACGACGTCACCGTCGCCGGCCAGACAGCCCCCGGCAACGGCATCTGCATAAAGAACTACCGTGTAGCCATTAACGCCAGCAACGTGATCATCCGCTACATACGCTGCCGCATGGGCGACGAGATGAAGACGGAAGACGATGCGATGAACATAATGTCCCACGACAACGGCCAGTTCAAGAACATCATCATCGACCACTGCTCCCTCAGCTGGTGCACCGACGAATGTGCATCCTTCTACGGCATGGACAACTTCACCCTCCAGTGGTGCATCATTTCCGAAAGCCTGCGCAACTCCGTCCACGGCAAGGGTTCCCACGGCTACGGCGGCATCTGGGGCGGCACCAACGCAACCTACCACCACAACCTGCTGGCCCACCACGACAGCCGCAACCCACGCATCGACCACGATTACGTCTCCACCCAGAAAGGCCCCGTGAGCCTCGTCAACAACGTGATTTACAACTGGGGCAGCAACACCTGCTACGGTGGCGAGAGCGCCAACAACGACGGCATCTTCAAGCAGTACAACGTCATCAACAACTACTACAAGCCCGGTCCCGCCACCAACAAGAAGAAACTCTGGTTCATCGATCCGACGACCTCCTGCAGCAACTGCAGCAACCTCGGCACCGGCAAGATAGTCCCCGGCCACTTCTACATGACCGGCAACTATATGGACGGTAACTCCGGCATGAGCTCCGACAACTGGACCGGCACCACAGCATCCTCCAGCGTGATTTCAACTATCAAGGCGGAAACGCCGTTCACGTACGCATCCAGCCCCAGTTCGCTGACCGTCCACGGCGCGCAGGCCGGCTACGAAGCGGTTCTGGACCACGCGGGAGCCAGTTACGTGCGTGACTCCGTCGATGAACGCGTCGTCGAAGAGACCCGCCAGGGCAAGTTCACGCACAAGGGCAGCAACGGCTCGAACAACGGCCTGATAGACACCCAGGGAGACGTCGGCGGCTGGCCCGAATACAAGGGTGAGGCGGCCAACGACTCCGACGCCGACGGCATGCCCGACTGGTTCGAAGACCAGTTCGGCCTGAACAAGTCCAACCCTGCAGACGCATCTGCAAAGGGACTCGACAAGAACGGCCGCTACACCAACATCGAAATGTACCTCCACTACATTGTCCGCAAGAGCATCTCCGGCGGCAATGCCCAAGGAACATATACAATACTCTAACATATAATACTAACCAACAAACCAACTAACTCCAAATGAACAGTTTAGCAAAGAAATTGATTCTTGCGTTCCTTTGCCTGGGAGCAGCTTGGTCGCTTTCCGCACAGACCACCGTGAAAGGTATAGTGACGGACGAAAGCGGTGAACCGCTCATCGGTGCTGGCGTCTTCGTGGAAGGCACCACCATCGGCACGGTCACCGGCCTCGACGGCGACTACGAGCTCACCGTCCCTGCAGACGCAGTGAATCTGGTGTACTCGTTCATAGGACTCGCCGACCAGACCGTCCCCATCAACGGACGCACCCAGATCGACGTCGTCCTTGCGACCGACACCACCGTCCTTGACGAGGTGGTTGTCGTGGGTTATCAGACGGTCAAGCGCCGCGACCTCCTCGGTTCGGTCTCGTCCGTGAACTCCGACAAACTCACCGAGCAGCCCGTGACCACCGTCAGCCAGGCGCTGACCGGAAAGATGGCCGGCGTGTCAGTCGTCACCACGGAAGGCGACCCTGACGCCGACATCAAGATCCGCGTCCGTGGCGGCAGCTCCATCACCCAGGACAACAGTCCCCTCTACATCGTGGACGGCTTCCCCGTGGAGTCCATCAACGACATCCCTTCCTCCGAGATCCAGTCGATCGACGTCCTGAAGGATGCCTTCTCGACGGCCATCTACGGTTCCCGGGGCGCGAACGGCGTCATCATCGTGACGACCAAGAGCGCCGAGAAGGGCCAGAAGGTCTCCGTCAAGTTCAACACCTACTACGGCCTCAAGCGGATGGCGAACAAGGATGCCATCCAGGTGATGGATCCGGAGAACTACGTCAAGTTTCAGTATGAGCTCGCGGTGATCCGCGACAACGTGTCGGACAAGTACGAGTCCTATTTCGGCTCCTTCCGCGACATCGACCTGTACAAGGGGATCGCCGGCAACGACTGGATCGCCGCCGTCTTCGGCAATACGGGCAGCACCTTCTCCGCCGACTTCTCGCTTTCCGGCAGCGGTGAGGGCTACAACTGGAACGTCGGCTATGCCCACATGGGCGACGACGCCATCATGGTCGGCTCCAACTATGTCCGCGACAACCTGAATTTCAAGGGCAATTTCAAGACCTCGGAGAAGACTTCCATCGATGCGAACGTCCGATACTCCCGCGTGAACGTACGCGGCTCCGGCGCCAGCGGCCTGAACGACTCGGGCACCACTTCCGGTAACGGCCGTCTCAAGCACGCCGTCTCCTAT